>WHTE01000004.1 GCA_009377845.1 Nitrospirales bacterium | reverse complement strand
CTTATCCTCTTTCGTTAACACGCGCATAGCGACTAAGGCGTTCATCACCAATTCCAAGGCCCGTGGGTTAAGATTCAGGGTATTGGCCACCTGATTGACTGTCAGAGATTGTCCCTTGAGAGCGGAAAAGAGATTGAGCTTAACAGCAGTGAGGAGAATTTTGGTTTCCCAGTAATAACCTATCTGGAAAATATCTGCGAGGGACAACTCACGTGTCACACGGTGCCTCAAACTCAAAAGACGACATAAAGAGTCATTGCCGAAGTCGATCTTAACGGGGTCACTTTGCGAGGTCAAATCTTTAAAGATAAGGAAAGTTATCGAAGCCGCCCCAAAAAACAAGGGCAACTAGCCGTGTGCTAGTTGCCCTTGTCGGAAAAGCTATTCCTCGACGGGAACAGACTTATTTAATTTCAAAATTGGCTTCGATGGTTCCCCCATCCTTCACATCCACATCGGCTTCCACTTTACCGGCAATAGGATGCCACGCCATCACTTTGTGCTTACCAGCCGGCACATCCTTGATTTCAAATGTTCCATCTGCACCGGCCACACCATAGTGGGCATTGGTCACCGGCAAATACCAGCCTTGCATAAATTCATGCTGGTCACATTGCAACCGCAACACTGAACCCTTTTTAGACATTTTCAGTTTGACCATTTTTTCCAACGAATCGCCTTTCCTGGCCAAACCGATATTGAACTCCGTGCTGGATTTGGCACCCAATTGGTCGAAGCTATGTGGGTTGTGCAACACGCCTTCCGCCGATTTGGGATCGCTGGGATCGGCATCGTTATTGACCACTTTAAATTGGCCCAGACTCACAGAAATCCCCGTATACGGCTTAAATTCGCATAATTCGGCTTCCACCAATTGCGGGGCCTCTTTTTTGGCTTTGGCTCTAAATTCCTTGTCCTCAATATCACGAACCGACACCACCGCATTTTTCAACCCCTTGCTTCCATCCACTTCAACTTCCTTAAGCAAACGGGTGTTCCCATCCGCGCTTTTACTCTCATTTTTTTTACAAAATTCCACATTGGGGAATTTGGAGAACGCAAATTCCTTCGGTGGCGGAACTTTTCCGGCAAACGTAACTTTTCCTTTAATGGTTCCACCTGCCTGGGCAACTAAAGGTGCGGCGAGCAGAATGCCACCGACCAACAGAGACATAATAAGAGACTGACGATTCCTCATGATTCTTCCTCCTAGTTAAGAAAAAAATTGAGTTGACGAGGGTAACTCACTAAACTTGAACAGCTTAAAACCGACCTCCCAGCTTTACCCCGGCCAGATAAAGAAAGTTGATCTTGGCATGATAACAAGACAGCACCCACTTCCGTATATATCAGGAACAAAAAAAACGTGTCAAGGAAACTAACCCATATTAGGTCATTCGGATCATGTCTTAGGCCTTTTAGTTTATGAAAAATACAAAGTTACAGAAATACGGTTCTTCTCAAAAATATCCCAAGGACAACCAGTTATCGGGATAATTCTCTTCATTTACTACGCACAGGTTCTTTCAGTACTGCCAATATTTCAGCAATACTCTCTTTTATCGCCTCTTCTTGAAAGACCGGAGCCGAACATATTCGATCAGTACAGACAAAGACCACCGGACGACCATCAAAAGGAAAAACAATTTCACCCCATTTCGGTTGCCCTTCCTGGGGGTCATACCCTCTCACAATTTTCCCAGGGCAATACAGTCGCCGGCCTTCCAACAACAAGGCTTTTGCCCTTGGATCCCCGGGTGTTCCCAGCACCGCAATATGAACAGGAATCCGAAACCATTGATCGATAGCTAAACCGGCCAACGCGATGGGAAGAGGTTGCAGAGAAGTGACCATGGACTGCAACGTCCTCTCGGAAATGGATCGGTACTCTTGCTTCCCCGTGAGATGAAAAAGAGTCAGATACCACAGCGCGGCTCGAAAGTTTTCCGTCACCGGTTTCGTGGGTAACTTCAAAAGACCCAATGTGTCTGACATGCGTGGATGATCGAAGAATCCCCCATGCACGGGATCTTGTAATAATTGCTGACTGACTTCGGCAAGAGCTTCGGCATTTTGCAAAAATCGGGACTGCCCTGTCGAGCTAAAGGCCTCAACCAACGCTTGTCCAAAGAGAATGTGGTCCGATAATAACCCGTACAAGTTGTGCACGCCTTCCGTTTCGACATGGGCGAGCCCCCTCTTCACGTCAAAGCGTTTTTCAAACAACCGGTTCAGCGCCTGAAGTGCCGTTTCCCGTATCTCCGGCTTTCCCAACACCGGGGAGGCATACAGGTAGGCCCACGCCATCAACGCATTACTCCCTGTGAACATTCGCTGATCCACTCGCGGAATGCCGATGGCCAATCGCCTGCTCTCGCTCAGGGCATAGTACTCAGTACCCGATACAAACCGTCCTTCCTCAGCGCCCCGGACATCGGCGTCTTGGCTTTCATAAAACAACCCCGTTTGCGGATCCGTTAAAAACCGCGAGACATACTCAATAAGGGCTAAGGCGATGCGTTTGAACTGAAGATCTCCGGTGAGTTGGAAGGCTTCAACATAATTGCGAAGATTTTGGGCTTGAATCATCAATATTTTTTCAAAATGCGGCTGGGTCCAGTCCGCTTGTTCAGCATAGCGGTAAAACCCGCCCCAAACCGGATCAAGCAAGGGCACCTGTTTTTCCAAGGTGTCCAATCCCATCTTGATCAACTCAGGGTCATCTTCAAAGAAGCCATGTGCAAAGGCCATCTGGATCGCTTCGGGTTCAAAAAATTTGGGGGCATCCCGAAACCCTCCATTGACAGCGTCAAATTGCTTTCTCAGGATCTCAACACTTTGCTCAACCATAGAAACCTGAAGCGCATTCCCTCTGGAAGGGCTGGGTTCGACCTTCTCCTGCACCCGCTTCCATAACAGGGAGGCATGCTTGAGTAAAGCAGCCTTGTCGGTTGCATAGATAGACTGCACCTGATGAAGCATTTCTTCCATTTCCTCAAATTCCAGTGCGTTCGCTTGAAAGAGAATCTCCCCGGTCGGTAATAGCAGATTGGTCGTCGGCCACCCTCCCGCTCGATAGCGAGCCTCTAAATCCGGACGCTGATCGGTATCGACCCGAATAGGAATAAAGTTGTCATTCAACAACTGGATGATACGAGGATTGGCGTAAGTGGTCCGATCCATCACATGACATGCATGACACCATACGGCAGTGAGATCTAAGAGAATCAATTTATCCTCAGCTTGGGCTCTTCGGAAGGCCTCCGATCCCCATTCATGCCATTGGATAGCCGGCCGGCCGGCCTCCTCACCCACAGGGGTTGTTTCAGCGTGAAGGGGACTCATGAGAAGAAACACGCTGAGCCCACCCATGATCCAGGATCTGCTTCCACCAGGAATAGGAAGGGAATCATACACGGCAGAAACACCAGGAAAGGAACATTCCTTCAGGATAAGGTGCCAGGATCGCGCTACGCTGGAAAATTTCATATCAACCCAATTTTAGGGGGGAACGTTCACAGCAGGATTGTTTGTCACTCCCATCAGGGATATCTAAGGACAGACCAACACCGCGCAACAATTTGTTGATCGACTAAATGCCGATCTCGTTATCCAGAATGGTCACAATGGCTGCCGCCGCGGTCACCCGCACCGCTTCATCGGCATCCCGAAGCGTGCGTTTCAAAACCGCCAACTGCATGCGATCCCCTACTCGGCCCAATGCGCGGGCAGCCACAATCCGAGGACGAGGAAGCGGATCATTAAGGGCCAAGATTAGAGCCGCAATGATATCCCTGCCCTTTCCATTTCCGAGCGCTTTGACCGCACCAGACCGAATGGCGGGATTTTGGTCAGTGAGAAGTTGTTGGACGGTATCCTTGACCACTGCATAAGGTGCTCCCACGCGTAACAATGACGCCACTGCCGCCGCCTGCACACCGGCATTCGAATCGGCCAACGCCCTGGTTAATGGGGTTAAAACCTGACGTTGCTCAAAATACCCCATGCTGAAGGCCGCCACACTCCGCACCGCAGGAATTCGATCAAACAAGGCAGCTTTCAGGGTCGGTAAGGATTCTGGAGCTTTCAATTTTCCTAAAGAGGCAATGGCCGCGGCACGGATAGAGGGCTGATCATCGGAAATTGTCTTTTCCAGGATGGGTATCGCACGACGATCTTCCAATTCGCCAAAGGCACGGATGGCCGCTCCGCGTTCATAGCCCTCCTGGCTTTGAGCGCCTTGCTCCAAACGAGCCCAGTAATGCTTGTTGCCCAATTCATATAACGCCCTGGCCGCTGCAATTTGAACGAGATGCTGCTCGTCGTTCAAGGATGGCTCAATCATGGGCACCAGGCTCCCGTCACCAGATTGTCCAAGCCCGATCAAGACTGTGGATCGAACCAAACCGGCCTCATCTTTCAAGGATTCTCGAAATCGCTTGGAACGCTGTCCGGCCTTTCGTTTTCCTAACGCTTCGGCCACCAACGCCCGGATCATGCCGGATTCGTCAGTCAGACCTTCTTCCAAATATTCCACGACATTATCTGAATCGATTTCCTTCAACGCCGTATATGCAGCCCCTCGAATCTGATCCCGCATATCAAAACGGAGGGGCAAAATACTGGCAATGGCGGTCTGTCGCAACAAACTTTCATCTTCCTGCTTCGCAACTGTTATCCCTTTTTCATAGGCATCAAGGGCTTCGGCGGTTTTCCCCAAACCGGCTAAGGCGAGGATGTGCAATCGAGAAACCTGAGAAGGCGTGGAAGCATCCTTGAGTAAGGGTTTCACAAGATCAACCACCTGTTGAAATTGCCCCTGTTTATAGGCTCTTTGCGCTTGTAATACCGCTGAATCACGAGCTTCTTCCGCCCAGACGAAGCCTGAGAAAAGCCACATGATTCCTAAGACCAACGTCCAAGCACTCCCCATCTTTTTATATCCAATCCCATCTCCTGTCTGAATCATAATACTCCTACCCTCTCGGAACCTGGGCTTCCTGAGCCTTAATAGTCCGGTAGCCCAAAGGGGCTTCAAAATAATAATCTGGTTGCGGGGAAAGCACCACATGCCGATATTCCACAAACCAATCTCGATCCTGGCTTAAAAGTTTCAAGAGAATTTCTCGTTGAGGATCCACCCATTCGAAATATCGTTCGAGTTGGCCAAACCGATTTTGGACCACCACTTCATACAGCAAGGCCGGCTGGTCACCTACCACGGAATTCCCAATAACGATTCGACTCGTCTCTCCTTCCAACTGAACAGAAAATGGTAACAAATAATCCGAAGTGAAGGGAATGCTCAGGACGATTCGCCGACGGGACAACACATGCCAGATTTTTTGTTCATCCAACCGGACAATTGTGACACCCGCATAGCCCAACTCCGTTCGTATTCCCCCTGAAGGTTCAATGCGATAGCGATCCTTTTTCACAAACAGTTGGGCGTTGGCGATACGTCCACCCGTTTTCCGCACCAGTCTTGCTGAAAATTCAATGGGACGGTCGCTAGAGAGATGCACGGGTTCGGCAAAGGCCAAGCCCGATGGACACCAGGACACCATTCCGACAATGGTGCAAACAACCAGGCTTCCCACTCTCCTGTTACATGATTGTGAGTGAAGGTCGAAAAAATCTATTCATTTCATGGCCTTTGCTGTTCGACCAGCGGCTCGATCAGGACAGGGCGTCCCAGCACAGCGGAGGTAAATCGAGGCGGGGCTTGCATGGTGTGCGGGGTCCAACGCCCCACGGGAGATAACAAAGAAAAGTCCATCCGAACGGTCTGATTGGATTCCACGGTAAATGTGTGGACCTGCTCATGTTTGACGCTGGGATGCCAGGCCCGGATGCGATAGCTTCCCGGTGGGAGTAACGAAATCACATACTCTCCCATTTCATTGGTAAAGGTGAAATAGGGATTATCCACCGCGATGGCCCAACTCTCCATGTAGGCGTGGAACCCACACTGCATCACAAAGGTTTTGCGTCCCTTGCTCAGTTGAAATTGATGAACCAGGGATTTACCCGGAAGATGCTCATGCGTCGCGTGAATATTCTCTCGTTGATGCCGAGGATTAAAAGGCAGAGGAGAATTAAATAACACCCGCGTTCCTTGCATCAAAGAAGTCTCATAGGCCTGAATATCATGCATGACCGGATCCATATTCACCACTTCAACCCCATGCTCATCACGAATCACCGTTGTAAAAGGGAGAAACTGGCAATCCCGAGCTTCCACTCGCGGAATGGAAAGCGTAAATGGTTTTCCAGATTTGACTCCTTCAACCACCATCACAACCCCTTGAATCTGACTCTGATCATTAACCACGAAATCTTTGAGCAGGCGCCAGCCCTGGCCATCCGAAATGCGGCCGCAATACTCAGGATCGGGGAACGTAATCAGGTTATAGGCTTTGGGGGAAGGCGGAACTCCCTTTAGGGTCACCGTGCCTAGAATGGTGGCCCCTCCTTTTACTTCAGTCACTTCATAGGCTAAAGCGGTCGAACTGATGGCCCAGATGAGACCCATCACGACAATTTTTACCATTCGACTCATTTTCAGGATCACCTCATGACCTCAGGGAATTTGCTGTCGTACCGACGGAATGATCTCAACTCCTTCTCCAAGCAATTCCAGGCCAAAATGCGGATTCTTCTGCATTTCATGCACGCTTCGCCGTCCTTGGGGAGACTCATATTGGAAATCCAACGTCATGGTTTTCCCCGCTTCCACAAGCACTTTTTTCTCCAAATAGGTTTTCATCCCAGGATGCCAAACAGCAACTTCATATTCTCCGGCTGGAATATCCTTAATTTCGAAGGCTCCATCTTCTTTAGAAATCGAATAATAGGGATTTTCCACCACTACCCCCCATGAAAACATATAAGGATGAAATCCACATTGCATGACAAACACATTTCGTCCTTTTCGCAAATGGATTTGTTCAACCATCGGTTCCCCAGGGAGGTGAGTGTGAGCACTTTTCCCGAACAGCCCAACCACCTTATGGAATGGGTTCATGGGCAATGGACGATTAAACAATACCCTGGCCCCTCGCTCTCTGGCCGTTTCATATCCTTGGATATCATGTTCTACCGGATCCATATTAATCACGGTGATTTCATCTTGGTCACGTAACACATTGACAAACGGCAAAAAATCACAATCAATCGCTTCGACCTCCACCTTTGGCAAAGAAAACGGTTTGCCTTTTTCTATCCCCCTCACCATGACCACGGCATCTTTTAATGACCCCTGGGGACCAATGATAAAATCCTCAACAATGCGCCATCCTGTTCCAGTTGAAATCCTTCCACAATATACCGCGTCCGGGATCGTGACCAGATTAAACGCCATAGGTCGAGGATTGTCCCCAACAATACTGACACGACCTTGAATCGCCCCGCCATTGCTTACCGCGATCTCTTGATAGGCCAACCCCATGGATGAACACATCATCAGGATAATAACGAGTAACATGACACTCATCGCCATTCCAACTCCCTCCTTTCCATAACTGCCGACAAATAAGAATAATTAGAAATGCTTTGCATCTGTTTCATTCCGATGGGCACGAAGGGCTGGAATAAACTCGAGTCACGTTCCACGACAAACCGAAGCCTTCTAAAAATCCACAATGGCAATTCATAACCCATGGAGGCTCCTTTTTGAGTAAGCCACTCCTTAAAAATCACCCTGCCATTGTTGAATAACAGCGAGGTCAGATCTGAGCCTCCAGGCATCCCAAAATCCACTAAGGCCCTTAGGCTTCACTGAGTCCAGGAGATGAGGCCTTCAATGCAAGTAGCCAGCACAATGGAAGGGGAAACGGGGTAGACCAACGACGCATCCTGAGACCCACCACCTCTCACCTTCATGATTTTGGTGGCGAATGAGTGAGGTCTGTCTTCACATCGGCAGCACACCTGAAGCCAAGCCAGTTAGCCGCGGTTTCCGGAGCCGTCCCATTGCGCTGGGCCGTCCGCACGGTCGGGGTGCTATCTATCCAGCCACCGCCACGAAATGCCCGATGCGAACCCGTGGACGGGCCTTGAGGATTCCGGTCTGGAGCCGTGCGATAGTATTCAGGTTCATACCAATCGTTCACCCACTCCGCGACATTCCCCGCCATTTGCCCCACCCCATAGGGACTCTCCCCGTTTTCATATTTATCAACGGAAATTATCGGCGGATAGAGAAGCAACCGCTCGGGTCTATCACGGACCGGACCGGATGCGCCCGTTCGCCCAAAATTGGCTCGTGTGAGACCCGCCGGAGTATTTCCCCAGGGATAGATCCGTCCATCGCTTCCCCTAGCGGCTTTTTCCCATTCCGCCTCCGAAGGCAGTCGCTTGCCCGCCCACCGGCAATAGGCATCAGCATCATGCCACGATACATGCATCACCGGATGGTGGGACATGCTTTCCTGGAAATTGCCCCCGTCGTATTTCCAGTCCGGCAATGGCGGACGGTCCGTAGCCACGACAAAGCGCAAATACTCCAAGGCCGTCACTTCATATTTATCGATTTCAAAAGCATCCAGATACACCTGACGTTGTGGCATTTCAGCCCGGTAGGCTACCCGGTCAATTTTTTTATTACTCCCCATGGTAAACCAGCCTGCCGGAATCAACACACGCTCCTCTTTGGTCGGCCATTGTGTTCGCTGCAAAGCCAAGCGCTTGCCCTCGTCGGTCCATTGTGGTCGTATATCGGACACGTCCAGTGCCCATGCCATCATCCCGGACAACAGAGTGAGACCAGCCGCCAACAAGCCCTTTGCAACAAGGCTTTTCCTTCGTTGTATTGCACACATAGGGTCCTCCGAGTTCATTCTAGGCCTAAGGGAGCACAGATGAAACAACTGGTGAATTCAAAATCCTAATACGAACTATGAACTCTCCTTGTCTTCCGTGGAAGAAGGCTTGACCTTGAACCAAATTATTTTGGATTCAGCTTCCTCATCCATAAAATCAAATCGTAGCTTCGCCTATTGGCGGGGTCAAGAGATTTCAGGCAAAGACCATATACGATGTTTTTCTAAAATAGGGGAAGTGATGAAAAGCCGGAAAGGGAAACGGCCTATTTCCATCGATTTAAGCCATAGAAGGCCGGTACAGGACAAGACCTTTGAAATTCATATAGGGGTGAAGTCGTATTACCTCACAAACACATTCCCCCATTGAGATTTTGGGAACGCCGATAGAATGAAGAAATAGGACGCTGCATTTATCGGATAATCTTAATAATATAATAAAGTTGAGAGAACCAAGGAGATTGCATCCCGTGGCTGGGTTTATGACCTTCTCTCAAGAAAGAGAAAAATAATTGCGATATGATATATGGTTATCTCCCTTCAAAAGCAGCGAATAATTACAAATCTTCGAGGGGTAATAACATAATTTAAGGCCATTGATTGAAGGTGGTACGGTCCCATTTCAAAAAAGAGACGCGAAATATCTTTCAGATTTCCATAAGTGGTCACTTTAATCTTCTTCTTTTCACAGAAAATCAAAGAATAGTGTTTGAATTTCAAAAAAAATGGGGGATTCTCAATGAATCCCCCATTTTTAAAACTTAAACACTAACGGTGGTTACTTGACTGCCACCGGCAACGCTCTCCCATCCTCCACCGGATCAATCGAAGCCTGCTTGACCTCCCTTGCACCTCCTTCGAGGGGAACAATCCGTTGGTCACTTTTTGGAAGAACCCTGAAGTAGCCCCACTGACCGGATTGTGAATAAGGCAGGCGCTGGTTATTCCAGACATAATCCCCTGCAAGCATGTCAATCCCTCCAGCGGAAGGAATCAACACATCGATCGTTTCCGATCCGGCGAATTCGACTACACTGATTTGATCGGCACCCGGCATGAATGGTTCAATCGGCCATTCATGCTTTTCTACACTAAACATACTGTTTTGTTCGCTATTGGCACCGAACACGTGAATCCTGACAGGATCACCTGCATGTGCCTGGATCAGTGGAGTTACCGGATCCTTTGGATTATCCACCTCACAGGGCTGGAACATGCGTCCAAGTGTACAACCAGCCTCTTCACGGTAAGGATAAGGTTCCGACCGGTAATTGACCCCGGTGAGGCCGGCGACATTCTGCACATACGGCATAAAGCTGGTCCCAATGATGTTGTCTTCATCTTGAAAGAAGAGGGCCACATCCCGGTAATTTCGGCGCGATTCTTGACCAGGAATGGTCCGGTCAATAATCACATCGGCTTCCCAGTTATTTTTCAAGGAAATGTCAGCACCGGACCTTGGGTCACGATATTGAGACCCTTTCGGCCCGATGATTACCGCACCGAATAGACCGTTTCGAGGATTGAGCATCACATTTCCCCAATCCCATACCAGAGACGAAATTTCACCGATAAAGGGATCGGCATAATAGGTATATGTCCTGGACTCCCCCGGGGCAATGGTTTGATCCCCTGAATTATTCCCGACGTTGGCTCCCAGTGAGTCTTGTGGATTAAAGGCCAATGAAATGGCCGAAAACGAAGCACGGCTCTCCTTCATCTTATTTTTGAGATTCACTTTGATGCAATCTCCCACGTTCGCTCGAATGGTCAATGGCATTGGGTGGAAATCCCCTGCCACCTTTGTGACCTCATCTTCAAGAACGTAGATCTTGGCATCAGGATTTCTGAGGTCGATTGTTCTCTCAAAATCAATCTCGATGGATTCCGGAGCATTGGAATTAAAACTCATCCCTGGAAAGTCCATGGCCACCACATTAAAGGACTTCACCTGTGCATCTTCAGGACAAACAGGAAGGGGCTTCGGAATCTCATTTCGACCCGAATACCCGGCTGGTAGCGGTTTCAGATCGGAAATCTCTTTCTCCAACACTCGAAGGATTCCCCAACCTCCCTCGGAGAATTTAGAAGACCGGCCATTGAAATGAATGTAGTCTCCCGGTTGCAGACGTGGCCCGCCTGCTTTCGGAACGACTAAATCATAGCGCTCGGCGATACCAATATGAATCGAATTTTTTCTATTGGCATCCCCGGCATATCGCTCGGTCAAAAACGTGTGACCCGATAGTGTCCAGGTCATGGTTTCATTCATGAGGGTATGCAGAAGACGGAACACCACTGTATCTCCCAGGTACGCGCGCAATAATGGCGTATCCGGATCACCGTGTTCAGCACTACTGAATACCTTTGAAGCATCGGGATTAACGGCCAATCGTTGAGCGATCGGTTCTGCCCTGAAATTGAGGCCGCTCCCCGTCGTATGCGTTCCCCCGTTGAGGAAAGGCATGGGTGTCATAGCAATTTTGTCCGGCATCATGAATGACACCGTTTTTCCTGCCTCCAACGCCACCTCTACAGGCTGCCCAGGCGGGTTACCGGCCGTGACAATATTAACCGTATGAGGCACCGTGTCATGAACCTGGACCATGAGTTCACGGAAACTACCGTTCACACCGTAACCGACCGGTTCTACGGTATGGATATCCGCGATGGGCCCGCTCCTGATTTGTTTCCCGGTCTTCGGATCATGATAAGTGGAGCCCACTGGTTCCACAATCAAGGTTCCGAATCCCCCATGGGGCCACGTGGTCGCCCCAAAGGCATGGTCGTGCCAGAACACCGTTCCCACATCAGCGTCCGCCCAGAGTCGCGACCGCACAAATTCCACGGTCACGATATCCCCCGCAGGATGATTATGCTGCAATGGTCGAACAAAGGAAATTGTATCCCCCTTAATGGATTTAATGCGACGGATTTCGTTGCCTTTCACATTATCGGCACCGACCAGCAATTCCGTGTTGAGATGGTATTGCGCAGCATTCTTCACCTTAATGCTGGAATCGCCTTTTTTGGCCTTAGCCTTCAAGACGGTATTCATCGGCGCGGGAAGTCCCTTTTTCGTTTTTTTCTCCAGCATGGTAAACGGGCGGACAGACTGTTCGTAGGACATACCGGTAATCACTCCATCCGATGCCTGATTGTCGAATTGGAGGAAATGAGGATGAATGTTAATTTTGGAGGATTGGAAATTTGTGAAGTCGTCATCCTCCCATTCGCTGGTAAGGGTATAGTCAACACAGTCGTAAATATTGGCACGAAACACCAACGGATATTTTTTATCGTTATTTTTTCGTGTTTCTTCTTCTTCCTCATGGAGGACGTAAATCAATCCGTAGGGATCAATAATAGGATCTTCCTTCCCCTGTGGACCAGCCATTTGAATGGGAGTATTAATGAAGTGAATATTGTAATATTTTCGTCCGGCATTCTGCGGACACAAACTCCACCGGCCGTTCTCGCCGGGCTTGGCTGGTTCAGAGGTTCGCAATCCATTTTCATCCTGATGAATCATTTCCAGCCATGGGGCCGGATTGTGGTTTGGTGGGAACATGACCCGCTTGCCGAAATGAGGGGTTAAGTGAGGCCATGAAACCTTTCCCGTTGTGGGCTCAAACAGAATCGGCCGCCGTTTCCCCGGGGTCTTTGAGTGGTACTTGGGATTCTCAATGGTGCTTTCTTTCTCAGACAGGGCTTTATTGCCATCCCACGCCCAATCCAGCACCGTCGCATCATAAGAAAGAATTTGGCCACGTTCGTCATCCTTGTGGCCAGGCTTCCCTCGAGCGGGCAACTGGATTTCAACCCACTCCTTAATATTTACGACAGTCGGGTCAGCTTTCCAATTGGTTTTCCCCTTTTCCACAATGGTGAATTTTTTTCCGAACCAATCGACCGTCTTACCAATCAATTGATCCGAAGTCACACCAATTTTCATGCGGCCTTTTCTGTCGGGTAATTCCCTGAGATTTGGCATCACATCCGTCCGATTATCGTCCGTCTGCATGGTGTTATATACTCGCCAGTACCCCCACATTCCTGAAACATAGTGATGGGCCACATGGCAATGAAATAAGAAATCACCGGCCAGTTGTTGGCATAAGCCAGATCCACATTCCGTCTCCAAATCAAGGGCTTCGGAAGGCCCGATCACTTCCACATCGACCCGGTCGGTTTTGGCTCTGATGACGGGATATTTGACCGGACCGTTTTTCGCGGCATGCCACATCGGCATTTCGTCAATCGCCCGTGGACTCCTTGGCCATCGAATAGTGCCCCCGTGGGGATGGTGAGAATGGAAGACTTCCGAACCTCCGTGAACCAGCCTGAATTTGGCTGGATCGCCCAAATACGATCGAGGAATCGTCGTTGGTGCATCGCCAAATGTATAGGAGCTATATCCCATCGATTCATCTTCAAACCCGAAGTATTCGTGCTGCACATGCATGTTGTTGATCCCGAATGGTTCGCTCCGATAATTGAGAGCTCGAGCCCCAGGCCGATATGAATCGGTGAGAGGATCGCGTTGAGGCAGGAAATCCCCATGCTTGTTCACCGGACGAAACGCTTCATCACCCACTTCATGATAAATCAACACAAATTCCCGAAAATCCGGTCCGGTTCCATTTTTGATAATGGCCTGCCAACCGCTTTTCATGGGAGTTGGATCTCCGTTTCCCAACGGATTCAAATATTCTGAGCCATGAGGTTCGACAACAAATGTCCCCATCATGCCCATAACCGTCAATTCCCGATCATTACTAAACGTGTGGAACTGTCGGCCACCCTCCTGGGTTTCCGGGTGTATATACCATTCCAACTCTACCGTTTGCCCTTCCTCGGCAACGGTGTCGCGATTGGTTGTCGTAGCAGGCTGTCCGGTCTTGCTGACAATCATATTCGAGCCGTGAATGTGGAAACTGACATCCTCACCGAACTCCAATTGATTTCGGAGAGTAAATTTCACGCAATCCCCCTGATTGCCTCTGATCACCAGTGGTTGAATCCATTGATCCTGAAGACCATTCGTGACTGCGCCAGGATCACTGTGGCCAGCCACCTCCCTCGCTTCAGCGTTTTTAGCCTCCTCTTCCCGAACCTTGTCGATATTTTCCGTCAGGACATACATATAGCCAGGGTAGTAATCAAGCCATTGGTTAAGGGTAATCTCGGCATTGATAGCCGAAATATCATACTCCCTGACAGGAGCAGTTGAAGGACAACGCCCCCCACTAGCTGCAACAGGCTCCACGCTACGATCAGACGCCAAAAGTAAATCTTGTCCTCCTGCTCCATATTGGTGCATATTGGACATGGTGTTGTAAAAGCCGGAAGAAGTATGGTCGGTATGGGACTGACCATCCGATTCACTGTTCATTCTGAGCATGATTCGGTCATGCTGACGCTCGACCATTGCGGACCGTTCTGGACGGCCAGACTGAATGTCCTCCATAATAGTCTGCCCTTTTAACCGTTCAGCCCATCCAGGAGATTCTTGATGAACCATTCCCGTGTTGTGGATGACTTTGTCCTGAATATCTTCGGCCAAGAGCGTACCCCCGGAGAAAAGAGTGGACCCTCCTACTAATAATCCAATGGAAAGTGTGGTAATGGCTTTCCTAGACTTCACATGAAACATGGACCGGCCTCCTTAAGGTGAAATAGACTGACAAACGACCTAGCTATTTTACAGTTCAAGCTGTCGATAATATTCCATGAAAATGGTGGGAAGGGGCAAAGGTAATCAAATCGATTCAGACTGTCAAGTCCGACATGAATGCTGTTGATTTCATTGCATTTTCACAAACTATCATAAAATGACAGAAGAGGAATCCCAATCCAGGTTCACCATAATGATTGATCATATGAAAATTCTCGCAGGACAGCCGCCCATTATTCAAAATCGGCTTCGAAAAATTCAGATTTCAAGAGATTAAGAAAGGGTGAGGCCAGAAACATGCGTGGCAAATTGCTGCTGCAGAGCAGTGGTAATGGGACCAGGCTTTCCATCCCGGATAGGTTGCCCATTCACTTGAATGACCGGCAGAACCTCTATTGTTGTGCCCACGAGAAAGACTTCATCGGACTGGAACAGATCCGAAATAGGAACTGGTCGAAATTGGACGTCCTGGCCCTTTGCCTGAGCCAACGTCACCACCTGTTGTTGGGTTACACCCGCTAGAACAAAATGATTGCGTTCCGGTGTGATGGTCACACCATTTTTCACCACAAAGATATTGCTCGTAGCCCCTTCGTTCACCCATCCGTCTCTCACAAAAATCGCCTCAAAAGCATTGGCCTCCTGAGCTTTTTGCTTAGCCAACACGTTGGGAAGCAAATTGAGGCTTTTGATATCACAGCGGTCCCACCGAATATCAGGCAGGGTAATGGCACTCACACCCCGTTGGCATACCTCCGTTGGCAAGGAGACCATTTTCCGAAATGATAAAAAGACCGTGGGTTCTCCTTTGGATGGGAAAATATGCTCTCGCGGAGCAACTCCTCTGGTCACCTGAATATAAATCTTACCCTCCCGATACCCGCTCTGCTGAAGACCGGAGAGCAGGAGACGTTGAAAGTCAGTTTGTTCTAAAGAAAAAGTAAGTTGGATTTCTCTGGCACTCCTGACCAATCTGGCGAAATGCTCACCCCAAAAGGCAGGTACCCCATGATAGGCGCGAATAACTTCATAAACCCCGTCGCCAAACAGGAATCCGCGATCGTCCGGCGAAATCCTAATCTCTTTCAGTGGGGAAAATTGCCCATTGAGATAACCAATATCCGGCATGCTGTATCTTCGTTCAGGAAGGGGTTGGGAGTATGATGACCTGATAGACCCGTCGATCTTCCGACGTAAACTTCCAAGCCATCCTTTTACTAAACTCCAAACAATGCCTTCCTGGTTCCAACGCCTGAAATGCAAAAGATCGCCGACCGGAATCTACAGCATTATTGCTGACGGTTCGAAGAAAATCATCTCCAACCAATCCCAACGCTTTGGGGTCATATGTTGGCACCCATTGTTCACCGCGGGTCCGATCCTCCCACAAATGAACAACAAAAGTGGCCAATTGAAAGACCTGAATCGTTTTTGTATCAACTTGATCTGTATTCATTCTCTCAACCTGGCTATTTCTCGCTGGCGATGAAAAAGTGTATAAAATTACTTTCCTGTCAACCAATCACGCCTTTCCAGGCAAACAAAGACATTTCCTTTATTTACCATCACTTCATAATTGACCACACAGTACCCGCCCCCATCCGGGCCAAATCCCGAACGAATATCAAACTGTTGATGATGCCACGGACAAGAAACGACAAAACCCTTCAACCTTCCTTTACCCAAAGAGGCTCCTTGATGCGGGCAGATATCATTTATGGCAAAGCACCGATCATCAATTCGAAAGACTGCCAGACTTTTGCCTTCCACCTTGAATACACGCCCCTTTCCCTTGGGGATATCCTCCAGTTTCGCAACAAAAATAAATCCCTCCTTGGGACTAATCGGTTCATGTTTCGTGAGGTCCATACTACTCTCAATCGGAACAATCAATCCCGGTTTCACTTTCAGGAGACATACATCGTGAATTTCAATTGTGCTCCTATTGCCACTTTTGCTTGTTCCACAAATCCAGCATTGGCCTCAATGACATAACGCGCATTTTGAGGAGGGGGCCCATACCAAGGACATCGGCTTTCAATGCATGGAGGAGCCTTTTCAACCACATGCACCACTATTTTACTCTCATCCACCCAAATCACATCTATGGGAAATTGAAACTCCTTTGTCCAAACCCGATGGGGTCCTGATTCCTCAAAAATATATACCATCCCTTCATCGGAAGGGAGTACATTTCTAAAGGCCAATCCAAATAGCAGTTTTTCCGGAGTATCGGCGACCTCCGCTTTCAACACAGCACCACCGGGAAAGTTTATATTGATGACCTGTGTTTGCTCTGGAGCATTAAACAGCAAGGCCCCCGAAATCAAGAGCAAAGCCATAACCAAAAGAAAAAATATTCGTTTTTTATCGCCCACACCTTTCAATCGAAGAAACGACAGCATCGTATGTTTTATTATCCTAAATTATTCTGAAAATGGTCTCTGGCTCAAGGCCGGAACCTTTGCCCCCTACCTGACTGATTTGTCTTGGGTTTTCCATTTGCTCAATTGGCTAAACAATAGATAAGATATCACTATAATGCATTCGATTGCAGCCAACGTGAGACATGTCATGAAGTGGCCCAGCCCAATGTCCCCCCTCAATCAAAAGGTAAAACTCACTACATACTCACTACATACTTGGAGGGGTCACATGCGCTACCTCCCAACTCTCATTTTATTGATTTCATTTGTTTTCTTTCCGTCTGTCAGTGAACCCGCACATCATTCGATTGCGACCACCATTGACAGATTCGTCTCTACCCTCTACCCAAAGGGAAGCCGGTACTTCTGGGTAATCAATAACACTTCAACCCAGTCTCAGGAAGAAATAATTATTGACATCAACGCCAGCCTCAGAAATTTGCCTGACAAAACGCTGACAGAAAGTCGTTTTTTATTATTGGTGGTTGAAGGAGAGCTAATGGCAACCCAGAAGATTCCGTTGGATGCTAACGTGGATTGTAGTAGTGAAGAAGAAGAAGCGTAATTTTTTCAAACTATATCTGGTGTTAAAAAAGCCCCATCCTCTATAACAACAGGGATGGGGCTTTTTTATACACGAGTATGACCGAGAATTGTGTTACTTGGTCATGACCAGCAATTGACCACCAAGATGGGCAGCATGCAATTGACACTTATAGACCAATAAATTATTGGACGTGACATATGTGAGATCACTGATGGGAATCCCAATATATTTGGTTTCTCCAGGGCCAACAACAATTTTAATGTGCATCGAAGTCGGACCGGCAAAGGCCGAATCCGCAGAAAGATCAAAGCCGTGTTCCTTATCCATATTATTGGTTACTTTGACTAAAACCGGTCTTCCTCCTCTCCCGCCTGTTCCACTAGAAACAAGGTTCAAAATGGCCGTCGGGGGATACCAGACTTTCTTTCCAGCAATTTCAATGGCATTCAACTCAATATCGACATCCAACTTTGAAAATGGCTGACCCACGACAGACCCTGTTTCAAGGTCACCAATTTCCACACCACCGGACTGCAACGCAAACGAAACTGAACTACCGACCGCAATGATCACCGCACTTAAAAGGACAGATAGAAGCACTCTGTGCATCGCCTACCTCCTCATGAGAAGCTTGTTGATAATGAATTTGTTACCTAAGAACGCAAGCCAATTTTTCTAAACTATATACGGTTTTAGTTTGGACAAGAGGATTGTTTATAGCATATGACATTTCCGACGCAAGAAGGTTTTTTTCGATGAGATTCCCGATAGCGATACATAAGGAAATTCATCCATGATCCAGAAAATGCTTGAGAGATACTCAGGCATTTCCCGTTAATTTCCGTGGTTATACCAACTTAATCTTCATGGCAAATGCTTTAATGATTTGGAAGGATTCTCTCTTGCATGCCAACGTTCTCTTATAACTCAACATCTTTCTTGGTCTCCATTCCGAGTCCCATGGCTTTTCCTGCAGATTCCATCAGTTCCCGTTCAACAAAAATCGGGCTATCAAAATGAACTGCAAGCGCGATTGCATCGGAGGACCGACTATCAAATAATTGCTGTTGGCCGTTTTGCGAAAGAGTCAGAGTCCCGTAAAACACTCCATCCCGAAGAGTAATAAAAACCCGATCGACGCGGACTTCGTAGGTCTTCAGAATGGACTGCATTAAGTCATGTGAAAGGGGGCGAGAAAACTTTTCCCCTGTGAGGGCACCCTGAATAGAGCCAGCCACGGTAGGATCGACAAATATTGAGATGGCTTTATCTCCCACGGCTAAGAGAACCACGGCACTCATTGGTAAAAACCGGACTTCAACTTTTTCAATTTTGACTTCCCGCGAAGTCGCCGAAACGGGAGCAACCTCCTCTCCCAAAGTAAGCACCAGAAACAACATCAACCATCCAAAGAATAAATAGTGTCTCATGATTTTTCTCCTATGCAAAAATGCCGGTCACAATCGACGATCTTCACGCATTCACAAACATATTATGTTCCCGTTCCCATCCAATAGACGATTCAGGTCCATGTCCGGGTATAACGATCGTGTCTTCCTTGAGCGTGTACAATCGTTCGCGAATAGATCGACAAATAGCCTGGCCATCTCCACCCCAAAGGTCCGTTCTGCCGATTCCACCTCGAAATAGGGTGTCCCCAGAGAGCACCAATCCCTGTCTTTCAAAGAAAAAACATGCCGAACCAGGAGTGTGGCCAGGAGTATGGATCACGGTCCCTGTGTACGGACCGACTCTCACCTCTGCCCCATCGTCAATCCAGCGGTCAGGAGGAGGAGCGGGCACATAAGGAATACTGAACATTCGGCACTGAATTTCTAACATTTCCCAGAGATCCTGGTCTTGAGGATGCAAACACAGAGGAGCCCCGGTCGCGTGCTTAATATGACCGGAGGCTAAGAAATGGTCAAAGTGGGCATGCGTATGCAAAATAGCAGAGATCGTGAATCCCAGGGCATTAATCTCTTCTAGTATGCGTTCAGGATTTCCTCCGGGATCAACAACTATGGCCTGTTTTGTGTCCTTGTCACCGATAATCGAACAATTACACGAGAGAGGAGGGACGGGAAAGGTTTTTCGAATGAGCTGATTCATTGAAATCTCCTTAACAACGCATACTAGGCATACTAGCGAGGTTTCACCCTTGAACTGTATCACGGTGATCACTTCTTTTGCGCCCACGGTGATTGGCGCTCAGCTTGAATGCGGCACATCCCCTCTCGGTTAGGGTTTACAAAATCCCGAATAAGATTTCCAGATTACTCCTCATCATTGATCTCCATGAACTCCTCAACACAGAAATTTGAAATAAGCATCGATTAAGCATAAAATACTTAATAAAAGGTACCCATTTGCTCCAATCAGGACAGAACCCCCCCATTAACGGATGCGCTGAGCCGGTGAAAATCCCAGCATTACAGCGCCCCCCAACATCCAATCAAATTCCCGGCATTTTCTCCTGGCCGAGTGGGAGAGTCTTTTCTGTTTTAGTAGCCATGCTCCTTCTTTTCCTTACCGGTTGTTCCCAGGATAATTCTGGCCTTCATGAAGAAAATATCAAGCTCAAAAAACAAATTGCCAAATTGGAGTCGGTTATTCATTCCCTCCAGGAGGGAAATAGAATTATGCAGCAACAAATCAACTTGTTAAACCAAGAGGCCAGAAAAACAGCAGAATCGTATGAGGAGCAACTACGGGATGCCGAAGCCACACACCTGGAACAACTTCGAGACGCACAGGCTAAAATGACCGAACTGGTGAATGGTCCGAAAAAGGACGTGGCCAGAATTAAAACATTAGAACAAGAAAATCGAAAACTGGAAGGAGAAACCAAATGGCTCAGGAGCCAAAGAGACCAGATACGAAAAGCCCTCACCCTTCACCAAATTGGCGGCCAGACCATGGAATTACCTTTTTCCTTTTCCTCGGTTTCAAAAATCATTGAAGAGGCCCTTACTAAAAATGGCTATTCTATTCTTTCCAGCATGCAAACAGACCAACAAGCTATCTATATTACTGATCGTAAAACCTCGCTTCCTCCCTCGCTGGAATTACCAGGATTTCGCAACCAATACCTCCTCTCGATTGAGAAGGGGCCCTCCGATCATGCCATCGTATGGGTCCGTGCCGAATTCGAGAAACTTTCCAAAAACGGCCAGATGTTCTCCGCTCCCCAATCTGAAATCACTGAAATCGAATTGCGCCTCATTCAGGAAATTCATCAAGTCCTTTCCAACGGAGCGGCCGCCCAGGCCAAGAATTTTTAATTTCCCCGTCAGGCAGAGGCTCCCTATTGACCGTCAACTGGCCCATTCTGTCTCCTACCATTTTGTGATTTCGCAGGTTAAAAGAGAATCCTGTTTTTTTAAGCAAAACAGTTACTAAGCCGGTGAGCCCTGGCATGCTATGACGTAAGCTTGGGAAAGGAGTTCGGCTTCCAGCTTGACCGGGGAAACAGCACGGGGAAGCACCTGATCAAGAAATTCCACAAACAGATGAATTTTGAGAAGGAAAAAATCATACTCAGATTCAGATGTTCGAGCATGCGCAAACCAAAATTCGACGAATTGGTTCAACCGGACCCCATGTTGATCCAATAATTGGCAAGTCTGGGGAAACATCACTCTCACATCTCCCCCCCATGATAGAATTTCATAGGGCAAATATTGGGTGGCATAATAACCAAGCTCCTTACCCACTCCCTCATCCCATGCTTTGGGTATGTCCAGCCTGCCTCTAACTTTTCCCGTGACCAGATCAACATAGTCCATATATTGCCGGGTTAACATGTGCCGAATCTCCCTGGAAGGTTCAAAATCCCATTCTTGAGGGCCTTCTTCACCATGAACCTCTGTGCCAGGCACAAACACCTGGGGCCGCGAAGGAACAAGCGGTTCCAAAATCTCCATTATCGTTTTCACTTCCCGGCAGATGAGAGATATCTGTTTATTATCCACTTCTAAGGCGATCCCTTTGAGATTGATCAGGCGAGGCTCTCGTACAACCCGAGCCAAGAGCTGAAGTAATTCTTCCGGGATGGGGGCTTCATGGGCATCAATCCACGCTGGAGGGTTCTGGTGCGGTCCTGACGCCAGCCGGTTGAGTATTGTAGGATGGCAATCCAGACCGGCGATATGAATTTGGATTACCCTCTCCAAGGGGAACTGTTCAAGAAATGCCTCAAAAAATGATTGCAAATCCTGACTCCTCCACGCATCCGAATACCGATACACCGTCCACACATGGCCTAAATCCAGCACCAACCCACAAGGCGCCATGGCCACGACTCTCGTAAAAAATTCCGCATAAGAAATATCACCTATCGAAAAATAGCTTAAAGGTGGTCCCTCCAAGAGTAGCAAAGGCGATTCTGCCTGTTGACCCCAATCACATTGATCAAGCTGCTGTTGAGCCTTCCACGTATGATAGGCGGTGACTTCAGCAGATGCTCCGGTAAATAAAGGGGGCAAATACGTCCCAAAGGCAAAGCCAGCTATTTCTTTAGTCGCACATTCCTGATTCACCCAATGAGCCTGTAATATTTGGAGATCGCGTGCAGCGGTCTGTAGTCGCTCTTGAGAATCATACGCCGTTTCCCATTCAGGCTGAGTGAACCACAACCCCTCTGCATGATAGGCCAGAGGGATGCCTGGAAGCCGCGCTCGAACGACCTCTAAGGCCTCGGGAGCTGCATGGAATATTTCGAGATAGGACATCAAGATTTTCCGATTTTGAAGTTCCTCGTATAATTCAAAGATATCCGGAGAATACACATCCACCGACAAACCAAGACCAAAAAATGGAATCCTGCTTGCGCGCCGAAGAAACTCTTGATGAATGCCTGACATACGTGATGGTCTTTTACAGAGAGCGTAAACGCACTCTGGTAGCTCAGAATTTAGAATGAGAAAGAGATTGCGGAAAGATGAATAGGACGAAAAAGACACCAAGAGGGGAAAAAACAATCAGAGTTTCCGAAAGGATTTTCCGGCTTGCAGATAGTGGTGGACGCCAGCCGCAGCTTTTCTCCCTTCTGCGATGGCCCAGACAATCAAGGAAGCCCCGCGCCTGGTGTCTCCAGTTGCGAACACCCCATCCACACTGGTCATAAAATGTTCGTCAACCACCACATTACCCCGGGGATCATAGTGGAGCCCCAGAGAATCCAACAGGCCGCTTTTCACCGGCCCCACAAATCCCATCGCCAATAACACCAGGTCAGCATCCATCTCTACCTCTGACCCAGGCACAGGAATTACCTTGCTCTGCTCAAATTTCACGCGGGTCGCATGCAGTTTAATGACCTGACCATTCTGACCAGAAAATTTAGTGGTTGAGATACTCCATTCGCGATCACATCCTTCCTCATGGGCATGAGACGTTCGTAATTGCATCGGCCATAAAGGCCATGGAGTGGACTCACCCCTCATCGGTGGCGGTTCAGGTAACAACTCAAATTGATGAGCTTCCACACACCCTTGACGATGAGCAGTTCCTAAACAATCTGAACCGGTATCTCCACCACCGATAATCACCACCCGTTTGCCTTTAGCCGATATTTGTTCTCCCGGCACGCTATCCCCGGCCACGCGCTTATTCTGTTGTGTGAGATAGTTCATGGCGAGATGAATGCCTTTGAGATCTCTCCCTGGAACCGGCAGTTCCCGAGGTTGTTCAGCCCCCATCGCTAGCAGGACCGCATCATAGTCACGACGTAATGCGTTGATGTCGATATCAACTCCGACACACACGCCAGGCTCGAACAACACCCCCTCTTTTCGCATCTGTTCCAAACGCCGGTCCAACACCCACTTCTCCATTTTAAAATCGGGAATGCCATAGCGAAGCAATCCACCAATCCGATCAGCTTTCTCAAATACCGTCACTTCATGACCAGTTCGGACTAATTGTTGGGCCGCCGCTAACCCGGCTGGACCAGAGCCCACAATCGCGATCCGTTTCCCGGTGGAGACAACTGGTAACACGGGCTCGACCCAGCCTTCTTCGAACCCTTTATCAATGATATTCCACTCAATGACACGGATAGAGACCGGATCGCTATTGATGCCTAACACACAAGCCGACTCACAGGGAGCCGGGCACAACCGTCCGGTGAATTCAGGAAAGTTATTGGTCGCATGGAGAGCTTTTAGGGCATCTTTCCATCGGCCTCGATGCACCAGATCATTCCATTCGGGGATCAGATTGACCACAGGACAGCCAGTGACGCCTTGGCAAAATGGCACCCCACAGTCCATACAGCGGGCCCCTTGAACTTTTAACTTTTCGTCGGGAAAAGGTTCGTAAAATTCCTTCCAATCCCTGACTCGAAGCTCAATAGGCCGCCGTTGAGGTCCTTCCCGTTGATATTTCAAAAATCCACGAGGATCAGCCACGGCTCACCGCCTCCCGTTCCCGTTGAGCATGCTCTTTTGCCAGGGCCGTTTTCCGTTCCTGCAGCACTCGCTTGTAATCACTCGGCATGACTTTGACAAATTTCGGTAGCATCGTCTCCCACGAACCGAGAACCCGGCTTGCATTAACACTTTGGGTGTATCGAAAATGGGCCTCGACCAGCACACGAAGGGTTTGTTTATCTTCAGATGACACGACAGGCTCTAATTCCACCATGCCCATATTGCAGCGTGCGGAGAATTGCCCGTCCTCATCCAATACATAGGCTTCGCCTCCCGACATCCCGGCCGCAAAATTGCGTCCCGTTTTTCCCAGAACCACCACCACACCCCCAGTCATATATTCGCACCCATGATCGCCGGTTCCATCGATGACCGCCCGCGCGCCGCTATTCCGAACAGCAAACCGTTCTCCCGCAATACCATAAAAATATCCTTCTCCTCCGGTCGCCCCATACAGAGAAGTGTTCCCGATGAGAATCGTGTCCTCCGGTAAATACGTCACGCCCTTCGGCGGCACCACAATTATTGTCCCTCCGGAGAGACCCTTCCCCAAATAGTCATTCGACTCGCCTTCCAGGATTAACGTAATACCCTTCGACAAAAATGCTCCAAAGGATTGTCCGGCCGAGCCGGTAAATTTGATCCGAATCGTATCGGGAGGGAGCCCCTCCGTCCCATACTTTCGTGCAATATAGCTTGACAGGACGGTGCCAGTGGTCCGGTTCACATTTCGTATAGGCAGATCCAATGAAACAGGTTCGCCCCGTTCAATGGCGGGTTGGCACAATTTCACCAATTGATTATCCAAAATTCCTTTCAGACCGTGATCCTGTTCTTGTACGCAAGAAGTGGCCACTTCAGGACCGACATCAGGCTTCACCAATAACGGAGACAAATCCAGTCCTTTGGCTTTCCAATGATCAACAGCTTTTTGCACTTTCAACTTATCCACACGGCCAATCATCTCGCGCATGGTCCTGAACCCGAGCTTAGCCATCAGGGAGCGGACTTCTTCCGCCACAAACATAAAAAAGTTCACGACGTGTTCCGGTTTTCCCGTAAATTGTTTTCGTAACTCCCCATCTTGCGTAGCCACTCCCACCGGACAGGTGTTGAGGTGGCATTTCCTCATCATGATGCACCCCTCGACAATCAAGGGAGCTGTGGAAAAACCATATTCTTCCGCCCCCAAGAGCGTCGCAATGACCACATCACGGCCGGTTTTCAGCTGGCCATCGGTTTCCACTCGAATACGTCCACGCAGGTTATTGAGCACAAGCGTCTGGTGCGTTTCGGCCAGACCCAGTTCCCAGGGTATTCCCGCGTACTTAATGGACGATAAGGGAGACGCCCCCGTTCCCCCCGAATCGCCGCTAATGAGAACTTTATCGGCATGGGCCTTTGATACCCCCGCCGCCACGGTACCGACTCCGACTTCAGACACGAGTTTCACGGAAACCGCCGCTTCGGGATTCGAATTTTTGAGATCAAAAATTAATTGCGCCAAATCTTCAATAGAATAAATATCATGGTGAGGGGGAGGAGAGATCAGTTGAACCCCCGGCGTGGAATATCGAAGTTTGGCAATAAATTCATCCACCTTGTGTCCCGGCAACTGTCCCCCTTCGCCAGGCTTGGCCCCCTGCGCCATTTTGATCTGCAATTCCCTGGCATTCACCAGGTAATGCGCCGTCACCCCAAAGCGGCCGGACGCCACCTGCTTGATATACGAATTTTTGGAATCCCCGTTTGGTAAAGGCTTAAATCGTTCTGGATCCTCGCCACCCTCTCCAGTATTGCTTTTGGCGCCTATGCGATTCATCGCGATGGCCAATGTCTCATGCGCTTCTTTACTGATCGCCCCAAACGACATGGCACCCGTGGTAAATCGTTTCACAATTTCGCTAGCGGGTTCCACTTCTTCAAGAGGGATCGGGTCGGCCGCCCATTTAAACTCAAACAACCCGCGAAGCGTGGAGCGCCGCTGGTCCTCCTTATTCACCAAGGCCGCAAAATCCGTATAGGTTTTGGCATCATTAGCACGGGCCGCATGCTGCAGTTTGTATATGGTTTCGGGATTCCAATTATGATGTTCTCCCTGAATCCGGTAGTGAATTTCTCCGCCAAAATCTAATTGCCGCACGGGAACCGGACGATAGGCAAGCGCATGACGCCGCAAAGTCTCCTCTCCCACCTCACTGAGACCGATTCCCTCGATCCGTGAAGCCGTTCCCGTGAAGAACCGATCAATCAACTTGCTGTTGAGGCCAATGGCCTCAAAAATTTGAGCTCCACAATAGGACTGGACTGTCGAGATACCCATCTTAGAGAAAATTTTCAGCAATCCTTTGTTCACCGCCTTGATAAACTTCAATTCGGCCGTCGCCGCATCGACACTTTCAGGGAAAAAACCTTCCCGTTCCATATCCACGAGGGACTCAAATACCAGATAGGGATTGATGGCCCCGGCTCCGTATCCTATGAGACAGGCAAAATGATGCACATCGCGTGGTTCACCTGTTTCCAGAATCAACCCAACTTCCGTTCGGGTTTCTTCCCGAACCAGATGCTGGTGAACCGCCGACACCCCTAATAAACTGGGGATTGGCGCCCATTCGGCATTGATTCCCCGATCGCTCAAAATCAAGAATTTTTCACCCTCCTTTATGGCTTTCGAGGCTTGCTGACACAACTGATCAAGAGCCGCAGCCAAACCATCAGGGCCTTCCGGTACCTTAAAGAGCAAGGAAAGCGTTTTACTTTTGAAGTGAGAATCCCCGATCATGCGAATCTTTTGCAGATCCACATTGCTGAGAATCGGCTGCTGCAATTTGATCCGTCGGCAGGCCTCTGGAATCTCCGCAATGACATTCGGCTTGGGTCCGATATTCGTGACGAGGGACATCACCAGATGTTCCCGGATCGGATCGATAGGAGGATTCGTTACTTGAGCAAACAATTGCTTAAAATATTTAAAGAGGAGTTGCGGTCGTTCTGACAAGACCGCCAAGGGGGTATCAGTTCCCATCGAGGAAACAGGCTCTTCACCATTTACCGCCATGGGAAACAAAACCATTTTCAATTCTTCTACAGTGTACCCGAAGGCTTGTTGGCGTTGGCGTAGTGTCGGATGATCCGGTTGAGGCACATTGAGTGGTTCGGGCAGTTCATCCAAGGATACCCGATATTGTGTTAACCACTGTCGATAGGGCTTGCGTTTGGTGATGTCTGCTTTAATTTCTTCATCATCAAGAATGCGTCCCTGAACGGTATCCACAACAAACATCCGGCCCGGTTGAAGACGGCCTTTCATTCGGATGGTGTGAGGATCAGTGGGGAGCACTCCGGCCTCCGAAGCCAAAACCACCACATCATCCTTCGTAATTTGATATCGACATGGACGAAGACCGTTTCGATCCAAAGTCGCACCGACCAGTTTTCCATCGGTAAAACACACCGCCGCCGGACCATCCCACGGCTCCATGACGGCCGCGTGATATTCATAAAACCCTCGCCGGTCAAAATCCATTTGTGGATTTCCTACCCACGGTTCGGGAATCAGCATCATCATGGCGTGAGGCAACGATCGGCCGGCCATGACCAAAAACTCTATGGCATTATCCAAACAGGCCGAATCGCTTTGAGTGGAATCATCAATTATCGGAAACAGTTTCTTGAGATCATCCCCGAACAGGTCTGAAGCAAGCCTCCCCTGCCGTGCCCGCATCCAATTGACATTCCCTTTCAGCGTATTAATTTCCCCGTTATGAACGGTGTATCTATAAGGATGTGCTAAGGACCATGTAGGAAAAGTATTCGTGCTAAAGCGAGAATGCACGACCGCCAATGCCGACGTAAATGTGGGATCCACAAGATCCGGATAAAACAGGGAAACCTGTTCTGGCATCAGCATTCCCTTATAGACAATTGTGTTGCCAGACAGGCTGGAAATGTAGACCCATTCTTTCCCCGGTAAGGCAGATTCTCGAAGCGCCCGGGTAATTCGTTTACGAATGACGTAAAGTTTGCGTTCGAACTGCGTCGGATTCAGTAACTTGCGTGCGACAAAGAACTGCCGAATGACGGGCATCGTTTCTCGTGCCTGCTCCCCGATTTGATCTTCTTTGGCTGGTACATCACGCCACCCCAAAAATTCCTGCCCCTCTTCCCGGATGATGGCTGCAAAGAGGGTTTCACATTGTTTGCGGGCCTTGGGGTCTTGCGGCAAAAACGTCATACCAACGCCATAGGCCCCGGCTGTGGGCAGATGGACGCCGGTTTCGGCAGTAACCCGATAGAAAAAATCATGCGGAATTTGAGAGAGAATACCTGCCCCATCTCCTGTGCACGGATCACACCCTTGTGCTCCACGGTGAGTCAAATTCTTAAGTACCTGAAGGCCCTTTTCGACAATGTCATGGGATTTCTGCCCTTTGATGTTGGCAACAAACCCAATCCCGCAACCATCATGCTCGTTACTGGGGTGGTAGAGGCCTTGGGCTGAGGGCAATCCTGGGAGTCTCACCTCTGGTCGATTATCCATCTGTTCCACTTTTCACCTAAAAAATGTTGCTGGTCATCTTTTTTAAAAAAGACACGCCACCCCTTGTGTATGACTCAATGGGCCATTTTTTCCGTTGTGTGGTCCCGGAGAGTAATGGAAGAAAGGGGAAGAACGAATCAAAATTGTAACCAATAACATTACTGGATGGTCAAAAAATCTGTCAAGGCAAGCTGTTTTCTTCTACGAAATGATTCCCTCGCATTCGCTGTTTTTTTCGAGGATTTTCGATCGGCTGTCCGGCTTCGGTTCAGCTTGACAATCCACAGGCGACCCCCTAGTATCGCCGCCATGCCAAATGAACCAGCCGTCAAAAACCTGGATTCAATGGAGGATGTGTGGGATGCCTTCCGGCCTGACCTCAATGAGGTCGAAGTTCAAATTCACAAACATCTGCATTCCCATGCCCCACTCATTAATACCGTCGCCGGGCATATTCTCAATAGCGGAGGCAAACGCATTCGGCCGCTCCTGCTTATCCTTGGCGCTCGGATGTACGGGTATATTGAACAAGACTTCCTCCTGCTTGGCAGTCTCATTGAGTTCATTCACACGGCCACCCTCCTCCATGACGACGTCCTGGATGAAGCGGATATCCGCCGCGGACAAAAAACTGCCCGACGTATCTGGGGGAATCAAGCCAGCATTCTGGTCGGGGACTACCTCTACTCACAGGCCATGGCGCTCATCGCCAGCTTTCACAACCATGGTATAAACGAAGTCTTAGCCGATGCGTGCCGCAAAATGGCTGAGGGAGAAGTGCTTCAACTCTGTGCCAACAGCCAGCCCGACCTGACCGAGGCTGCCTATCTTAAGATCGTCGAATATAAAACCGCAACCCTGGTGGCCGCTTCCTGTAAAGTCGGCGGAATCATTGGCGGAGCCTCTTTGGAAGAACAAGCAGCGTTATATCGTTTTGGCCTTCACCTCGGAATGGCTTTTCAACTTGCCGATGATCGCTTGGATTATGCAGCAGACCGAAGCCGGCTGGGGAAATCTTTGGGACAGGACATTCGCCAAGGGATGATTACGCTTCCCCTGTTACATCTGTTGCAAACATGCTCCCCATCGGAACGCACTTGGCTAAAAGAAAAAATTGCCTCCCATTCAGTGGACGATCAAGATTTGCAAACCATCCTGACCCTCATGAAAAAATTAGGTTCTTTAGCTTATGCCACCGTCCAGGCAAGAGAATATGTTGAAGCGGCCGCACTGGATTTGGAAGGGTTTCCCGATAGCACAGCCAAACGATCGTTAGCGATTGTTTCGTGTTATATGGTCAATCGTGATCAATAAAGTCTTACTCATTCTGTTTTCCCTTCTCTCTCATCTCCAGACAGATTATCCGTTAGGACATTCTTCACGACGCTGCAAGCCTTTCCGGTAGGGTTCAAACTACTTCGAGCTACACTCTCAGTTTTCCACAAGAACCTTTACAAGTACTCGCAGGAATCCCGCGCAACTGAAATTCGCTGATAGGCCTCATCGGAAGGCCCCTTGCCGGTACAAGCGCCAAAAGATTCTAAGCCCGGTCAAAATTGGATGCCGTCGCTGCGCCGGGGTCAGTTGAATTTTCACCCCTGAATGCCGTTCAATTTTCCACAAGAGATAATCCATACCCCCTTGAAAGGTGAAAGCCCCTTTCATGAGTCGAAGGACGGACAAAATTTTCCCCTGCCATCGACGAAGAATCCACCCCATACGATTGCTGAATCGTTCCCAACCTGTCTCTTCGAACACATAGGCACGACCTTCCTGTTGTGGCACCACCTGAACGTTGGGAAAATGAGAAGAAAAGACAGCGTGAGTCAGCTGCTCATAATATTCACAATCGTTTCTCCATAAGGTGTCCGCCCGCCCAGTGGATTCCGCCCGAAATTCCGCCCCGTAACTGAGTGACAACCCAACACTCCAAAGTTCCCTAGCCGTAAATCGGCCAGATACCCTCGGAAGCGATTTTCTCAGAAAGGTGAGCACCGCCATGCCCAACCCATTCAAAATTCGCTGTCGTACTGTCTGGGATGAGGACACTAACAGAACCGTCGGTTGCGCAAACCTTGCCCAAAAATATGAATGAAACCAATCAGGAGACACGCTGCGTTCAAAATCTTCCAAAGACAGCACGGCATATTTCACACGAACCACCCGTTCCTCCACCGGCACTTCCCAATAAAACACATTCGGAGGCAACCAGCGATTGAACAGCGCCAGCCAAGCTTTCTGATACACGGAAGCATAGTGGTCCACTAATACATAACAATCCACCAAACTGTCATGATCGGTCCCCGCCCGTAAACATGACCCATACAACAACACTCCCAAAGCAGATGGACCATACTTCTTTGACAAGGCATCTCCAACAGCACGAATGGCCTTTGGAATTGGCCGGCCACTCGGTTGAGCCACTACATCAAAAACCGGGGGCGATACGTTCATTTGGCCCCGGAGGAGAGACGAACAAACGAGAGTTCTCCGGCTAACTCAAGAATGATGGGCTCTTCCGGTTGAGACGGCAAATGTACTTCCCCATCCAACACAAATCCGCTGTTCAAGACCAGTCGAATCTCGGAGAAATTCTCACTCACATAGCCATGATCGATTGTGGCCAAGGGATGAGATTTTCCACGAAGGAGAGCCGGTAACACACGCCACAAATAGCGATAGGGGACCTTCAAACTGGTAAACCGTAACGGGCCGGAAGTCGAGCCCCAAAATGGCTTCATCCCTAAAAATAACCGTTCCAATGTCGTGACCAACAACACCAGATACTCATGATGCTCGGTTGTTGATTCTCCTGTTGACACACCTACGGTCACTGGCTGAAGCCCCTTCCGCGATCCTGTGGCCAACGCTAATAAAAATTTCGCAAGAATGAGGCCGGCTCCCCACTCCCCTAATCGGCCAATCGTTTGCTTTGTCTCCCGACCCATTTGGGTCCCATGATAAATAGCCCCGGCGCCAAAAAACATCCCATGAATTGGTCTCTGGTTAGAGGAGAACCGAAGTCGAAGAATCGACCTGTTGACGAAGGCTATCGCAGATACCGAAGATTGAATCCATGACAAAAGATGTTCCAGTGTGGCCTCTTCAAATTTTCCCAGCCCCACATCCCCGGCAATCATATTCGCAGTTCCTGCCGGAATTACCGCAAGGAGCGGCATCTCTGGAAAAGGTCGATAGGTGAACAATGCATCCACCGTCGCCTGGATCGTGCCATCTCCTCCATTCACTACCACCAGATTCACCTGGTTGTGGGCAAATGTCTCCAGGGCTTTCATGATATCCGCGGGAGTGGTGACCTCAGCATGTCGCACCTCGGGATACCGCGCGTATACCGCTTGAAAAAGAAGAGGCTGCCGTTTATTGCGCCCACTAAGCGGATTATGGAGGATCCCTATAGGCATTTCAGACCTGCATAGGTTTGGAATCTGGAAAGATGACGAAGAGAAATTCAACCGAGTCCAAGATTTCGGTCAACAATGGAGTCCGGCCTGAGTGACTATTATTTTATTCTAACGTCGCAGGAGGATTTGTAAACATTCTGACCGCCAAGGAATTTCGATTCACCGGATCGACCGCAGCCAACCAGGAGGTAAGAGAACCCATAGCGGATTTTTCCCAAACCGCCATGAGCAGCCTGGCGAGAAGAATCATGGTGGAGCCAACCGTCCAAATCGCCACAGCCTCCAGACCCGAATCCGGGCGTCCAAGAAGAAAGCTGCCAGTTAATAAAATGAGGTTCGGATTACGCCGAGCCGTGATCAGCCTGAAATAGGAATCCACGGGTTTCCAACAAAAGATGACAAAGCCCCCTAACCACCATTGAAAAATCCCTTCAACTATTCGCCCCAGAATATATCCGATGAAAATGATTCCAACGGTTAGTTCCACGGTCAACCAGGGGAGAAAAGGGGAAAATGTGTGGAGACCAACTCCCCACGCTAAATACCAAAGAGGTGGGTGAATTAAATCAATGCCATGATCAAAAATATTTCCCCATTTGCTTGAAGTCACCGTCACTCGAGCTAATTTCCCATCAACAGTATCAAGGAACGTCATTACCCATCCCAGCACAAGACCCCAGAACAACAATCCATAGCCGAACAAAACCCCTACTGCGATGACAAGCATGAAGCTCAACGATGTCACCTGATTCGGTGAAATTCCCCAAAGCGCACAAAGCCGAGTGGCCCATTGAGCTGGAACCGGCCAAAGAAATTTTGTCACCAGATCGGTAACCCCTTTATATGATCCTGAAAATAAATGCTCTTCCAGTGCCACCCGATTATCATCCCGAATGGAGAACACATAGGGATGATCAGATTTTCGCAATTCGTTTGAAAAAGAAATCGAAAGATCCTTAAGGGTTACAGATTGCAGGTTCGTGATTTCTCGTGTGCATTCCTGTTGTATACCACACCACGTTGAAGAAGCCAGAGGAGAATCAACATGAGCCGCGATTGGCAGGAGACCAACTCCCGCCTGAACTTCCAGGACGACATTTGTGTGTTTCAAGAGAAATGAGAACACTCGCTCATCATATAAAAAATCCCCTCTAATAATGAGAACAGAATTATTGGATGGAAGTTCGTTGATGTTATCCAGAAAATTCTTGACCCCCATCGGATTTAACATCCGTTGATACCGCGTACGAGACGTCAGATTCCACAATCGGATATTCGGATCATTCACGATGTAGGCATACACACTCATTGAATTTTCATGCCTTGTCTACCTAGCGCATTAAAAAAATGAAGTCGATCAAATTTTCGAATAGGCACTAACCGACACAGACCCGTTTATTCCCCCCTCCGAACCCGGTCTATTCCCGCAATCGGAGTTCTTTCAGCCAAAACCATAGGGCACAAGCCTAGATATCGTGCACCATACTGTTTATTCCACGTCAATAGGAATCTGCATGAATATCAGGTACAGGCCACTGCGTATGGACAGCCACCCGCGGGTGGGCATTTTTTCTTTGATCATGCATTATCCCTAAGGACATTTTCCATCCTTTTTTTCAATATACATAACGCCGCCACAACACAAGGGTAACAATTGACAAAATCAGGAAGGGAGCGGCTGTTGTCAAAAAAGGAGACGCTCCGAACAAGATTCCCACATGTTTAAAAATTTCCGTCATCAAGTAATATCCCAGACCTGCTAAGGATCCAATGAATACTCTCTTGCCCGCCGTAGCCATTCGCAACGGACCAAAAACAAACGGTATTGCTATTAAAATCATGAGCCCCGTATTCAAGGGCATAAGAAGTTTGTCCCAAAAACTTAACTCATATCTGAGAAAATTTTGCTTTTTCCGTTTCAAGACCTCAATGTATTGAAAGAGTTCAGAAGGAGCCAATGAGGAAGCAGGAAGTGTCAACAACCGCACTTCCTTTTGCTTGAGAGGAGAATTCCATTCCAGACTCACCAGATGCTCTCGCGATACACTAAACCCATGAATAACCTGTTTTTGAATATTTTTCAGAGTCCACTTTTGAGGATTCAGAATGTCCGCCTCTTGGGCATGCATGTAGGTAGCCATTTGTCCCCCTTCATTGAATTCAAAGATATCGATACCCTGGGGAACCTCTCCATAGCGTATCTCATGAATTCTGACAAAACGCCTCCCTTCCCGAAACCAGAACCCCTGCTTTCCTTTATACGCCCCTGAATCCGACAGAGCCATCGATCGCTTTAAATAGGCCTCCTGGTCCAGAGGAGGAGTGACAGCCTCTTCAAAGAACCCCACGACAAAAATAAACAATGCCCCAACCTTCATGACCGACCAGGCAATTTGATAGGGAGAAATCCCACCGGCTTGCATCGCGATGAGTTCCCGGCCATTGGCAAGACCACCTAAGGCCATGATACTTCCTAACAGCGCCACAAACGGGGCCAAAAATACGAATCGACTTGGCAAGGTCAGCAGCAAAAACTCACTGGCATTCCAAAAGGTATAGCGACCTTTACCCACTTCATCCAATTCCTCAACAAATACGATGAGACTGAAGACGGCCAAAAAAATCGCCAGCACGGGAAGATATCCTTTTAGTAAACTGACCGCTAGATATCGATTGAGAATTTTCATGAGGAACCCGTGGTTTACGTAAGGCTCTTAGATGTTCCTGTTCAGAAAACCTGAGAATCTTCAGGTAGAATGAGCTCAAGGCTCTTAGGACGTGACTTTTGTGAAACGCGATGGTGCCAATAAATACGCCAGTAAGGTTCCTAACGCAAGAACAATCCACCAAAGACCGGGAATCATAGGGAGTGTTCCTTGTTCAACGAGGGTTTTCACCATCAACCCTGTAAAGTAATACACGGAAAAGATAATCGTCGCTGTAAAAATTTTGGCGTATTTTCCCTGTCTTGGAGAAGCGCGACTCAATGGCACACCTAAAAGCCCCATGAGAATAGCCGAAAACGGGGTTGAAACCCTCCATTGAAGTTCTGCGATATCCTTGCGAGAATCAGATTTCATTAAATTTTGCGTGGATTCAGCTTTCCGTTTATACTCCGCTTCCAGCTCCTGAGGGTAAATCGCTAGCCGTGAAAAACCAGAAATGTGCTTGATCTCCCCCTCCCTTGTCAGTTTATATTCGAACCCGTCAAAGAGCACCGGAATAGAGATACCGGTTTGGGGATCCATATGCTCTTGAGCTTCCTTGGCCGAAAAGACCTGTATATCATCCCCATGTTCACTTTGAACAAACACCTTACTTAATTTTTGGTGGCGTTGATCGATATCCTCCGCAAAAAATACCAGGGATCCATTACGTCGTTCATAAAAATGTCCGGCATCCAAATTGCTGATACGAAATCCGGCCTCTGCTTCGGCTTTTAATCGATAACTCTGCGCATAAGCCAAGGGACGAAGATACAAGGAAAATATGCTGACCAGCACAGCCACCAAACAGGAAAGGGCAAAAACCGTAAGGAGGATCCGATACGGATTGACACCACACGCCATAAAGGCTTTCATTTCAGAATCGGCATACAAACGACCAAACCCTAAAATAACCCCGAAATACAACGAAATGGGAATTAACACTTCAAGGGCAATTCCCACTTTTAAGGCAATTAACATTAGAATCATATGCACGGGCAACAACGCATTGACGGCTTTGGATAGAAACGTGACCCAACTATATCCGGCAAACAAGGCCACCAAAAGCCCACAGATCACAATTGATGGCTTCAGTACCTCTCGGACGAGATATCTGACTAACATCCGACAAACCTCAACACAACGTTATTCATTGGGCATCCCAGGATAGGAGATTTCAAACAATGAAAGCCGTGATCTTAAGTGCTGGGCAAGGAAAACGGTTGCTGCCGTTAACAACTGACCAACCCAAATGCACCGTTTCCATTAATGGGCATTCCATTTTAGAGTGGCAAGTTCAGGAGTTGATCCGATTAGGGATGGATTCAATTCACGTCGTCGTCGGCTTTGGAGCTGACAAAGTCGAAGCCTTATTGGCTCATCGAGTGGGGTCAAGTTCCATTCATACTATTTATAATCCATTCTATGCGCTGGCGGATAACCTCATAAGTTGTTGGGTTGCCCGGAACGAAATGACCCAGGATTTTGTGTTAATTAATGGCGATACATTATTTGAATCAGCGGTTCTGGAAGGTCTGCTGCAAGCACCCTCCGCTCCGATCACCTTGGTGACCGATGAAAAACCCCGCTACGATGCGGACGACATGAAAGTAATCGTACGTGGCACACAATTAGTTCGCATCGGCAAAACGCTCCCGATCGAGCAGGTCAATGGGGAGTCCATCGGCATGATTCGGTTTCAAGACCGGGGATCTCGGTTATTTTGTTCGACGTTGGACCAACGCATTCGAAAACCGGAGGCACTTAAGCAATGGTATTTATCACTCATTGACGAATTAGCCCAACAAGGTCACGTGTCGACCTTTTCCATCAAGGGGTTGATTTGGGCCGAGATCGACAATCCTTCCGATTTAGAACAGGCTGAGCGTCTGTTAAAAATTTATCAATCTTTCAGTGCTTCTCCATCGATTTCTCACGGTGGCTGATTTTCGAGGAACACGCCTGTCCCAACTCATGAAATAACCTCTCACCGTCAACCAGTCTTCATGCCTTTTTATCCTTTTCTTCGGCGTTCCGCCAAGATTTGTTCCGCCAATGCCAGGTCTGCAGAAGTATCCACATCAATAGCGGCTTCAGGAAACGGGAGCAGAATTTCTTTAACGTGAAGATCGAGACGCCGACCGAGCCGATCCAGTGCATCTGAAAGGGACAACCGGCCAAGCACATAGCGGACCAGGACCAGCCCCCCAAGGGTCCGAATCAAGCGAAGAGGATGCTTGCGTTCCCGCTCAATGTGACTCCAAAACTCCACCATTCGCTCGGCCTTTGGCGTAAAGAGGACAAATAAATTGCACCCACAAAACCCTCCACCCGTGAACCGAGTGACCGTTCGTTTGGATTGGGGATACGACGCAACGACCAATGAATATGGCACGAGTCCCACAGCAACATCCGCCCTCACTTGCTGTGCCTCTCGAAGAAAATAATCAACCATCTCTGCAGTCAATAAAGCATGATCAGCGGTCGTAATCAGAATGGGAAATTCCTGGGGATGCTCGTGCAAAAACCTCCCAACGCTTAAACTCGGGCCTTGTTGAGGTTCGACCCATTGAACATTTCCTGACTCAATCAACGTCCCAAGGAAAGGATTGCCTTGAACCGTTTCCCACGCAGGCCCGCATAAAATTCTCTTCCCCACCGTGTGGGCCTTTTCTAAAGTCTGTAATACACGGGATATCATGGGTTCACCACCCACATTTGCCAATACCTTATTCGATACCCCTGCCATACGGGCAACCGGATCTCGATCAGTTCTGGCCCCAGCCAACACCAGAGCCGTGACAGGTTGGCGATCAAGACCATACGGGCTCACGGATAAGACGCCTGTAATCATTGGAGATTTTTCTGATAGATTCGATACGTCTTATATGGTTCGGCTCCGAGGGATTCAAGTATGTGACGCATGCGTTTATTATCTTCCAAAATCCAGGACATTTCGACCTGCTGAATATTTTTACGAAGTCCTGCCTCCCTCACAGCCTCAATCAAGCCATAGGCCATCGCCGCACCCATCGGACTGGATTGGAATCGTTTGCGAACTCCCATTAAGGCGACCCGACCCGATTGGGGATAGAAAACTTTCAGCCGCCATAAGATCTTGAGCCACCCCCATGGAAAAAGACGCCCATTCAGATCTTGGATGACCTCATGAATATTGGGAAAGGCCACCAACATCGCGGTGGGCTCCCCGTCTATTTCAGCGATCTGCACAAAATCATCTTGTACCAATAGTTTGAGCTGTTGTCCGATCTCGGAAAATTCTGCACTGCTAAACGGAAGAAATCCCCAATTATCCGACCATGCCTCTTCGTAAATTTCCTGGATAATAGCCAAATCCTCCTTGAGGTGCTTCCGCCGCAATGGACGAATGCGCATAGAGGTTTTAGCTTTTTTGAGAAACAAGGACACCCCCGGGGGAAAGGTAAAATGAATTCCAATCCGATAAGCAAGAAGGTCTTGAGCCTTTTTATAGGCATTTCGTTCAACCCACTGTGAGTAGTAAGGCCTGGCGTGTCCCATCATAATCATGGGTGGAGAATCAAATCCATCGACCAACAGACCACATTCTTGATTGATCGACAAATTAAATGGCCCTCGAACGTTCGTCATCCCTTGAGCCTGAAGCCACTCTTCCGCAGTCTGAAATAGGGCGTGAAAGACACTGGCCTCATCTTCCGCTTCAAGTAACCCAAAAAACCCGGTCTGATCCTTGTACCGGCTCAAATGCAAATCATCGATTTGGGCACTGATCCGACCAACTGGTTCATGCCCTCGATAGGCAATCCAGCATTGCCACCGGGCATGCTGAAAATAGGGATTCTTCGGGGAAAAGGTATGAAGCCGTTCAACGAGTAAAGGGGGAATCCAATATGGATCTGAGTGGTACAGCTTCCAGGGAAGACGAATAAATTCTTTGAGGGTGGCACGGTCACTGACCGGTTCAACCCGAATCAAAATGCCTTTCCCCGGCCATCCTCACACACCCATTGAGCACTGGGAGTGCGGACTAGTAAGGCGAAATGAAAGTCACCTTTCTCGACAACCATTTGTCTCTTAGTGCTTCTGTTCGGATAATTGGGCCACCCAGGGATAGTGGGATCGTTCCTGGTTTGCGTAGCCCAAATTGGAAACGGTTTGACTGAAAGGCACATCCTCGGAACTCCCATACAAACTGCCAAATATCCGATCACAGAACATACTCGTGATACCAAAGTTTCCCTGTTCATTATGAAAATGATGCAGCAAATGATGGCGCTTGATCCGTCGTAAAAATTTATTTTGGGGAGCCACTCGCAAATGTTGCATACAATGACATAATTCATACACCATAAAGCACGCCAGTCCAGTAGCAAACGAAAGAGCTCCCCCTGACCAACCAGCTATGCTCATACCAATCGGTAATGTGGCAATGACAATGGTTGGAAGGGTAGTGGATAACGCCCCAAATAAGACCCGCAAGTCATTCGGATCCTGATGATGATCGTAATGAATTCGTTTCCACAGGGCTGCCGTCCAAGGTGATCGATACAGATACCGGCCATGCAAAATAAATCGATGGACCCCATATTCCACAAAGGGATAGGCGATGAGAGTCCCCAGGACGCTCAATCCCAGGAGCATTGGAGAAGCCGGATCATTGCGGTTGCTCATCATCCCCAAAATACTACTTCCCATGAACAACAAGAAATAAACCTGTATGCCGGGATAAGACACATACGCCCAAACGAGATCCCGAAAGGACATTCGATCAAGATGATACTTCTGTTGGTACCACTGACTCTTTAACATGCAGCCTCCTACCCCATGTTCAATTGGATGCAAGCTACCGTCTGTAGGTGCTCACTCATTGATAGCCTGTCGGTTCATTATAGAAACCTTTAACACTCGCCTCAAGGTTACCCATCCTTATTGAACAAAAGTTAGCGAACAAAAGGAGAGACCATGAATGCTACCTTGCAAAAGTTCGGATACCCTGCCACCCTCATCAAAGAATATCAAAAATGGGTCGTGGTCTTGCGACCACAGCAAGTGACGCTCGGGTCCCTTGTGTTAATTTGCCAAGATGTTGCCAGCGCGTTTTCCCAGATAAGCCCCGAGGCCTTTGCGGAACTCCCTTGTGCTATTCGGGAAATCGAGGCGAGTGTATCAGAAGCCTTTTCATATGAAAAAATAAATTATCTCATGCTGATGATGGTCGATCCTGATGTCCATTTCCATGTGATCCCTCGCTATGGAACGGAACACACTTTCTGCCATCAGCAATTTTTTGACCATGGATGGCCTGGCCCACCCCTCCTTAAAAATCCCAATGAAACGTCCCAAGACATGATCCAGAAAATTTTGACTCACCTCAAAAAAAGCTGGGTTCATAAAACCAAACTCTAGTTATATTACTTAGGAATAAGCACATTGGCTGTTGCTAAATAGACTCCAATTGATGTTTTTTTGCTACAAGCTAAATTGAATATGGAATAATGCCATCAATTTTTCCTTAGTTCTTGATCATTTCTTGAGTAAATATAATGGCATTATAATTGCTTACTGACTTTAAATGCTTTATAGCGACTTATTGGGAACAAGACTGCCAAAAATCCTGAGACAGAATGAACGCCACTCCAACTAATCACCAGCTCAGACTCAGACATGGGAACTTCTCCACACTTTCAGAGGCCCTTGATTATGCGGCTTCAGGGGAAACAGGGTGTAATTTTTACTCTGGAAGAGGAAAAATTACTCATGTGGTTCCCTATGCTGATCTGCAAAAACATGCTCAAAATTTGGCCCGAAGACTGAATGGGTTATGCCTTCCCCGTGGGGCGCGTGTTGGCTTAATCGCCGATACTACCCCTGATTTCATTCGATTTTTCTTCGCCTGTCAGTATGCAGGCCTGATTCCAGTTCCCCTCCCCATTTCTTTGCATTTGGGTGGACATCAAGCGTATGTCACCCAGCTGAGACGTCTGATCCAAAACTGCCAAGCCTCTATCACAATGTCCCCTGAAGGCTTTTTGCCATTTTTAGAAGAAGCATCGGCTGGCCTGAACCTGTCTCTCATTGGAGGTCCTGAAACCTTTGCCTCCCTGAAAGAAGCTGATGGCCCACTCAGACCACTGGAGCCACATGAATTAGCCTATATTCAATACACCTCTGGCAGCACACGTTGGCCTAGAGGGGTCGAGGTTACTCAGTCGGCAGTGATGACCAATCTATCCGGGATCATCCAGCATGGCTTACAGGTCAGGCCAGGTGACCGTTGCGTCTCATGGCTTCCCTTCTACCATGATATGGGACTGGTCGGATTCGTCCTTGGCCCTATAGCCTCACAACTCTCCGTTGATTATTTGAGCACGCGCGATTTTGCCATGCGTCCTCGCCAATGGCTTAATTTGATGACAAAGAGTCAGGCGACCATTTCATTCAGCCCTTCCTTTGGATATGAGCTTTGCGTGCGAAGACTTGGCGAAGATTCCAATGAACACTATGATCTCAGTTCCTGGCGCATAGCCGGGGTTGGGGCAGAAACGATTCGTGCCGATAGCCTCTCGCGGTTTGCCCAAACCCTGAACACGAGCGGGTTTAAGTCTGAAGCCTTCCTGGCATGCTATGGGATGGCTGAATGTTCTTTGGCTATCAGTTTTGCCCCCCTTCATAAAGGACTCGAAGTCGATCGTGTTGATGGAGACAGGCTCTCCAATAACAGACAGGCGATTCCTTTCGTCCCATCTTTTTCTGACGACGACCAGGCTCGATGTAGCAAATTTGTGAATTGCGGGGTTCCCCTACCTGGTTATGAAGTGCAAATACGAAATATGAGTGGAGATGTTGTTGAAGAACGAGAAAGTGGGACTATTTTTGTACGCGGTGCAAGCATTATGTCTGGTTATTTTGAAGACCCGGCCTTGACCATGGAGGTACTTTCCGCCGATGGCTGGCTCAATACGGGCGACATTGGCTATTGGATCGAAAACAGCCTGGTGATTATTGGTCGGTCCAAAGATATGATTATCATTAATGGACGAAATATCTGGCCTCAGGACTTGGAATTCTTGGCAGAGCAACAACCGGAAGTTCGGCCTGGCGATTCATCCGCTTTTTCCGTTTCCGGGCCCGATGGCAATGAAACAGCCATTATGATCGTTCAATGTCGCGAGACGGACATCCAAAAGCGGGAGGACTTGGTCAACCGCTTACGATCCTTGGTACACAAAGAGTTGTCCATTCCTTGCTACATTGAACTTATTCCACCCAGAACTCTCCCTCGTACGTCATCTGGAAAATTATCCCGCTCTCGTGCCAAATCTGACTTTCTGGCCCGTATACAATGGGAAGAGTTAGTTCCAATGTTGTCCACAGCAGCTAGGTCTGCATAAGACCAACGCCACCTTTCCTCAAGCTTCCTCCACTGTCTATGCACACTACCGTTGCCCTGACCGGGGCTTCCGGTTTCATTGGTGGGGTCATTGCTCGACATTTCAGCCAAGCCGGGTGGCATGTACGTGGCCTGGTTCGATCTCCACGCCAAGCTCAAGAGCTGCAAGATCTTGGGATTGAAACCGTCCAAGGCAACTTAGAAAGCCCTGCCAGCCTTCTACCTCTGGTCAGAGACTGCATTGGGGTCATCCACTGCGCCGCTGCCATTCGAGGGGTTAGTCGAGAGGATTTTCATAAGACCAATGTGATCGGGGTATCCAATATTATCAAAACCTGTCTTGCTCAATCGCCTCCTCCACGGTTTGTTCTTCTGTCTTCTCTAGCCGCTCGTGAGCCATCCCTTTCGCCTTACGCGTGGAGCAAACATGAAGGTGAATCGGTGTTAGCACGTGAGGCCGGCGCAATTGAATGGGGTATTTTTCGTCCACCAGCAGTGTATGGGCCCAAGGACCGCACCCTTCTTCCTCTTTTTAAATTGTTACGCAAAGGGGTTGGGTTACAACTCGGCCCTTCTCATGCCAAATTTTCCTTGATTCATGTCGACGACCTCGCACAAGCCGTTCTTCTTTGGCTGAAAAACGGAGGGCCGCCCTTTCATACATTTGAGATCGACGATGGATTCCCAGGGGGATATTCCTGGGGCGATGTCTTTCGTCTTTCGAATCCTCATCTACACTTTTGCTTGCGCATTCCACCGGTCATGTTAAAAATACTCGGAAAAAGCAATGAAACCTTTTCGCGCCTATTTGGGTATGTTCCGCTTTTCACCGGTGGGAAGGTTGCTGAGCTCCTTCACCCCAATTGGGTCTGTGACAACTCTCACGCCACACAGACACTAGGCTGGACGCCTCAAATTTCCCTCAAGGAAGGCTTGCGCCGCTTGTTTACATCGGATACGCTCACGCCATCTCAAAGAAATTAGAAAACGTCTGGTCTCTTTCTCCCCAGAAGAGGGGCTATGTTATTATCATTATTATAATGATGAGTTATTCTGACATCCTCCCTCAGCTGTTCGACACACTAAAGCCTTTTACCAAAGAAGGCTTTCGGTTAAAAGAAAAAACCGAACTGGTCGCTGAGCTGGGATTGGATTCTCTACAAGTCATGCAGGTCCTATTAAAAATCGAAGATCAATTTGATATTTCCATCCCACTGAATAATCTTCCCAATATCCGAACCGTCCAGGACTTAGGCCAAGAGATTGAAAAGTTACTGAAAGGGTAATCATGTCCCTATTTGACAAATTTCTTCCTATTCAAAAAGCCCGAAACAATTTACTGAAAAGTGGGGTGAACCCGTTTCACGTGACGGTCGAAAATATTCTTTCTCCAACAGAAGCCATCATGAACGGCCGCACAACCATCCTCGTTGGCACAAACAACTACTTAGGCTTGACCTTTCACCCCGACTGCATCAAGGCCGGTCAGGAGGCCCTTGCCCAAGAAGGGACCGGAACAACAGGATCGAGGATGGCTAATGGATCATTTTTAAGCCATAGGGAGCTAGAGAAAGCCATTGCTGATTTCTATGGAGCCCCCTATGCGATCGTCTTTTCCACGGGCTACCAAGCCAACCTTGGGGTTCTTTCTTCTCTTGCAGGACCTGGGGATACTATTTTAATGGATGGGGATTCCCATGCCAGCATTTATGACGGATGCCGGCTGGGAGGCGCAGAAATCATCCGGTTTAAACATAATGACGTGGCCGATTTGGAAAAACGGCTCCGTCGATTGGGTGACCGAAGTCACCGGACCTTAATTGTCGTCGAAGGCATTTATAGCATGCTGGGAGATCGAGCCCCGCTGGCCGAGATCGTGGAAGTCAAGAAGAAATATGGAGCGACCCTGGTCGTTGATGAAGCGCATTCGTTGGGCGTACTCGGACAACATGGCCGTGGCTTGGCCGAAGAAACGGGCGTTGAACAAGACGTCGATTGCATCGTCGGGACATTCAGCAAAAGTTTAGGCTCGACTGGAGGGTTCGGAATAAGTTTTCATCCCGAATTCGAATTCATACGATACACCAGTCGTCCATATATTTTTACGGCGTCCCCTTGTCCATCTGTTGTCGCTACAACAAAAGCGGCCATTCGAATTATTCAGGATCGTCCAGAACTTCGTCGCCGGCTTTGGACCAATGCTCATCAATTGTATGATGGATTACTGCAGAGTGGGTATTCGCTTGGGGCAGAGGTCGGGCCTATTATTGCCGCCATGATCCCCACCAAAGAACTGGCCCTGGCCATGTGGCAAGAACTCTTGGAAAATGGCATTTATGTCAACCTCATGATTCCCCCTGCCACCCCAAACGGCGAATGTCTCCTTCGATGCAGTGTCAGCGCAGCTCATACCGAGAAGCAAATTAAAAAAATTATTTCTGCATTTTCAAAATTGCCTGATGCAACTCAAAACCACACTCACCCCTCTCATGTACAACCAGAGGCAATCATCAATTAAAAAATGCTCGCGTTTCGATTAAGTGTTAAACCCAGCATTTTGACATTTCCCCAAAAGTCCAATGCCACGTCACCGATCTAGACCCAAAGGCATCCGGGCAATCCCCGAAAAAATAGTTTTGGAGGTCAGAGAAGGGATGGCCTCCTCCGGAAAACCTCCCGTCAGAATTTTCATTGGAAGTGAAGCAGCCCAATACCGGGCTGAACGCATCCTGGTCTGGTCGATTGAACAGGTTCGTGATCCAAGCCGGGTGTACGAAATTTTTCTCATGAAGGAATTATCGGGATTCGATCGACGACAGTGGTTAACGGGATTCACGAATTATCGCTTTGCGATTCCGGCATTTGCAGGCCAGACCGGACGAGCGATCTATAACGATGTGGACCAAATTTACCTGACTGACCCGGGAGAATTATTTGATCACGAGTTGCAAGAGCACGGCTTTCTCACCATTGCACCGAATGATTCTTCCGTGATGGTCATGGATTGCAAAAAAATGGCCACAGTCTGGTCCCTTGAGGCGGCCAAATTCGAGAAAAAAAATGCACTGGTACAACGGGCCTTGGACGTACCCAACCTTAGGGGTAAATTGGAACTCGAATGGAATGCCCGAGATGAAGAATATCGCGCAGGACAATCCAAAGTCCTCCATTATACGGCTCTCCATACCCAACCTTGGCAGCCCTTCCCTCAGGAATTTGTGTACCATAAAAGCCCCGAAGGCGCTGTTTGGTTCAACTTGGAACACCGTGCCAATCAACGAGGATTCCTTTTATTTACAAAGTCCCATCCCTCCTCACTATTTTCCGAATTTGCCAAACAGGCAACAGATCTCCAGAACATTCCCCCTAAACTGTCCACGTTCCAGGATGTCGAGACAGTGCATGACCTTGAAGAAGCGATGCACACCTTCAAGGCCAAGACTCTTCTGTATTGTCACCTTGGGGGACTTTTCGAACGTTTTCCCGAACACGTTCGGTCTACCGGCCTTTCCTCATTAACCATGACCCCTTTGGACTTTTGTCATCAAGACCCTGGTTCTCTACCATCCCAGCGATTCGACATTGTCCTATCACCCGGAGGCCTTCATCTCGTCCCGGATGAAGATATTCCGTGGGTCATCGAAGAAATGTTTCATCGTGCAAACGATATGGTCTATGTGGCAATAAAAAATACCAATCGTGACCAATCCTTTTCTGCTGAGCCTCCTCAACTCGGGTTGAAACGAGATTTTAACTGGTGGATGAGTCACCTTGAATCAATCAGCGCCCGCTATCCAGGTATTCACTGGAAGTTTGTGTTCCACACAGAAACCTCTAAGGGAATTTCACAGAGGCTTATCCGTTGTGGAGGCAAATGGATCGGTCCTCCTCCAAAAACCTGGATACTCTCAGACGGCAAAGTTGGGCATACCACTCAATCAGAAGTACTCGCGAAGTCGTTGGGGTGGCCTTATGAAATTAAACAATTGCGATTCTACGGGTGGCATAAAATCCAAAAACTCCTGTGGGGACTGTTCCCGCCAAATATTATAGGCTTAAATCGAGCTCACTCTTCCCCCCTTTGTTCTCCCTGGCCTGACCTCGTGATTTCTACGGGGTGGCGACCGGCACCAATTGCCAGATGGATTCGTGAACAAAGCCAGGGGAGAACGCGTATCATTCAATTGGGGCGAAAAGGGGGAGGTCCTGCTGACTTATTTGATGTCGTGATTACACCAACCTATTACGGCTTTCCGCCGCATCCTCACCGGATTGAGACACTCGCCCCGTTGAACGGATTATCCCAAGAAAGCCTGGAGACCGTCAGGCAGCGGTGGCCTAATCTTTTCGGCAACGCCCCGCATCCTCGCATAGTCTTTGTCGTAGGAGGTTCTACCGCACGGTTCAAATTTACCCCAGAGATGGCTCGCTTGATTGGAAACCAACTCAAAGACTTAGCCGAAAAGTGCCATGGGAAGATCTTTGCCGTCACGTCTCCCAGAACGGGCAAAGACCTGAGTCACGCTCTTGAGTCAACCTTGTCTCCTGATCATTTTGTCCATAACTGGCAGCCAAACCAATCTGACAATCCCTATTTCGCCTACCTGGCTGGCGCAGACGTGATTTTCGTAACAGGAGAAAGCGAATCCATGTTGGCGGAGGCCGTCTCCTTGGGCAAGCCGGTGTATATTGTCCCCCTTCCGGAACATTCACCAACATGGAAAGTACGGCTCAGTGAAAGGATTGTTCAGCGGGCACATTCCCAACCATTAAATAAACGGGGAACCGCTCGTCCCCAGCAGGGAATCGAACGGATTTGCGCCCGCCTGATCCGGACTGGGCTGATTCAGCCTCGCCGCGATCTCCATATGTTTCACGAGCTACTGATCAACAAAGGCATCGCTCGCCCATTCGGGGAAACCATTGAGAATGGGAAACGCCCGCAATTAAACGAAATCGAGACCGTCGCCCAAAAAGTCAAAGCCACACTGGGAATTTTTGATCAACACTGAAAATCCACCGCGATCTTTTAACTGAGATTTCTATATTGGCTATCATGCCCAAACCTCGACACCGCCTGATCATTCCTGTTGAAATCTTCAATAGAGAATTTGATGCGAAAGTCTTACTTTCCTGTTTCGCCGCAGAGCGTGGATTTTCCGTTATCCTCGGGGCCAAACGCGAAATTAACCTTAATCTAGCTTCTTTCCCAAAATCTATTTATCTCCCTATCAATCTACACAACCGAAATCACATTACAGCCCAACTACTCGCCCGTTTAGGCCATACCTTCGTGGGAGCAGACGAGGAAGCGATCGTCTATTGTTCTCCTGAAGTGTATGTGAAAGAAAAATTGGGAACTGTAGTCTTTCCGCAACCTAAATTATTCCTGGCTTGGGGACCCGAAAATGCCCGAATCTGGAAAATGCAACATATTACAATGGAATGCCTATACATGTGACAGGAAATCCCCGTATTGACCTTTTACGCACAGACCTGCGTCCCTATTGGTCCGGGCAAATTGAGGCAATACACAAGAAATTCGGCAAGATCATTCTGATCAATACGAATTTCGGCAAACTCAATAACTTTCGACCCGACAAAGGTGATGAAAAAAAGGCGCTGGACCGGGCGACGGTCTCACCATCGGACGTAGACGAATTCGATCTTGGAATGGCCAGGCACCGTCTGACGCTATTCCAGTACTTCCAGAAAATGGTAAGCCAAATGGCCGCAGCCTTTCCCGCTCATATCATTCTGATTCGTCCCCACCCCTCCGAAAACCACGAGACATGGAGGCAGGCCGCAAACGGACATGCAAATGTCCATGTGCAGATAGAGGGGCATGTCATTCCCTGGCTATTGGCGGCCGATGCCATCATTCATAATAGTTGCACCACCGGCTTGGAAGGATATGTTCTGAAGCGTCCCGTTTTTTCGTATCAACCCATCGTCTCCGACCGTTTCGACAAGCAACTGCCGAATGCCGTGAGCCGCCAGGCTACCTCATCCCGGGAATTAATTGAACTCGTCAAAACAGCCCTTTCATCCGGCCAGCCTGCAAAGGAAAATGGTTCTGAAGCGAAAACCCGGTTAATTGAACAATATCTCGCCTCCCTCCAAGGGCCTTTTGCCTCAGAAAACATCGTGAAGACCCTGCAAACATTCGATGACGCTTTTTCACAATCGCCCCCGAATTGGGGAACGGTATTAGCGGCAAAATCTTATGCCCTAGGCAGAAAATTACGACGGAGATTCAATGCTCGATTTCGCATGAGGGATCAAAGTCGGTCGCAGCGCTACGAGTACCTTAACCACATTTTCCCTGAAATCACCCAGGCGCATATCGAAGAACGCATCGAGCGATTCCAGCATGTTTTAGCAAGATTTCAACACATACGAGTCAGGCCCTTGCGCAACTATATTTTTGAAGTATTTCGGAACTAATCACTCAAGCATGAGAAGTATCCACAACTCCAATCATGCGGAGCATGGATGTGCATTCCCACTACCGGATCTGGCGAAAACTCTAAGGGGGGGTACATGTATAACGTAAAAATATTTGGAGCCGGGTCCATCGGCAATCATTTAGCTCATGCATCCCGTTCCCTGGGCTGGAACGTCACCATATGCGATGTGGACCAAGCGGCGTTGGATCGAACCAAACAGACCATTTATCCAACTCGTTATGGAAAATGGGATGAAGCCATCGAGCTTTCCCTGGTCAAGAACGCCCCGAAAGGAGGGTTTGATCTCATCGTCGTCGGGACTCCTCCGGACTCCCACCTCCCCCTGGCTCTCGCGGCCCTTGAGGAAAAACCCAAAGCCATTCTCGTGGAAAAACCCCTCTGCCCCCCGAACTTGGACCACGCCCAAGCATTACAGACCATGGTGGCCGAGTCCGGCACATTGGTGTTCGTAGGATATGATCACGTCGTGGGAAAGGCCGCGCAGGAAACCCTCGGCGCCGCTCGCCGGTTATCGACCATTGAAACCATCGATGTGGAATTTCGGGAACATTGGGGCGGCATCTTCGCGGCCCATCCATGGTTGCAGGGTCCACAAGACAGTTATTTGGGGTTTTGGAAACGAGGAGGAGGAGCCAGCGGGGAACATTCCCACGCCATCAACTTGTGGCAATTTTTGAGTGGAGGACTGGGAAAGGGCCGGATCACCGAAGTGTCCGCGACACTGGATTATGTCCAGACGGATATGGTGGAGTACGATAAACTCTGCTTGCTTAGTCTGACAACCGAGGCAGGGTTAATCGGACGAGTGGTGCAAGACGTCATCACCTCCCCTTCCAGAAAGTGGGCAAGGATTCAAGGAAGTGGCGGTTTCGCGGAACTCACGATCGGACACCAGGCCGGTGTCGACAGGGTCGAGTGGAAATCCGGCGGGGAGGATAGCCAACTCCGCACCATTCAAAAAACGCGGCCCGATGATTTTATCTGGGAATTGCAGCATATCGAGTCCATGATGACAGGTAAGGCAGAAAATTCCATCCTCTCCCTAGAGCGAGGCCTGGAAACCATGCTGGTGGTAGCCGCCGCGCACCTCTCGTCAGCCAAAAAACGAACCGTGCGCATCGATTACCGGAAAGGCTATACGCCGCAGGCACTGGAAGTCCTGTAGATCTTCAGAGGAAGGGAAAAAACTATGATAAACCAAGATTTCAATTTCCACGATTTGTTCATATTGGATCTGGCCAACAACCACCAGGGAAGCGTGGAACACGGCCTGAGAATCATCCAATTAATGGCTGAAGTGGTCAAACAACGGCGAGTCCGGGCAGCGATCAAATTCCAGTTCCGTCAGCTCGACACGTTTATCCATCCCCGTCATCAGTCAAACAGCGAACTCAAATACATCCAACGCTTTCAATCCACTCGATTGGATCAGGCTCAATTTCAAACATTACTCAATGAAGTATGGGCTCAGGGGCTATTAGCGATGTGCACTCCTTTCGATGAAGAGTCTGTCAATATTGCGGTCGACATGGGTTTTAATGTGTTGAAGGTCGCCAGTTGTTCAGCTAAGGATTGGCCGCTTCTTGAGGAAATTGCCGGCGCCGGGCCGCCCGTCGTGTGCTCGACCGGGGGCCTGACACTGGAAGACATCGACAATGTCGTGAGTTTCTTCCAACATCGCGCCGTGCAATTCGCGCTCATGCACTGCGTGTCCGTGTACCCGACTCCTGACCCATTGCTGACCTTGAATCAAATACAGGTGTTGCGCAACCGATATCCCACTATCCCCATCGGCTGGTCCACGCATGAAAACCCAGGTGATACAGTCCCGGTTCAACTAGCCGTGGCGCTTGGAGCCAGTCTGTTCGAACGGCACATTGGACTGGAAACCGAATCCATCCAATTGAATGCCTACTCGTCCACATCACATCAAGTGGATGCCTGGCTGGAAGCCTATAACCGGGCGAAAGTGTTGTGTGGCCCCAAAACTCGACCGCCCGCCTCCGAAGTGGAACAGGCCTCCCTTGATGGCCTTCGCCGTGGAGTCTATGCCAAACGGCTCATTAAAAAAGGCCGGGAACTCACACGGGACCTGGTGTATTTTGCTATGCCCTACGTCGAAGGGCAGATGGAAAGCGGAGCATGGAAACAGGGCTATACGGCCCTCCAGGACGTAATGCCGGATCAACCGGTCATGGGGGACGCTGTCGAGATCGCCGTTAATCCAGGCCTCGTGGCGCTGAAACAAGCGATTCACGAAGTCAAAGCGTTGCTCAATGAAGCCAACATTCAATTAGGAAGTGAGTTTAAAGTCGAATATTCCCACCATTACGGACTCGAAAATTTCCGACAAACCGGCGCGGTCCTTATCGAATGCATCAATCGGGAATATTGCAAAAAACTCGTCACCCAATTGCCGGGACAGCGGCATCCCTCGCATTACCATGCGAGGAAGGAGGAAACGTTTCAAATACTCTATGGCATTCTCCACGTGAATATCGACGGGTATCCCCGCATTTTACATCCCGGTGAAACCATTCTCATCCTTCCCGGAGTATGGCATTCCTTTTGGACCGATACTGGAGTTGTTTTTGAAGAAATTTCCACCACCCACTACAATAACGACTCCTTCTATGCGGACAAACGAATCAATAAGCTGCAACGATCGGAACGGAAAACGATCGTCGATCATTGGGGACGTTTTCAAATCGCCCAACAGCCATCATCGGAGAAGGCTCCGGAAGTGCCTTTGTCCGATCCTCATGCGCAATGATTGCTTGCGTCGCATTCGATTTTGACGGAACACTGGTCGATTCCAACCAGGTGAAGGTCCAGGCCTTTTACGAGATTGTCAAAGACTATGATGCCGGCGGGTTCACCGTCACCGAAGTCCTTCAACGGTGCTCTAATGAGGATCGATACGGTATCACCCGGGAACTTGCCCGCGAGTTCATAGCCAAAGGGTTGACGCCTCCACAGCCCGGCGCGGAGATTCTTGGGGCACAATGGGCCGAGACCTATACAGCCGCCTGCGAAACAGGCATTGTCGACTGTCCGGAAGTACCTGGGGCCTCAGTAATCCTGGCATGGCTGTCAAGTGAAAGGATTCCTTTATACCTCAACTCCAGAACGCCGACCGAAGCCCTGAACCGCCTTGTGACATTACGACACCTCACACACTTTTTCTCCGGGATATACGGGGCTCCTGCAAGTAAACTGGAAAATTTATGCCACATCCAAGAGCTGACTCGGACAAATCCTGATGAGATACTCTTTGTCGGAGACAGTGAGGATGACCGGGAGGTTGCGGCTGAATTTGGCTGCCACTTTGCCGGAGTCATTCTGGGTGAGAACAGCCGATTCAGACAGATCCCCTCACTCCATGTTACAAAACTGGAGGAACTCAGAGAGATCGTGGAAAAATTTCAGAAAAAGAGGAACGTTCTTGCCTCAAATTAGAGTAAGGACCACCGCCACACTATGCCAAT
>WHTE01000124.1 GCA_009377845.1 Nitrospirales bacterium | reverse complement strand
AGTCACCGCTCGGGCCTTAGGAGAATCAATTTTTACGGAAGCGGACAGTATGGCCGAACTGCACGCCAAAGTCCGTGATGCGGTCAAATGCCACTTTGACGAAGGAAAGACTCCAAAAATAATCCGCCTACACCACGTGCGAGAAGAAGTCATCGCGGTATGAAATTGGCTCCTGTCCTATCTGCAGAAAATCTTGTTCGAGCATACAAAAACTGTTTTAATAACACGCTCCCACCCACTTCACCTCCGTCATCCCCGACATTAGTTATCGGGGGATCCATTCTTTCCTTTTGGTGTGCCATTTTTAAATGGTATTAAGCAAATTGGGAATAGGCAATCCTAGCGGCTGACGAAAGGAAGAAGGCAAGTCACCAATTGCTTCATGCCGAATAAAGCCGTGGCAATAAGAAATAAAGCGGAAAATTAAAAGCAAACAATGAAATGAAATGGTGCGCTAACTCATTGACTTATTTTGAGATTTCATAAAGACTACCTTCTAAAGCATCATTAGCAATGTGGGCTATCTTCACTAGAAATCTGTACCGTTACAAGTACTTGGAGTGCAAGACATAAACATGACAACAACAAACCGTACAGTGAAACTTTGTTTAAATAGTCTAAATACCTTCGATTTGTTGGTGTCATGTCAGAATGCTAAACCCCCGCAATTCCTGGCGGCGTACTTTAGATTGGATCACCATCATGAAAGAAACCTTAAATGATTGCTCGGAACAGAATTTCTTAGGACACATTGCGCAAAATGCGCGTCAGTTAATGTGGTTTCTTGGTGCCGGTACATCGCGAACAGCTGGGATGCCCACAGCAACAGATATTATCTGGGATTTAAAACGACAATACTATTGTCTTCAGGAAAATCAGGATTTACAAAATCATGATATCAATAACAAAGCGATTCGCAGAAAAATCCAAGATTATCTCGATAGCAAAGGTTTCCCTTATCTCGGAAGCCCAGAGGAATATTCGTTTTATTTTGATCTTATATTTGGACAGGATTATGTTTTACAACAAAAATATATTTTTAGGCAGTTTGACCCACAAAAAATCTCTTTAAATATTGGGCATAGGATTTTGGCGGCACTCTTAAAAATGGAGCTTGCCAGAGTTGTCTTCACAACGAACTTTGATGAAGTCCTCGAAACAGCGTTTTCTGTTGTGGCAGGCAGATGTTTACCGGTTTTCCATTTGGAAGGTACATACGCTGCCCTAGGGGCATTAAACGCTGAGCAGTTCCCCATTTACGCGAAAATACACGGTGATTTTCGCTACAAAAGTATCAAAAATCTCTCGTCCGATTTAATTAGCAACGACAAAGAAATCCAAAAAGCCTTTATTGCCGCATCTAATCGTTATGGGCTTATCATTTCCGGCTATAGTGGCCGTGATGCAAATGTCATAGCTATGTACAATGAGGCTCTTGAAGGATGTAATCCGTTTCCGGCAGGCTTATTTTGGACAGTGCCACGCCTGAATGATTTATCCGAGTCAGTGAGCGATTTGATCCGCTCCGCACGTAAGAAAGGGGTGAGAGCGCACATCATTGAAACCGGAACTTTCGATATTATGCTCTCGAAAATATGGCGGAATCTTTCAGAAAAGCCGGAAGATCTGAGTTTGAAAATTTTTACCGCAAAGGTTCAGCCTGTGGCTATTCCTCTGCCACCGCCTGGAAACAGATATCCAATTTTACGAACAAATGCGCTGCCCATCATTAAATGCCCACTCCAATGCGCAAAGGTCATTTACGACGCCCCAATTAATTTCAAAGAAATAAACGCGAAAATTCGCGAGCGCCAACCAAATATCATACTAGGCTACACTGATCCCACTTTGTTTTGGGGAAACCCTACGGAAATTTATAAAATTTTTGATAGCCAGAGAGTTAAGGGAATCGAAGAATATTTTTTTGAAGATCCAGTGACATCGATACAGCAGTCAAAAAACATTTTTTCTTTCTTCGAAGAGGCGCTAGTGAAATCGGTGTGTCACGATAAGCCTTTAGTGCTAAGACGAAAAAACAGAACCTATTACGCTGTTATCAACCAAGAGGATTGCAATAACTTACTTCTTCAACCCCTCCGAGCCGCTGTGGGCTCCCAAGGGAGTTCGGGTGACATTACCGGCAGAGTGCCTGGGCAGCCAACTTCTTTTTGGGCTGAGGCTCTTTCACTTAAACTGGAAGAAAAAAATGGTTTACTGTGGTTGCTGCTTAGACCTGACATCTGGATCACTCCTTTGGCACAGCGTGAAAATGCGACCGATTTCCTGCGTGATAAGAAATTACGTCGATACAATCGTCAATCTTATCAATTGCTCAAAGATTGGATAACAATTCTCTTTGGTACATACGGGAATGAGAGAGAAGTTTCTGTGTCGTGTTTACCCAACACAGAATATACACCGACATTTAAAATAAGCACACGTGCAGCCTTTAGCCAGGCAGGGGGATAAATGGTAGTAAACCCCATATCCTTGCAGGACATTCGATCTTACCGGAGCCCAATTTACTGTTTTCTGGTTTGAATACAGATATTCATCCGCTTCGGGGTTTACGGAAATATGGACCTTATAGTGCTGGATTGGGATTTCCCACCCAAATCCGACTTGCTTATTTTGCCCCAGCCGAATTTTTCCCAAAATTAGACGCTATTGTTATGGAGTTAAATAATAGTGCGAATCCTAAAGAGGCGATTAACTATTACCCAACCTATACAGGCTTCAAAAATATTTTCCATATTCCTTTAATCGAACCCTCAGAAGTTCTAAAATGTGCCGCGCAACCGGATTGTTCGGCCTTTGTTCAACGTAAAGATGGTTTAGGTCTAGTCAATCTTATTCTGCAGTCAATAACTGATTTGTTAAGACAAAAGAATTCTTTTGACGTTTTAATCGTTTACCTCCCTAATGACTGGCGGGATTGTTTTGAATATGAAGGTTTCGACCTCCATGATCAAATAAAGGCCAAACTTGCTCCACTAAATGTAACGATTCAGATCGTCAACGACATTGTGTTTAACCGAAATTGTCGAGCCAATGTCATGTGGGGCATGAGTATCGCATTGTATGCAAAGGCAAACGGTATTCCGTGGAAGCTAGCGGATTTGGATAAGGACGAAGCCTATATCGGCATTAGTTACGCCATTAAAAAGCATCAGAATGGCAATGAATATACCACCTGTTGTAGCCAAGTTTTCGATCCGGACGGTACCGGATTTGAATTTGTTGCCTACGATACGAAAGAATTTATTACGGATCGAAAAGGCAACCCATATCTTAGCTATCAAGAAATGCAATCTGTTTTGTCTCGGAGTCTGCATGTATACCAAAACAGTCATAATGGGAAAATTCCGCGAAAGATATTTGTACACAAGACCTCCCATTTCACCGAGGAGGAGATACAAGGAGCATTTGATGCTTTCGGAGGGAAAACTGAACTGGAACTTATCCAGGTTGTTCGTCGTTCAAATTGGTATGGGCTCAAAGTTGATCCGCCAACAGCAAATCAGCCAAAACCACATCCGGCGGATTACCCTATCAATCGTGGGCTATATCAGCCAATCACTAAAACGGAATGCCTACTTTGGACACAAGGTAGTGTGGTAGGTGCCCATACTACAAAACCGGAACAATCTGTTTTTAAGGAAGCCGCCTTAAAATCTTTACCTGACCCTATTATGTTGCGAAGGTTCTCCGGCGAAGGAGGATGGCATGACACTTGTTCGAGCGTTTTGGCCCTCACCAAAGTTGATTGGAATAACAACACCTTGTATAAAACAATGCCTGTCACATTAGTTTATTCTCAGGTGTTTGCCAATGTAGTAAAGCAGAATTCCGAAATCATCAATGAGATCTATGACTATCGCTTCTTTATGTAAAAACCTTCCAGGGATCTATTTTCCAAAATTATAATTCCCACTCCACCTGTACTATTTTTAAAATTGGATAGCATGGCTGGAATTTTTTATTGTCCAGATTACATTCGTATTAGTTGAATTCTACAGTTCTATTTTAACTGGTTGCTGTGAATCGTTGAGGAGTTTTTCATGCCGACACTGGATTTCAAGGGTAAACAGTTTGTCTACTCTCACCATTTGAGTGTGCCGTTTCGAGAATTGAAGGTTGTTCCAGATAAGTCGCTTCCCACAAATGGCCAGAAACCGTCTCTCGACGATAATTTGATCATTCACGGCGATAATCTAGAGGCACTCAAGGCTTTACTGCCTACTCATGCCGGGAAGATCGACTGCATTTTTATTGACCCTCCCTACAACACCGGGAATGAAGGATGGTGTTACAACGACAACGTCCGTTCTCCACTGATGAAAGAATGGCTGAAGAAGTCCGCCAATCCCGTGGACAAGGAAGACCTTGAACGGCACGACAAGTGGCTTTGCATGATGTGGCCGAGGTTGAATCTTTTAAGCGAACTCCTTTCCGAAACAGGAACCATCTGGATAACCCTAAACGATATTGAAATACATAGAGCAAGAATGATTTTTGATGAAATCTACGGCGAAGAAAATTTAGTGACTCAAATTGTATGGCAAAAACGGACTTCGCGAGAAAACCGAGCCGTTTTTTCAAATAGCCATGACCATATTTTGGTCTATTCCAAGTGTTCTCCTGATGTTTGGAAAACATACAGAAATCTTCTTGACCCTTCGGCTTTGGGATATTCAAACCCGGACAACGATCCAAAAGGGGAATGGACGTCTGTTCCTTTTTCTGCGCAAGGATTTCGAACAAACCAAGTCTATAAAATCAAAACTCCTACAGGGAAATTGTTGGAACCCCCAAAGGGAAGGTGTTGGGGAGCTACTGAGCCGGTTTTCGAACAGCTAAAGGGTGAAGGCCGAATTTATTTTCCCAAAGAAGGCGAAGGCCGTCCACGTGTAAAACAATATAGTGGTGAAAGCAAGGGGTTGGTTCCCTTCACAATATGGCCGCCGAGTGAAGTGGGAGATAATGAGGACGCGAAAAAAGAAATCCTCGAAATTTTTAAGGACGAACCACCATTTGATACCCCAAAACCAGTAAGACTCATTGAACGTATCATCGAGATCGCTGGCAAGGGAGATTCAACTTTTCTCGACTCCTTCGCCGGTTCCGGCACAACAGCTCATGCTGTACTAGAGGCCAATAAGAAGGACGGTGGAAATCGTCGCTTTATTCTGATCGAATGTGAAGATTACGCCGACAAGTTGACCGCTGAACGCGTGCGGCGTGTTATTAAGGGCTACGACTTTACCGGCACTCAACGCGAAGAACTCTACAAAGCAAAAATCACCTGGAGTAATTTTTCAAAAAGCGCCCAAAAAATTCTCTTAGAAGTTGAACATGTTGAAAAGACGGCAAGAGCGGCATTCGACAAGGTCAAGAAAGAAATTAAAGACGGCGTCCTGACAGTCATAGGCGAACGCGATGTCCAGGAACAGGCACCGGGGCTGGCGGGCAGCTTTACCTTCTGCACACTGGGTGAACCCATCCAAATCGAGAACCTGCTGAACGGGAAGGGCTTGCCTGCATTCGACGCGCTTGCCCGTTATGTGTTCTACACTGCAACCGGCCAATCTTTGGAATCGGTCGCGCCACCCTCCATAGAAGGCTTCGTCGGGGAAACCGATCTCTTCCGCGTTCATCTGTTTTACCAGCCGGATCTGAGGTGGTTGCGCTCCAATGAAGCCGCACTCAATGCCGACCGAGTGGCTGCCATTGCAACACGAAACCCCGCTGGCAAACGCACCATTGTTTTTGCTGTAGCAAAATTCATGAGCCAGAAGGAATTGACGAAACAGCGCATTGAGTTTTGCCAATTACCCTATGCGGTCCACCGGATTTTGGGAGACTGAGGCGTGGAACTGAAGGAATACCAGCAAGGGGTGTTACTGAAGATCGACCGCTACTTGAGAACGCTTGCCGAAAAGCGTGACGAAGCTCAAGATTTCGTGGATTTCCAGAAAAGCCGTGGCAAACCGGCGGAACTCCCCGATTATTGCCGCGAGGCTTGGGACCATTTGAATAAGGAACGTCTGCTGCCGTACCTTCGGGACAACGACAACAAGACCTTTGTTGCTCCCTATCTCACCCGACATGATGGTCTGCATCGCTCCATTCCCAATGTGTGTTTGAAAGTCCCCACTGGGGGCGGCAAAACGCTTCTCGCCTCCTGTTCCCTCGAACGTATCCACAACGACTATTTCAAGCGCCAAACGGGTGTTGTGCTCTGGGTTGTTCCCTCGGATGCCATTTACCGGCAGACCTGGAAGCAACTTGCCAACCGGGAACATCCGTATCGTCAAACCCTGGAACGTGCCTCGGGTGGCCGGGTGAAACTTTTGGAAAAGGCCGATGCCTTTACACTACGAGATGTCGAAGGCCAGCTTTGCGTGATGCTCTTGATGTTGCCCTCCGCCGCACGACAATCGAAGGAGACCCTGCGCATGTTCCGTGACAGTGGGCGGTTCACGTCCTTCTTCCCGCCAGAGGATGACAGCGTGGCTAACCAACAATTACTGAATATTGTGACAAATTTGGATCAAAACGATTTAGGCGACATGGGTTTTGCCGATGGAATCGTTCCGGGTTCCATCAGCATTAAACAAAGTCTGGGGAATGTGTTGCGCCTGGTACGGCCGGTCGTGATTATTGACGAAGGGCACAAGGCCTACTCCGATACTGCCCGCGAAACGCTTTGCGGATTTAATCCGCGCATGCTGGTCGAACTTTCTGCCACGCCCAATACCAACGGCAAACACCAGTCCAATGTGTTGGTGAATGTACCCGGCACCCACTTAAAGGACGAGGAAATGATCAAACTTCCCATCAATGTGATCAATGAAGCCCAGGGCGGCTGGAAGCATACCCTGACTCTCGCCCATGCCAAGTTGAAGGAGTTAGCGACTGAGGGAGCCAGGCTCCAGGCTTCTACGGGTCGGTACATCAGGCCTATCCTGCTTATACGCGTCGAGCGCACCGGCAAGAACCAGCGGGATTCTCATTTCGTTCATGCGGAAGAGGCACGGGAATATTTGCAGGACAAATTGGGTGTCAAAGAAGAAGAAATTCGTCTCAAAACGTCCGAAACGGACGAGCTCGGGGAGGAGAATCTTTTACTGGATACCTGCCCGGTTCGGTATATCATTACCAAGGACGCATTACGGGAGGGGTGGGATTGTCCGTTTGCCTATATCCTGGCCATTCTCTCGAAGACGACCGCCACCACCGCGCTTACTCAGATGATTGGGCGGGTACTCCGGCAACCCCATGCACAACTCACTCATCACACGCTTCTTGATGAATGTTACGTGTTTACATTCGACCAGGATGTCACCGACGCGGTCGCCAGTGTTCGCAAAGGGCTGGAAGATGAAGGCATGGCGGATCTGGCTTCCAGTGTGAAAGCGATGGATAGGGCAGGGGGAATCAAGCGCATTACTCGGCGAGAAACCATCCAGCGGCGGAAAGCCTTTGCCCGCCTCCCGTCCATCTTTTTACCGCGTGTGCTGTATCGGGACAGCAAGACAAAGGATGGATATCGGACACTGGATTATGATCGGGATATCCTGGGGGAACTCGATTGGGACGCCTTTCGCTTTGTGCAGGCGGATAATGTGAGCGTGGAGGCTGAAGATAAGCTAAAGCGCACGATCGCCCGAATTGATATCGATAAAAAAAGCCAGGAAGACGATCAGACCGTTTTCAATCTTACCCAAGAGGAATGGGAAGGCTTGCCGGATGAGGGGCTTGATGTGCCTTTTCTGGTGCGACAACTTCTGGATGTCATTCCCAATCCCTGGCAAGGCATGCGGATTCTCCAGGACACGCTGACCATATTGCGAACTCGCGGCGTGAGCGAAAAGCGGCTATATGCTAATCGGATTGCCCTCGTGCACTCCATGAAGCTCGATTTGCGACAACAGGTTGGCCAAACCGCTGAATCCATTTTTCGAAAGAAATTAGCAGAGGGTACCATTTCCCTCCGCCTTGTTTCGTCGAAAAACCCTGAGTTGAACTGGGAGCTGGCTAAGACTTTGGAAATCGAAGTCTCCGACGATGATAAGGTTCTTCGCCGTAAAAACGGCGATCCCATGGAAAAGACCCTGTTCGAAAAAGTGTATCAACGGGATTTCAATACTCTTGAAAAGGAAACGGCCTGGTATTTGGACACCCACGACTGCGTCTATTGGTGGCACCGCATCGCCGTTAACCAACGCTCGTATAGCCTGCAAGGGTGGCAGCGCCAGCGCGTTTATCCCGACCTGCTCGCCTGCCTCCATACCACAGAGAACGGCAAGTTTCGATTTTCCGTGTTAGAAACCAAAGGTGAACATTTAAAGGGAAACGATGATAGTGAATACAAAAGACAACTTTTCCATTTATTAACCGAGCATGTGGATACCGCCACCCGTGTTGGCGAATTTGAGTTAGGGGTAAAACCGGAAGCATTAATGTTTACTCTCCTCATGGAAGAGTCCTGGGCGCAAGAGTTGGCAAAAGCCGAAATTGTTTAAGGAAATGATGGGAAGAAGGAAGAGAAGAGAGTGGCTGGAGGACAGTGAGCAGGAGACTTGCGATGCCGACTAGCCGAAAGGGGCAGAAGAAAGACGCCATGCGAGCACATACCGACACTCCCGATGCTCCTAGCGGGGAGGTGATTTTCTATCGTTCCACCGATGGCACTGTTCATCTCGATGTGAAACTCGCCCAGGATACGGTCTGGCTGACTCAGCAGCAGATGGCCTCGCTATTCCAGCGTGAACGGTCTGTCATCACCAAGCACATTAATAATGTGTTCAAAGAGGGAGAGTTGGACGAAGAAAGCAATGTGCAAAATTTGCACATTGCTGGTTCAGACAAGCCGGTCAGATTTTTCAACTTGGATGTCGTCATTTCCGTCGGCTATCGGGTGAAATCCAAGCGGGGCACCCAATTCCGCATCTGGGCCACAAAGGTGTTGAACGATCATCTCCTCAAAGGGTACTCCGTCAATCAGCGCCGGCTGGCGGATCTCAAGCAAACGATCCGGCTGGTGGCAAACATGGCGGAACATCGGGACCTTTCAGGAGATGAGGCCACCGCGCTTCTCCGCGTGGTAAGCGAGTACAGCCGGGCGCTGGACCTGCTCGACGATTATGACCACCAACGGGTGCCCGCCCCAAGGGCCGGGAGCCAGACACGTTACGCCTTGACCTACGAGGAAGCCGTCGGGATTGTAGAGCGCCTGCGGGAGAAATTTGGGGACTCAGCCCTCTTCGGCCGGGAAAAGGATGGCAGCTTGCACAGCAGTCTCAACGCGATCATGCAGACCTTCGGCGGCCATGACCTGTATCCCACCCTTGAAGAGAAGGCTGCCCACCTGCTCTACTTTCTTGTCAAAAATCATCCGTTCGTTGACGGAAACAAGCGAATTGGCGCGGCCTTATTCCTCTGGTTCCTGGAGCGCAACAGCGTCTTGACCAATACCGCCGGGGAGCCCCTTATTTCAGATGCCGCACTGGTGGCCATGACCCTGATGATCGCTGAAAGCCGTCCAGAAGAAAAAGACGTATTGGTGCGTATCGTCATGCATCTCCTCTGTGAGGGAGGCCACACATGATCACCAACACCAAAGACCAAGAACGAAACCGATTAACCTGCAGTGGATCCTTCTCAGGTAATTTCGAGAGTAGTCGTGTAACTGACCAATTTTCTTAACCACACTCTGAATTGAAAAGATTCGGAAAAGGCTTTAGTGACCGACCGTTTGTTTCCCGATTACAATAATTTCATGCATTTGAAAGCCTCCGCTCCCGGCCTCAAACGTTCGCGGCGTCCCAGTAAGCTTGGGGATCAACTCGCGAAACAGAAGATTGACGAAGCCCGGCGACTCAATCCTGAACAGCGGCTGCTCGTCGCACTTGATCTCTCCGACGCCGCCGCCACTCTCGAAGGCGCGTGTTCCAAGAGGCCCTAACTGAGATTTTTTCTCGTCTGCAAGCTGCCCAAACCCGCCAACTCAAGCAGGGCATGATGCAGGAACTCCTCACCGGAAGAATCCAACTGATATGAAAACCATCCTCCCTGGCGCGATCCCTCTGTCATTACCCGTACCCGTAAGGGCGAATAATTATTCGCCCCTACCAGACAACGATCCGCCCCTACCCAACAACCATTCGTCCGTACAATCCGACAACGCTCCGCCCCTACCCGCGCGGAATCGCCGTTCGGTTCGTTTGCGCGGCTATGATTATTCCCAGTCGGAGGCCTATTTCATTACCATTTGCGCACAGAATCGGCATTGCCTGTTCGGAAACATCACGGAGGGCGCGATGGTTTTAAATGATGCGGGACGTGCGGTCGCTGATTGCTGGTTGCAGATTCCCGATCATTTCCCTAATGTCGAATTGGACGAATGGGTGGTCATGCCCAATCACATTCACGGCATTGTGGTTATTGTAGGGGCGAATAATCATTCGCCCGTACAATCGAATGATTATTCGCCCCTACCCGCCAATGCACCGCACCCCACCGGCACGGCCCGCACCATCGGGTCTATGGTGCGTGGATTCAAAATTGGCGTGACAAAATGGTATCGGCAACGGTCTGTCGCATCCAAAATCTGGCAACGTAATTATTGGGATCACATTATTCGGAATGAATCGGAATTGAATCGTATCCGACAGTATATCCTGGATAACCCGATGCAATGGGAACAGGATTCCCTGCACGCCCCCACGGCCGTAGGAGAGAATACCGATTCGCCCATCCCCAATAATCATTCACCCACGCGCCCGGCATACGCCCCGGAGGCATGGCTGGGATGAATGAAACCCAGCACATCGAATGGAAGCAATCCTGGCGGGATGACGCCCTACGAGGGATCTGCGGCTTTGCCAATGCCGAGGGTGGTGTGATGGTAATCGGACGGAATGACCACGGCGAGGTGGTTGGGCTCAAGGATGCACACAAGCTCTTGGAAGACATTCCGAACAAGGTGCGCGACATGTTGGGCATCATGGTGGATGTGAACCTGCGCACCGAGGCGGGCAGGGACTATCTGGAAATTGTGGTTCCGGCCTACCTCAATCCCATCAGCCTCAAGGGCGAGTACTACTACCGCAGTGGCAGCACTAATCAGGCGCTCAAAGGGGCGGCGTTGGATCGCTTCCTGCTTCGCAAGCAAGGGCGACACTGGGATGACGCACCCGCGCCGGGTTTCGGCGTGGCAGATCTCTCGGTACAGGCGTTGGCAGGCTTCCGCAAGCGTGCATTGAAGAGCAAGCGCATGTCTGCG
>WHTE01000123.1 GCA_009377845.1 Nitrospirales bacterium | reverse complement strand
TTGGCTTGCTGTCGTGCGGGAGAGAAATGAAAAGAACGAAGTTCAGAACGAGGGGACACCTGCGCCCACTTGACTGGAGACTTCTAATGGGTGACCCCAAGACCTGACCCCAGCCAACACGGTCTCGGCCAATAGAAACAGGGGAGGGAAGAAGAACCCTGGAGCTACCAAGGCAAGGCACTAAAGATGTCGTATTGCAAGGCCTGTCCCCAAGAAACTGACCTCAAGAAAGCAGTCTGAACCCAAACAAAACCAGGTAGGGTCAGCGAAACCTCTCAGCTCCGTCATTCCCGCCGGTCGTCAGCGGGAATCTGTCTTGACGTGTATCTCCCCACAAAATCTTCAAAATCAATCCTCCCCCGCCAACAAAATTATGAACCGCCATTACTGTACTTTCTTCAAAAGGTTGGTTACATTCTCCTTATCGCTGCCGGCATACAGGAGGAAGAACGAATGGACTATCAACAATATCTTATTCGTGATCCGCAAATCTGTGGGGGAGAGTTGGTGATCAAAAACACGCGAGTGACCGTGCGCACCCTTCTGGCAAGTTTAGCGGAAGGCGCTACCATTGACGAGATAATTGAAGACTTTCCGACAGTGACGGAATCCGCCGTGCGTGCCGTCATTGCCTTTGCAGCCACATCGGCCGAAGATGATTTGCCGTTATCCAGCGTGCCGAGTATTTCGTGAAGATCAAACTTGACGAAAACCTTCCTGTCCGGCTGGCGGGCGCTCTGGAGAAATTGGGACATGACACGGATACCATTCCCGAAGAAGGATTGGCTGGCCGAAGTGATCTTCAAGTATGGGAGGCCGCTCAAGAAGCCGAGCGTTTTCTTATCACACAAGACCTAGCAGGTTGTTGAAAACCTCAAAATCTTCAACTGGGAAGTTTTTGATACCCTACAGCCGATCTCTCCACAGGGAATCAGGATGGTCAAAAAGGCCTGTCCAGCAAGGCCGCAGGCACTTTGGCGGGCGGAGCGTACGGGGAAGTACGTGAGCACGACAAAGGGCCGAGAACGCCGCTGGCAGGTTTTTTCAACATCCTGCTAGACTTTTCGGACACCCGTCGTTATACCCCCGAAACCCACCATGGAATTTTGCTGGTTCGGCTGCGCGACCCTGGACGGAATGCGTTACTGAAACGAGTTCATGGTCTCTTTCGAACAGAGGCCGTGGAGAATTGGAAGCGCTGCTTTGTTGTCGTCATTGATCGAAAGCTACGGGTTCGGAATCCCAATACAAGCGGATAGTTCGGGGTGTGTTTGTATGATGGAACTAACCCACTTGCGGGGATGACTAAATGGAGATGTCACCCCCGACCTTGGTAATCGGGCATCCATCTCCATTCTTTCATCCGATCAAGACTGGAGAAAACCGAAAAGAAAATTTCCCTCCCGCTTCAACACGATGTCGGTTAAAAAAAACGGGTGAGGGGGAAAGAGCCATGGGCTTCGTAGATAAGGCAATATGGCTGCGTGATGCCAAGACCAAATCTCGTTTAGTAAGGAGTTGTTTATATCTCTCAACTTTACTTGATGTGGTTATGAAATCCAATCGTCTGGAACGAGCTTGATTCCATCTCGCCATTCCTCAAATGAGACTACATTAGGGATTCCACCCCAAACCTCACGGGGAGCATGGTCAAGTACAATAACTTGGAGACGACCCTGTGCAGAATCAACCACGTGACCAATAGTTGAGAAAATCTTTTTAACAGCTTCGATATCTTCATCTTTTAATTGTGGGTCATCAGGTGTCTCCCCCTCGCGTATAACGAGCTTTTTTGGAAAATACACTTGACTCGGTTGGTCAAGGATTAGGAATCCTGGAACTGGGCTGTGCACTTGAGAGAGAAAGTATTGTTGAAGCGCCAGGGCAATGGCGATGTGGTAGGAAAGCCAGTTAGAACCGCTGCCAATTTCAGAGAGGTAATCTTCTCGATTGGTACTGCCCGTAACCTTGACGGTCAGGTCATCAATTTCCAACGATACCGGATCTTCTGGTCGCTCGCTATCAAGTAGAGGCATGAGACGCGCTGCGTTGGCATTCACCAAGCGCAGAGCTCTTCGCTTCCTCTCTTCGAGGTTTTCGCGACGTAATTCTTCACTCAGCGCCTGGTATTTTTCTTTCAATTGGTCCACCTCAGCCCGAAGTCCGTTATCCTCACCGAGTTGGCGATGAAGATGTAGGGCATTCTCAAGTTTTCCAATAAACCGCTCAACCATTTTAGTCTGATACTGGCGTGTACTTGCCTCTTGCGACCGTTGTGATAGTGCCCCTTTCCGAATCTGTATTGCTTTGAGCTTCTCGCTCGTCTCAGTTACGTCAGCCTGGACTCTTTGCATTTCCCGATCAAAAGCTGCGGGAACTTCAAACGTATTGCCAGCCTCCCCTTCGAGCCTGATCAGGGACTCTCTTAATTCATCCAACTTTTGATCGCTTGGCTCCATGCCACCCCCACAAACGGGGCAATTCTCGTCTCCCGCTCGATGCTGTCCGATCCATTCAGAAAGATGTAAGCGATTGCGCTGTATCCGAAGGGCGTCATGGTAATTCGATGCACTCTCTCGAATTCTATTCATTTCAGTCAAACGACGACGAAGAGATGTCAGATTAAAAGACACTTTCGATTCCTCTGACTCCAGACCACCTAGTTCTACAACCGCTTCGGAAATAGTCGTGAGGCTCACTGCCAGAGTGACATCGGTTTTTTGAACCACTTCTTCTAGAGCACTTATCATCTGTTCTCGGGTCAATTGGCCTTCAGTGACTGCAGGGATAAGCCCTAACTCACGCGCTTCGCTGACCTTCGCTCTCAATTCAGCTATCCATTGTGCCGACACTTGCTCTACGTCTTTAAGTTCACGCTCTTTCCGCCTCAGCTCTATTTGGAGTTGCTTCAACTCATGCTGCTTCGCAAGTAAAGCAGGCGTGATTGCACCGAGGATGTAAGGAAATATTTTCCTTAGTTTCTCGCGATGCTCATACCGATCAGTCTTAAAGAACAGGACTTCGGGGTTGGCCACCACATTCTGTGGTTGAAAAACAAATGAGCTTAAGTCTCGGAAACTAGGGCGAGAGTCGAATCCGCCTTGCGATTCTCCTGCGCTGAAATCAAGATTAGATAGACCAGCCAACTCGTCTAGTAAACGACGTATGTTGCCTGCATTAGTGTTTTTCACGATTTCTCTTGGTACATCTGAAATAGTAGGCGCTTCCAATAGGAACATTTCTTCGGTTGTCCGATGTACACCAGGCTCCCGACGAGCGAACAACTTTTCCCCCTCGCTTGTTATCACGATGATTCCAAACCATTCGCAGGCGTCTCGAATGGTCTTTACGGGAATTGAACAGCTCGCGGACGCCAGACAGTAATCGATGATTGGGATAACCGCAGACTTCCCGGTTCGCGAGGCTCCACTGATAACAGTTACTTTCCCAGGCTCAAACGACAGGCGCCTAGGTGCAAATGAATTGTTTCTTGGCCAAAGAATGATTTCTTTAAATTGAAAGAACACTTCAGAACCTCACTTTCAGAGTGGTGCTTACCTCGTGCATGGTCAACAGACCGCACCAACAGCCGAGCTTCTCAGCATTTTTCATCATTCGCTTCACATCAGGTGGGATACCCGCTGCGGCTTCGGTCTCAGACAAAGGGATCAAGTTTGCCGCATTAAGGTGCAGTAAGCGGGTAGCCATTGCTAGGCGGATTGAATCCACGGTCAGATGTCGCAAAGCCAACATCCTGTCGTGAATAGACAGGAGAATATCTTGCTTTGAGTTCTCTGACTTCCCGAACTTGCCCGCAAAAGCCCTCAGGCCTGAGGCTTTCTTTGTTGTGTGAACAAACTCCTCTGTTTGCTCATGCATTACGATTGGTAACACGAGGAATGCCAGTGGTAACGGAACAGGGTCGTGAGTTGGATGGCTACCAACATAGCCACAGGCAAAGCGCCAGAGCAAACCCGCTCCTAGCGCGGGGTTCTGAATGTTTCGCACCTCTTGGGTTAAGATGCTCACGATGACTCACTAGTTGGTTTTTTAACCAACGCTTGATAGTCCGGGTGCCAGCCGACCGTTAAATCATCAGCCAAGCCATGGAAACAGCCTGGAATAAAGTGCGGCGGCGGCTCCATCCCTTGAATCCGAGCCGTATGCATCATGCATTTGGCGTACAATAATTGTCCCCGTTGAGTTTCGGGTTTAGACCCCGCCTCTATGCTAGTGACACGGCTCAAATTCTGCCACGTGCGCTCCAGATTATCATTCAGCTCAGTAAAGGAATCGTCATGGATATCGCCAGTCTTGCTCCACATTGCCCTATCCCAACATGCCTGAAGAAAATCGCTTATAGCCTCGAGCTTTTGGTCGAAACTGTGTTCGATGAGATCGAGTTGCCGCACAAAATTATCAGGCAACCGCTCTAGCTTTTCAGTCTCAGAAGGTTTCTTAGCTAAGCTCTTCAAAATGAGGTCGCGATCAACCCTGCGGACATATGACGTATATTCGCGATGGAATTCATCTCGTGAGATGATGGCTGGCAGCTCTTTCTCCAGACGCTTATCTGCCTCCCGCTTAACCCAACCGCAGAGTTTGTCAGCAATATCGAAGACTTTAGACTCAGACACTGGATGACGACGAATTGCAGCTTCGATGTCCGATTGCGGACTGCCACTCCCGCATTTAAGTTGTAGATTGACGATGATAGGGAGAAGCAGATTGTCATCAGCCTTCAAAACAGGATTGACGTAGCGACTAAGGCCGTCTGGCAAGGCGGCACGTTTAGTAAATTCTGGCGCTGTTCCCCACAATTGATTGCGAACTTCCCCAATGGCTGCTTTAGCCTCATCATAAGTGTGTGACTTATGAAAGGAATCTATGAACGCACCTTTCACAGGTCGTGACACATAAAGTTCAAACCTGGTGTTCCTTGGCTCAACAAATCCGGATTTAACAAGTTCAAGCCAATTGAACAGTGTCTTCCATAGTGAAATGGCACGATCTGCAACAGGATTATCTGTTAATGCACTTTTTGACTGACTCACTGTCGTCATGCCATCTTCACTTTGCTTGGCAACATCATCCAAGACCTCCAAGCTGCACCAATTTCCCTCTTGGGCGTCAAGAAGCATCGCCGTCAGTCGAGTAAATTGGAGGCTATAGCCAAGGGTCTGGCCTGGAGCCGTCGCCGGAGCGTTTTTTAATTTTCCGATTGGTTTCGCTTTCCCAGCCACAGGATCGTTAACCTTTTCTCAAAGCGATACTTCACTTTCATCCCTAAATGTACCAATTCCAAACGTTAATGCATTTCATATCGCTCATACTGAAAGCGCATCGTGGAGGACGGCTTTCATAAGTTTTTGGCTTTCGGATTGGGTGGTGGAAAGTTGGGTTTCCAGTTTGTCGCAGAGGGCCATCAGTTCATCCACTTTGGCGACGATGCGGTGTTGTTCGGCGAGGGGTGGAAGACCGATGACCAAATTGAGCAAAATAGACTGATTCAGATTTTGCATGGTTGCTCCGACTGCTGAGCCCCCAAGATATTCGCGAACAAAAGGGGAACCGATGAGGGTCACGAAGAAGTTAGGGAAGACGAATTTCGGAAGTCTGAGAATCAGACTCCCAGTGCCACAAAGCCAACCATGTTCCTGCTTAGTTACGAATGCGCATCGGCCCATTTCGCCTCGGCGTGCCATCACGATATCGCCTTCACGAAGTTTGAATGTGGCTAGTCGCTCTAGGGTTTTTGGCCCAACAGTCATGCTCTCAACAGGAACCAAGCGTTCGTTCTTGATAGACGCCGGGTTGATCACGGGAATTCCACCCTTCTGGTAGTCGCTCTGGTGTAGCGAACTGCCAAAGGGGCCTGTTTGCAGTTCAACGAGAATCTCGCTGATGCGTGCAGCCTGCCATCCTGGTTTTAGTTCAAAATCCAATTCATCCGCACGAGCGGGCAGCGGTAGCTTTTCAGGACGGATCTTTCCTTCCTTCACCAGCTGCGCCTTCTCGGCTTGGATACGTTTGAGGAGTTCTGAGGTGGGTTCGTCATTGGGGTCTTGGGGGACGAGTTTGCCACGGACGGCGAGGTTGAGGATGGTTTGGCGGAGTTGTTTGATGTGGTCTGCGCGGGTAGTGAGGCGCGGGAGGTGGTTGAAGTAGAAGCGGGCGTGTTCTTGGAAAGCGTCGGCGTCCGCGCCATTGTTCAAATGATGTAGAGACGACGCCACCAGCCGATCCCGCCGGCTTTCCCGCTCTGCCTGTGCTGCCTCCAACCGATCACACAGGGCCATCAGTTCATCCACCTTAGCAACGATGCGGTGTTGTTCGGCGAGGGGTGGGAGGGGGAAGTTAAGTGCTAATGCATCCTCAGTTCCTAGGCGAGGCATTTTCATTCCGTACATCAAGCGATCGACCCGTTTCATTGTCAGCGGAGATTTCAATACCAGCCTGATGTACTCAGGTGACATGTCAGAAAAGCCACGGACTGGAACGATCTCGGTCGTGCAGACACCCTCTGCGTCGGCAACAACCACTTTATTTAAATAAGGTCGCAGTTTACCGAAAAGAACATCCCCTTTTTTGAATCGTGTTTTGGAGCTACGAAACATGCGAGAAACTGAAAGAACCCGTTCGATTAACCGCGAGCTATCTTTCTCAATGTCTTCAAGATCTACCACCCAAGTATTCGCTGTGATCTCTTTGTTCGAAGCAACTTTTTCAGGAAGGCCGTATCTTGAAACTTCACCAAGAGATGCCTGAACCCAGGATTTGGGTAATTCAAATGGCATTTCCTCAATGTCCACTTGTCTATTAACCTTGTTCTTGCGGACAGTGCCATCGGTACTGTGTCGGTCCCTTTCAGCGTGAATCCGCTTGAGCAGTTCTGATGCCGGTTCGTCCCTTGGATCTTGTTCAACCAGCTTTCCCCGCACGGCGAGATCGAGGATGAAGCGTCGCAGACGTGGGATGGCATCGGGTGCTTCACCGATGCGGTCAAAGTGGCTGAGGAGTTGTGCAGGATTCACCGAAGTAGGGCCTTCTCTAAAATGGCCTTGAGCTGGTCGCGTAGATTTGCGGTTTCTTTTTCAGCCGCGTCGAGTTTTTGCAGGAGTTCTTCTGGGTCGCCGTGGTCGTCGGCGACGGTGTGTGGATTTTTGAAGTCCAGGTTGTAGCCACGGGCTTTGACTTCATCCGCAGTGACCTTCCAGGCGACTTCCGTTTCCTTACGGCCTTTGCGTTTGGCTCCACCCCACCAGTCGATGCAGGGCTTGAGATGCTCGAAGCGGATGGGCTTGGTCATCGAATAGGCCTTCTGGCCATCGGGGATGCGGTGCTCGTAGAACCAGATATCTTTGGTTGGTTCGCCTTTCTCGAAGAACAAGAGATTCGTGCCGATGGAGGCGTAGGGTTTGAAGACGCTGTTGGGCAGGCGGACGATGGTGTGGAGGTTGCACTCTTCCATCAAATGTTCCTTGAGGCGCGTTTTGACGCCTTCGCCGAAGAGCGAGCCGTCGGGCAGAACGACGGCGGCGCGTCCACCGGATTTTAGTAGCCGGACGATGAGGGCCAGGAAGAGATCCGCGGTTTCGCGCGTCTGGAAATGTTTGGGGAAATTGCTTTCGATCCCGTCCTCTTCTTTCCCGCCGAAGGGTGGATTGGTGAGGACGATATCCACACGGTCGGACTGGCCATAGCTGATATAGGGCCGGGCCAGGGTGTTGTCGTGCCGGACGAAGGAGGGGTCGTCGATGCCGTGCAGCAACATGTTGGTGACGCAGAGCATGTGCGGAAGCTGTTTTTTCTCGCAGGCGCGCAGCGCCTGCTGCATGGTCTGTTCATCCTTCGGCGTTTTGACGTAGCGGTCGCGCATGTGCCGGAGGGCGCAGGTGAGAAAGCCGCCGGTGCCGCAGGCGGGGTCCAAGAGAATTTCGCCGGGGTGCGGGTCGATGCGGTCGGCCATGAAGGCGGTGACGGCACGGGGCGTATAGTACTCGCCTGCGTTCCCGGCGCTTTGCAGATCGTTCAGGATCTGCTCGTAGATGTCGCCGAAGTGTTGGCGCTCGGTGAGGTTGTTGAAATCGATGCCATTGATTTTGTTGATGACCTGGCGCATGAGCTGACCGGACTTCATATAGTTGTAGGCGTCTTCGAAGACATCCCGCACGACGCGGCGGCGTCCGTCCTTGACCGTGCCGGTTAGTTCCTTGAGGGCGGGGAACAGGTCGTCATTGACGAAGGTCATCAACTCAATGCCGGTGATGCCTTCGGGGTCGGCGGCCCAGGTGCGCCACCGGAACTGTTTCGGGATGGGCGAACGGTAGCCTTCCTGCATCATTTCGAGTTCCTGATCCTGGTCGTCGATGATTTTGAGGAAGAACATCCAGCAGAGTTGGGAGATGCGTTGGGCATCCCCATCCACGCCGCTGTCCTGGCGCATAATGTCTTGAATAGATTTGACGGTATTACGAACGGACATGAGTTAGGCTGCTCCCTCATAGAGTGCATGTTGCAGTTCATGGACGGCCTTTTCGAATCCGGGCCGTCCGCCAAAGGTTTTGAGTAATTCAATGGGCGTGCCCATGGTATCGAACGGCGAGACTTTTAGGATGCGGGGATCATCAAGGCTCGTGACGCCTTCGTCCTGATATTTCTGCAGCAGGGCTTCCAGCACAGCGCGGGCTTGGTCACCGTATTTGGTGAAGACATCCCATTTGCGGATGTGTGCGACGCGCTCGTGTCTGGTGAGCGGCGGCTGGTCAAAGGCTACGTGGCAGATGAGGTCGAAGGGGTCAAATTCCTTCCCCACTTCTTCGGCCAACGGTTCAAGGAGCAGTCCCTCGCCTTCCAGTTCTTCGATAATCGCCTGCTTGCGGTCGGTGCGGTTCCATTGGTTGAGAAAGGCTTCGAGGCTGCCGTAGTGCTTGCGGAGGGTCTTTTTGGAATAGTCCCGTAGAGATTCCGTAACGAGTTTTCCGTATTCATCCAGGTATTGGATGCGCTCGGCCATAATAGTGACTTCCTCCCCTTTAATGTAATACTTGCGCGGTTGCTTTCCGTCAGGTGGAATCGTGATGTCCGGCTTTTCGGGGTCCACGATGATGGTTTCTTCGTCGCCGGGTTGTGGCGGGATTGGGTCTTCCTCATCAATTGGCGGTGCGACATTGTCGGGCGGGGCCACGGGGTCCTGTTCTCCGGGTTCATAGATCTGTACCGGTTCCCCGTCGAAGGTGGGATCAGCGAAATGATTGGTGGCCTTGCGGAAGTCGATGAGCGTGAAATAGTACTTCTTGGTGTCCTCATGTACGCGGGTGCCACGCCCGACGATTTGTTTGAACTCGGTCATTGAGCCGACTTCACGGTCAAGGACGATGAGGCGGCAGGTCTGGGCATCCACCCCGGTGGAGAGCAGCCGTGAGGTCGTGACGATGACGGGGTATGTCGCCTCCGGGTCAATGAAGTTGCCAAGCTGATCACAGCCTTCCGGATCATCGCCGGTGATGCGCATAATATACCGGATGTTTTGCTGAAACAGGTCGGCGTTTTCGTTGATCAAGGCTTGACGCATCCGCGCGGCATGCTCCACGTCCACACAGAAGATGATGGTCTTTTGAAAGCGGTCGCCGCTTTCCTTCAAAAATTCGCTGACCTTGCGGGCGACGCGCTTGGTGCGCTCGTCGATGACCAGTTTCCGATCATAATCTTTCTGGTTATAACTCCGGTCCTCGATCTCCTGCCCATATGTGTCGGTCTCTCCCTTAGTCGGGCGGTAGCCTTCTACGTCCACATCCAGATGGACTTTCACCACTTTATAGGGAGCCAGGAAGCCGTCGCGGATGCCTTCCTTCAAGGAGTAGGTATAGACGGGTTGGCCGAAGTAATGGATGTTCGAGACGTATTCGGTTTCCTTCGGCGTGGCCGTCATCCCCATCTGGGTGGTGCTGGAAAAGTAGTCCAGAATCTCCCGCCAGGCGGAATCCTCGGCTGCGCTGCCTCGATGACATTCGTCGATGACGATGAGGTCGAAGAAGTCGGGCGAGAGTTCCCGGAAGAGCTTTTGGGATTCTTCGGGGCCGGTAATGGCCTGATAGAGGCCGAGGTAAATTTCGTAGGAGGTGTCGATGCGCCGATGCTTTTTGTCGACCGCGGTCGTCAGATCCACCGCCTTTCCATCCTCACGCTCGATGGTTTTTGAACCTGTGCTGAGCTTGGCCATTGTCTTTCCAAAAGGGCGGAAGTCGTTGACCATGGTTTGATCGATCAGGACGTTGCGGTCCGCCAGGTAGAGGATGCGTTTCTTGCGCTTGGCCTTCCACAACCGCCAGATGATTTGAAAGGCGGTGTAGGTCTTGCCCGTGCCCGTGGCCATGACGAGGAGAATACGATCCTGGCCTTTGGCGATGGCCTCGATGGTTTTGTTAATGGCGATGCGTTGATAGTAGCGAGGTTCCTTGCCGCTCGCGTCGTCGTGATAGTTCTGGAGGACGATTTCTTCCTGCGCCGGTGCAAGGCCTTTCCATGCGCGGTATTGCTGCCAGAGGGTTTCCGGGTTTGGGAAGGCGTTGAGGGGGAGTTCGGATTCTGTTTGTTCATTCTGCCCGGTACGGTCGTGGAAGAGAAAGGCGTCGCCGTTGGATGAGAAGACGAACGGGATATCGAGGGTCGTGGCATATTCCAGGGCTTGCTGCATGCCACCTCCGACGGGGTAACTGTTGTCCTTCGCCTCGATCAAGGCGATGGGGATGTTCGGCTTGTAGTAGAGAATGTAGTCGGCACGTTTGGCTTTCCCGCGGGTGACCAGCTTGCCGCGGACGATGATCCGGCCATTGGTGAAGGAAACTTCTTCTCGGATTTGGCCTTGGATATCCCACCCCGCCTGCTCGACGGCGGGCGTGATGAACTTGGTGCAGATGTCCCGTTCGGAAAGCGTCTTCTTATCGGGGGATTGCATAGGATTTGCGGCTACCGGAAACAATCGGGCATGCGAGTGTTGTACAACGAGACCGTCCATCGCGCCATTTTGAGATTATTTCCTTCCCATGCTACCCAACCTCTTGAAAAATGTACAGAATTTTCGTTGATAAATTTTTTGTGTGGGGTGGGGGATTTGGGAAGAAAGATGGATGCCCGATGAAGAATTTCGAGCATGAGGAGGGGTACCTCAGCTGGATAGATGGTGCTGCGCGCTGGGTGTGCTTTCGCTGGGCACAGATCCTTCGCCGGGCCTCATCTATGAAAGTTTTGTCAAGTGCGAGCCTGTATGCCGTGACGTGACCCCATGCTGGTACCCGCACTTCTCCCTCTCGGCCTCCCTTGTCGCCTCCCGATGATCTCGG
>WHTE01000122.1 GCA_009377845.1 Nitrospirales bacterium | reverse complement strand
TGCTGCGCAACAGCGGGGCCCGACCCGGAGACGTCGTCGCCGTGCTCGGCCTTGGCGGACTCGGTCACCTCGGGGTTCAATTTGCCACGAAGATGGGGTTTCACACCGTGGGCATCGCCCGTGGAACAGACAAAGAAGCCCTTGCCCGCCGACTCGGTGTGTCGGTCTACATCGACAGCGTGGCCCAGGATCCCGCGTCGGAACTGAACAAATTGGGCGGCGCCAAGGTCATCCTAGCGACCGCTACCAGTGGCGACGCGATCAGCGCCGTCCAAGACGGCTTGGCCGTCGAGGGAACGCTGTTGATCGTGGGTGCGGTCCCGTCCATGCAGGTGTCGCCCTTGTCCTTGATCATGGGGAATCGTTCGGTCAAGGGGTGGTATTCGGGGACTTCGATCGACAGTCAGGATACGCTCGCGTTCAGTGCTCGCACTGGCGTGCGACCGATGAATGAGGTGTATCCGCTAGAGCGTATTTCCGAAGCCTATGATCGGATGATGAGCGGCAAGGCGCGGTTTCGTGTTGTGCTATCCATCGCGTAGACGTGCGGGTGTAGCCGAACCAAGTGCTGCACCTGATCCGGCCCGCGACAGCGGTTCTGGGAGTCAATCGCTCACTCACCTGGGCCGGGCAGGTGAGCGGGGACGTTGGCCAAATATGAACTTGACGTTGCGGGCCAAATGGCGTACTCAATTTGATTGAGATATCACGATGACAAGCATCACGGCCACGGAAGCCCGAAAGCAGTTCTACACGCTGCTTGACGATGTAGCGAATTCGCATGAGCCGATTCAGATTGCCGGTAAACGCCATTCCGCTGTCCTCGTGTCGGAAGAGGAATGGCGTGCCATCCAGGAAACGCTGTATCTCACATCGATCTCCGGCATGCGTGAATCGATAGTCAAGGGATTAAAGACGCCGGTTGACAGGTGCAAAACGGAACTTGATTGGTGAGTTGGACGCTTGTCGATACCAATCAGGCCAGGCGGGCTTGCATGTCGGCCAATAATGGTATATTTTTTATACCATGCTCGCATTTGAGTTCGATGAGCAGAAAAGCCAAATCAACCTGGAGAAACACGGGATTGACTTCATTCAGGCCCAGGAACTCTGGAAGGACCCGTACTTTATCGAAATCCCGGCAAAAACAGTTGATGAACCCCGGTTTGTGGTTATCGGTCGCATTAAGCGTAAGCATTGGTCGGCGGTCATGACGCCCAGGAGTGGAAAGATTCGAATCATCTCTGTTCGTCGTGCTCGTCCTGAAGAGGTCACTCTCTATGAAAGCTAAAAAATTCGATTCTGACTTTGACAGTGGTAAGGACGTGACGGCGGCTCTGGATGTATCCAAGGCCCGCCGTCCTCTCCAAAAGCAGAAAAGGGTAAATGTGGATTTTCCAGACTGGATGATCGAATCCCTCGACCGGGAAGCCAGTCGGCTGGGCGTGACCCGCCAGTCCATCATCAAGGTTTGGCTTGCCGAACGCCTTGAACAGTCGGCTTCTAACAAGTAAACCCAGCCGACGCAGTCAACTGCACGGCTGATTTACGGCCGTTAGGCCCAGTATGAGCATGCATTACAGAAGGGGAAAAGGGGACAGGCTACTTTTCGGGGGACTTTCCGTGGCCAGGGAGTCGAGGAATGCAGAGTCGTCGTCATCCTTATGAAAGACAGGAGCACCGCCATTCCCCGATTGAGCATGGGGTAGGCATGACCGGCCACTTGTCCGCGAGAAATACTCGGCGTGGTGGGAATTCGTTACGCCAACCGGGAGCAGGGAGGCAAGAAAAAGTAGCCTGTCCCATTTTCTTGCCAGCTTTTGCCGGTAAGTGGAAGCTGCTGGGCTCCGATTCGAGTGCCTTCGCGATTCGGGACGATCAGATAGGGGTGCGGCATAACATGGGCGTGAAGGTGCCAAGCTGCGCGCCATGAATCTGAATAGTCTGTCGGTTGTATGCGGAGCACGAAGTGTGCAGCTTACGGCCTGATCGTTATACGGGGATGGATATTTAGATGCCACGTTTTGCCCCTAAAATTGACATTGTTCGAGCTCTATTCGCGCGCTCAGGAAATCAGTGCGCCTTCCCAGGTTGCACACAGGCACTTATCAATGAAAGGAATCAGTTTGTGGGGCAGGTCTGCCACATAGAAGCAGCACTTCCTGGGGGAGAACGATACAACCCAGGACAAACCGATGAAGAGCGTAGAGGATATGACAACCTGTTTTTGCTTTGCTATCCACACCATATTGAAACAAACGATGTAGTCGTTTACACGACAGAGAAACTAAAGAGGATCAAGTGGGAACATGAAGCCAGGTTTGAGAAATCCGACTTCAAGATCGATGAGGCTGCGCTATTCAAGATAATCGCAGATATGGATGACTATTGGGCAAGAATAGATCGGCTAAATACGCTTGAGCATTCAATGGCGGAACTGGCATTCAAGATCAATGCTAAGGGCTCATTCTTCGATGTTGCGCGAGCGTGCCAAGAGAACATTGGCTATCTGCAGCGTTTTCATGAAACCTTTCGGGAGGCAGATGAAAGGCTTGAAGCTGATTTTGTTGACCTTCTGAAAAGAAAGGGTATCGATCCGGCCCTCTTCAGCGATATTCCATATTATGAAAACCCACTACAGAACAGAAATTGGGAGTTGCACAACCTCGGTATTCCGAACCGGATGCAGCGTCTGAAGATAGACCTAATGCATATGGAGATAAAGTACCTCGAAGAGTACCTAAAGACCAACAGTAAGGATCAAGAGGCAATAGAGCGCCTGGAATCGCTAAAAAAGGAGTTTGCTGAGCTAGCTCAGCATGCAATTGTAGTGGATTAAAAAATCGTATAACACGGCGTTTCAGCCAATGTCTGGCCGCATGTTCCAGCCGCCGCCGGCGACCGAACGCGCCCCTCGAATTGATGGGCCTCCGCTCAGCCGCGGACTCGGTTAGGCAATTCAGTTCCCGATCTGGAGGTGAAGCATGGTAAAGCGATACGGCAGACAGGACAGGCATGAGGTTCGTGCTCAGCAGATTTGGCAAATTTTGATTTCTTTGGCGCATAATAGGCAAATTATTACTTACAAAATGCTTGCTGATTTAATCGGCATTGGTGGAGGTGGTGTTCTTGGAAATGGCCCGCTTGCACGTATCGCGTATTATTGTATCCAAAACCAGTTGCCACCATTGACATCCTTAGTGGTAAATAAAAAGACCGGTTTACCTGGTAATGGCATACCGGTTAAAAAATCTGCTACTCAACGCGAGGACGTGTTCAACTTCGACTGGTTTGGAATTGTTCCGCCTACGCCCGATCAGTTTCACCAAGCCAATTCGGAGGCCTAATACAGCGAGGGTCTCATATTACGTCGTGGGCCTAACCCGCATTTCTCACCGGCTTGGTCAAGGGCGAGATTTCAGCCCGGTTACTGGGGGGAGAGGTAATGCGGGTCGACGTATCGGATGATAGCGGATGAATGTGCGCGTGTTTGAAGGTGATTTGATGCATCGACAGGCCGATTGTCAGCCGTTTTTCAGTGGTCAGGCAAAGGGGATCCCTGCCCTTGACGGACAAGCGCAATCATCGGCGTTTGATACGGTGCTGGGTTAACAGCGCAACGGGATGCGCTGCAGGTTACTCAGGATTTGCGCGAACAGTTCACCGTAGGGGTAACTCTCGGAAAAGGCAATCCAGACCCGGCGAACACTGAGGCGGATGTGCGCGCCGATCTTGAACAGCTTCAAGCGCATGGTCTCGCACTGCGCCCTGGCCAGCGCGGTGCCTTCCAGGCCCAGACGTCGCAGCGTTTGCATCAGGACGTAGGCGAATGAGGAAAAGTACACGCGCAGTTGGTTGGCACGCATTTCATGCGTTGAGGTGCGATCAGCGAACAGCGCCAGCTGCTGTTCCTTGATGCGGTTTTCCATATCACCGCGGGCACAGTACAGGTCTTCATACAAGGCGCGGGCATCCAAGGCTTGCATGGATAAGGAGGTGACGACAAACCGCGGGTTCTCGCCCTTGGCCAGGTGTTCGGCCTTGCCGACCACGCGCCGTTCACAGGCCCAGCTCTGGCGGGTTTGGTAACGAAAATCCTTGAACGCGCGCGCGGGTCGTTGTGTGGCTTCATGCTGGGCCTTGGCCGCGGCCATTTCTGTGGCAATCGCCGCGTTCAGACGGCTGTTTTTCGCCAGTCCCAGCACATAATCGACGCCGTGCGCTTCGCACCAGCCCATCAGGTCTTCCCGGCAAAAGCCCGAGTCGCCCCGCACGATAATCCGGGTCTCGGGCCAGCTCAGACGCAGTCGTTCAATCATCCGCGCCAGTTCGTCCACCGTGCCGGCCGCCCCATCCTGGTCGGCGGCGCGTAGACGGGCACACAGCAGGTGCTCACCGCAGAAGATATACAACGGCAGGTAGCAATAATTGCCATAGTACCCATGAAAGAATCGGCTTTCCTGATGCCCGTGTACTGGATCATCGGTCGCGTCCACATCCAAGATGATCTCGGCAGGCGCCGTCTCATGCGCCTCCAGAAAAAGATCCACCAGCAGATCATCCATCGCCTGCGCGTTCGCCACAATCTTCTTGTACCGGCTCGCCGCATCGGCATCCATGGGCGTCAACTCCAGCCGGTTCAGCGTGCTCTTGCCTGCCAGGGCGCACCCCTTATCCTGAGTGCGGCGTCGATCTCGGCCCGTCGGATCCGCCACATCACTGAGCAGCGCCAACAACGGATCCTGGCGCAGCGCATCGTGATCGTTGAGGTCTTCATACCCCAATGCCAGACCCATCACGCGTTGCTTGATCAATGTCTCCACACGGTGTTCGATCTGATCCGGGTTCCGATGATCCACAAAACACCCGGCCAGACGCTTCAGAATATGGGTGCGCTGCTCGACCCGCGCAGCAACAGCCCGCCACTGTCGGAACTGATCTTGCCCCCGTCGAATTGCCCCACCACCACGCGCCGGCCAAGGCCGTGAAATTCCAGTACACTCTGTCTTCATAAGGCTGTGATCTCCTTTGGCTATAACCCTTTGTTCGTACAATCGTTATGCCATAGAATACGGCCTTATTCAATCCTATCGGTGAGAAATGCGGGCTAACCACGTGCTGGAGCCGACCGCTTGCAAAGTCATGAGGGGTCAAGCCTGTTGTTGAGAGTTTCGTGCGCAGGAATGGGGAAGCAGTCCGCAGGCAAAGGCTTCAAGAAGCAGATGGAGTAAAAATTAGTCAACAAAAGATTTGAACCCATAATCCATACTGACCCCATACTTTCAACAGAAGGCCAAGCGATAGTTTCTTGACATTTTTCCTTCCTTGTTCAAGAATCCCCTACATTGAAGCCAGCTTCTTTGTGTACCCCTGGAATTCCTCGGAAATTCCTGAGTGAATAAGAGTGCCAAGGCACTGAATGAACAATTGCCACACAAGAACAACCCCGTCATCCCTTCACGAATGTATGATGCCACAGGAGATCAAGGGGGCATGGCTGAAGGTTGGATCGTCAAGCCGGTGATCGGCCAGATGTTCCGCCATGCCTTTGCCGCGCACCTGCTCGAAAGAGGTTCTGAGCTGTCTGCCGATTCGCATAAGAACCCGTGAGAAATGGTCGATAGGGCGCAACTGATTGAAATTGCAACAATGATGGCGGATTGTTCACAAACAATGATGGCGTGTTATACGGACAAGAATACGCAGATCCGGCTCTTATGCGGATCCGCCTAAACATTGTTATGTGTCTCTGACAGCACGTGTATCGTGCATGAACTAGTACCAGATTTTTGGGCATCATGATGGTCGTGAGGACGCGACGTGGTGAACAGGTGCCTCTTTGAATGCTCGATCTGACAATCGACGACCGATCGACAAACTACGGGATGGAGCAGGCTCGTTTGAGATAAAGACGCCTGATGATGACAGCGCAATATCAGAGCTGATTTCGACCGGCGGCCGACTATTGGTGGTCAAATGCAAGGGAATCTACGAGATCAACCTCGCCGACCAAGTGGATCCCGAGAGAACGAACATCAGTGCGCCTAATACCATTCAAAGAGTTCTTCCCTATGGAGCGGATGATGCTTGGATAGGCGCAGTTGTCTTGACAGCGCATCATCTTTTTTTAAGCTCGAGTTTTCCGAGCAATGTCGACGGTACTAAAGCGTTCGGCCTAGTACTCGAAATTTCCGAAGATATCGCGGGAGCAACCAAGTTGGTGGAAAATTATCGCGACGCAGAGGCTACCGCAACGGAGTCACTTGACCCAAAGATTCGAATAGACCGCTCCGTTATTGTGCCAGCAATTGGGAATGTCCAATCAAGATGCAACGAGTTCCTACAGAGGGCAGACCATGCGCTTCGAGGCCTATTCAAACTCGTGCAGATGTTCTATCCAGATGTCGGTTCTGGTGGGTGGGAAGGGCTAAAGAAGAAGATCGATAGGGGGCCACAAGGCATTGATAATTTTCCACAGTTCTTGGCGGAAACGATTCCGTTCCTACAATGCATCCGCAACGCTCGGAATTGTGTTGAGCATCCAAGGCCAGAGCAGAGACTAGTCGTCGCAGATTTTTCCGTAGATTCAAAGAATGTCCTGCATCCACCTATGGTCGAAATCATCCACCCAAAAGCGCCCCTTAATAAGGTGCCCGTGAGTGTGTTTTTTACACAGACTCTTCAGAGCATCGTGGACGTTGTAGAATTGATGGTGGTTTTTCTCTGCGCCCGGCATGTGAGGTCGGTCGCAGGCTTCCCCGTTCAAGTGGTCGAGCTCCCGCCAGAACACCGAAGATCTGCACATGTCCGGTATGGGTACGGTGCGGAAATTGGAGGCAATATCGTCCCTATGTCGTAGGTTCAGACCGTGAGCATGAAGAACTGAGAAGTGTTCGGGAAGTACATGACGATTACCTGCAGTGCACGTGCTTCGCACGCCGGACTGGAACGCTACGCTCTGAGCCGGCCGCTGAAGCGAGACGTTAGAGCCCACAGGAGACCTGAGTGCACAGGATGATTCCAAAGGTTCGTGACTGGCTAGATGCGCAGGGCTTTACCCTCGAAATGCGGGGCGAACGCGTGGCTTGAATCGACGAGTGTCCGGCCCGCCACTCAGCCGCGGACTCTGTTTGGCTTCACCATCACCAGAAGTAGGAGTCATGATTTGTATCTATTGCCTTGAAGATCGAGGGCAGTCCTCCTTTACCAAGGTTGAACATGTGGTGCCCCAATCCTTTGGAGGGTTTGAGAATAATTTAACCCTTCATGAAACCGTTTGTGATGGATGCAATCAGTATTTTGGGGATAATCTTGAGATTGCCTTGGGCCGCGACACCTACGAAGGCGGATTAAGATTCCAATATGGTCTCAAGTCACCTGGTGAATTTAAGTCTTTAGGCAAAAAAAGCCGATTGCTTGTGCGAGTCGAGGAGGGAGAATTTAAGGGCGCTTATGCCTACAGGGACAGGGAATATTCTGAAAATCAAAGAGAAATTGTCCTTAAACCGATTTCTCAGGTTGGATTTCGAAGGACAGAGAATTCTGCATACGACTACTACTTGCTTGACGACGTACCTGCAAAACAATACTTCGATCAAAACGGTTTCGAGTTAAACCAGCCAGGATCAATGAGGATAATCCCTTCGACATACCGAGAATTAATAGAGAGAGCCCTGTCTGAAAAAGGCTTTGCCTTCAAGTCTCACAAAGATGCCGACCCGGATCATTCGGAACCCGATTGGCTCTGTAAGTTTGAAGGAACGATTGACGACACAATTTTGCGCGCAGTCACAAAGGTCGGGTTTAATTACCTTAGTTACTGGCAGGGGCGCGAATTCATGTTGGAAGGTGACTTCGACCCAACGCGGCGCTTTATACGTTATGGTGTGAAACCGCAATATCCCCTGATCAAGATTCGCCAGGAACCTATCCTTGGTGATGAACCAGTGGAGGGGAAGAGAAGGTCAGGCCATTTGATTACTGTTGATTGGGCCGCTGACAAACGATCAGTTGTAGCCCAGGTATCTCTATTCAACTGGCTGACATATTCAATTTGTTTAGCGAGGGATTTTTCAGGAGAACGCAGAATTATTCGGAAAGGCCATTTCTTTGATCCCTATAATCAACAGATATTAGAACTGGGTGTAAAGCCTAACTAAAGCGCTTCAGACCGATCGCTCAGAGCGACGGCTGAGCTTCACGTTAAGCAACGTCGGCACCGACCTCACAACTTAGGAAGGGGAAAAGGGAACAGGCTACTTTTCGGGGTGGACTTTCCGTGGCCAGGAAGTCGAGGAATACAGAGTAGTCGTCCTCCTTATGAAAGGCAGTAGCACACCGTTCCCCGATTGAGCTGTGGTAGGCATGACCGGCCACTTGTCCGCGAGGAATACGAGACATAGTGGGAATTCGTTACGCCAACCGGGAGCAGGGAGGCAAGAAAAAGTAGCCCGTCCCATTTTCTTGCTCCATTAACGGTACTGGACCTGAACATGGCAACTGATCCCGAACGAGACCTATTCGCGTCAGGCGTACTCGCTGCGGTTGGGCGAGACGCGGCGCGACTGCCTCCGACTCAGATCACCGGGTTCTTAGCGATGGCGGGACGCTCCTACGACCATGGCTTAATGGTTGTCGGGCGAGCGGTAAACGGCTGGGCCGACGGCATTCTTCCCCGCGAACTTGCGACGGCTCCGACGGGCACTCGTTACGCCCAGGTTGTCCAAGATAGCATTGTCGGTGATGGGGCATGTCCCATGCTTTGGGTCACGGATGGCTGGGGCGCTACCGATCGCTACAACACGAAGCGATCGGCATTCTGGCGGTGCATCCGGGGAGTCGTTGAGAGACTCAGCATCGCCGACACCCAACAAGAGGTATGGCCGTCTCACCTCGTGTGGTCGAACCTCTACAAGGTATCCCCCGCTGACGGCGGTAACCCAAATGCCCTTCTCTGCAAGGTTCAGCTACCTGGCTGCATCGATCTGTTGAGATTAGAACTCAGGACGTACAAGCCGTCCCGCATCTTGTTTTTGACCGGAACCGAGTGGACGGATCCGTTTCTCAGCTTGATGTCCGGCCTGCAGGCTGGGGCGAGATTCCTCCACGTCAAGCGGTTTGGGATAGGTAGGCTCAACGATGGGCACGTGCTTCGATGCGTTGTTGCGGCCCACCCGCAAGGGAAGCCAGGAGCGGATTGGGTTCAGGAAGTCGTGGAGGCCTATGACCGCTAACAAAGTGCTGACGGGGTTGAAGGGGGCCGTGGCTGTTCGACGTGAGATGGAGGGATAGTGATGAGCGATCGGCTGAACGCACGGCTCGAATCGATGGGCCTACGGCCCGCCACTCAGCTGCGGACTCTGTTGGCCCGCCTGAAAACAACATGACGGCAGCCAGGAGGGACACAACGATGCATGCTTCACGCAATGACTCATTGGGTTTTGCGGAACGCACCCGCGAGAATCTGGAATTCATCTTGGAGGCGTCAAGCCGGGGACAGCATGTTCATGCAGTCACACAGCTTGTCAACTCAATGTTGGGACTGGTCTGTTTTCCCTGGGAGACTGTTGTCCTGGATCGGGCCAAACAAGTGCCCTTCGATACACTGCCAAAAGACGGCTGGCCACAATTTAACCTGACGCTGGGGAAGTGCGACACCCTTCATGATCTCCTATGGCACTTGCGGAATGCCGTGGCCCATGGCCACATGACGTATTCTTCGGACAGTCTCAACCCCAACGAAGTCGAGATTAGGTTCGAGGATCAAAAAACCAAGAACTCCCCAGTAAACTGGGTGGCCTCCTTACGAGCGGACGACTTGAAAGAGTTTTGTCATAGGTTTGCAAAGTTCGTTGATGACACCATTGGTTGAAGTTCCCACGCGGGCTAACAAGCGCCTGGAGGGAACCGCTGAAAATCGCGGCCGCTCAGCCGCAGGCTGTTCTGCTGCATCCAGCCGAATTGACACGCATCACATATCCCTTTAACACATTCAAAAAAATGAAGTGACCCGGCCGGTCCGACAAGGGATTCACACGCTATAGTGGTTTAACTTTTAAAAACGCCTTTCCCCTCACCCCAGCTTTAGTTCCTCTTCGGAGCTAAACCCCAAAGGGGCGAGGGAGATCCGAGTGTCTTGGTTGAAAGTTAAAATACTATAGATCACTGCATGATTGGCTTGGTTTCTTCCAGGTGTTTCTTCAGGTAGGTCATGAAGGGGGTGCCGCCGGTTCCCACGGAAGTGGGATTGCTGGATTGTTTTTCGCTTTGCTGATGAATATAGGTCGCGGCAAAATCCAGATGAGTGGCCCGAAAACGTGCCAGAAGTTGTACACATTCGTGATAGGCATGCAATAAGTCGGGTTTGCGGGATTTGTGATCCATAATATATCCGGACAACAGGGGCCGGCCGTCGTGGTCATGCTGATGTTCCAACATCTCGAGAAAGGCGCGGTGGGCAGGCGGCATGTAGTGACGCATTTCGGCGAGATACACGGTTAAGGGATCTTCCGCGTGTGTAATGCCCAGCGCAGCATCCAGCGCTGGAATAATTGAACTTTGTGCTCCGGTTTCTCCTCGAAAATACTGTGGAGTTTCTTGATACTCTTCCACACCGGCATATACGAGTCCGTTGGGAAGGGCTGGATTATTTTTCCAGCCGTGAATAAACGGTCTCACACGGTGATAATAGATAAAGGGATCACACCGCTCGGGCATGCGATCCAGCGTGAGGCACATGGCTTCCTGTGCGGAAGCTAATGCCGTTAAGTGGGTGATCACGTCATCGGCGTGATTTTCTAAGACGGCCTCCTGAGCGCGGAGAATGGCCATCATGGCCGCCCCCGCCTTTGCCTCAATGTCTATGTGGACGGCCACAAACCACTCTTCGTCCAATCCTCCCAGAAAGTTTTGCAGCAGGACGATATTATCGAGCTCGATCGGGCGGCTGGGGTCGAGACGCCGCCAGTTGTCCAGGGCGTAGGAGGCATATGAAAGAATGGGAGGGCGGCCTAACCGGTTTGACACCTCACACCAGGGTACGGCCAGGTTGGCCGGGAGACGGTCGAGGGGGTGGTCCGGATTTTCCCAGATGTACCCATGAGCGGCAAAAGAGAGGATGCGATTGGCGAATCGGTAGGTGTCAATGCTCCAGTCGTCCATCTTGCCGGGAATGATGCCCTGCAGTTGGTTGATGGTGTTCCGGAGTTGCCGGGCAGCCAGCAGCTTGGGAAGTTGCCAGCCGAGCCATTCCAAATCAGGGCAGAGAGAACATGAAGAGAGAGGGTCCGGGACGGGCAAAAATCCGCGCTCCTCGGATATCTCAAAATGTGATAACGAAAGTGGTTGAAGCGGTGCAGGCTGCATGATTCGTGGTTTTCAATAAAGATCCCCCAGCAAGACTGCGGGGTATTCAGAAGAAAAATGGAACCAGAAAATCCCCCTCACCCCCTTTTTTTAAGCTCTTCAGGGTTTTACGTGGGCAACCCCATCGGATATTGTTGAAGACCATGTG
>WHTE01000121.1 GCA_009377845.1 Nitrospirales bacterium | reverse complement strand
ATTCTAATTCTCTGTCCATCAGGAGATGGATCGTGCGCGAAGATTGGGCGATGCTCCCGAAGCGTAGCAAAAACCTTAGTCCAGCCCATCCGCATTTTTCCCTCGCCGTTTGATTATTTGCCAAGTTTTGAGGGGCACTGAAGAGATCCTATCGTCTTGAAAGACACGAGGGGAGATGCTTGCTTTTTCTTGGGTCATCCACCTGGGCACAGATTCTTCGCCCTGGGCTCAGAATGACAATCGGGAGAAAGCGTTCTTGGGTTAGTATGTGTTCGTTCCATGCCTGATTGGTTACGGCCACGCACTCCTTCTGAGAGACCCAATCATCTTGAGAGCAATAACGAGCTTGCTGTGCCGTAGGGTCTCCACTTGGGCAGAGACCCCTTGTGGGGCCTCAGGATGACAAGGGGGTGAGGGGCTTCATGGGTCAGCATGCATTCGGCCCATGTCTGGATGGGTGAGCCTCAGTTTTGACAGATTTTGCGTTATCCGACCACTTGCATGTGATGCACGGTGAGTGTGGTGGCGGTATAGTCTTCCTCCACGCGGCCTTCCAGCAGAAGTGGCCGTTCGTTTGTGAGTAATGCTCCATATCGTTGAAGCGTGTCGGGGAACAGCGTGGCATCGTACAGCCCCGTGGTATCTTCCAGCGTGATGAATTCCATCGGCTCGCCACGTATGGTCGACGCGGCTTTTTCCGTGATCAGCCAGCCAACCATCATGACCCGGCGGCCGATATGCGCGGCCACCTCTGTTGCGGGGGTGATCCTCAGGCCTTGCAAGTGTTTAGCGTAGAGTGTCAATGGATGGCATCGGAGGGGGAAGCCAAAGAGGTCAATCTCATGCTGAATCATCCGTTCGGTGGCATACTCGTTGGGAATCGGGAGTAGACGAGCGGTTGGCAACGGCGGGACGGCGGAGTGCGCCGCGGATTGGGGTGAGGAGATCCCGCAGCTCGGATGCCCGGCGTAGACGCGCCAGAGGAGGCCGGGGCGCGTGACCTCACCGGCAATGGCATCGAAGCAGCCTGCCAGAATCAAGAGACGAGTCTGCGCCGGTTCGGGATTAAGCCGGGTCAGAAACTCGTGAAACGATTGAAACGCGCCGTGGTGATGCCGTTCTTCGAGAAGACGATCGATAAACCCCCGTGTCAATCCTTTGATTTGCATTAAACCCATGCGGATGGTCGTTTCCCTTCCCTCGTATGCCCATGCGCTGGCATTGATGTCCGGGGGGAGGACGGTCAGTCCCATCCGGCGGGCTTCTGACAGATAGGCGAAGGTTGAATAAAACCCGCCCTGATTGCTGATGACGGCGGCCATGAATTCCGCAGGATAATGCGCGCGAAGATACGCTGATTTACACGACACCTGCGCGTAACTGGCCGAATGCGGCTTGCAAAAACTATAGCCCGCAAAACTCATCGTCATAGCCCACACCCGCTCAATCGTCCGTGTATCCACACCACGCGCGCGCGCGCCGTCGAAGAACTGGCGTTGGTAATCGCGAAGCCGTCGTTGCTTATGCTTCTTGCTTAAGATTTTTCTGAGTTGCTCGCCATCTTCCAGAGAAAACCCCGCCAGGCCCATGGCTACTTTGGTGACGTCTTCCTGATACACCATGATGCCGTGGGTTTCCACGAGCACGTCTTCAACCAACGGATGAAGGGGACGATAGCTTCCGCCATGCGCCCGCCGGACAAATTCTTGAATGAACCGGTTCGCGGCGGGACGAATCAACGATGAGACGATGACGAGATACTCAAAGACGTCGGCGCGCGCACGACAATGCGCGGGCATGCCTGTCCAGAGTTTTTTCAGGAGCAGGCGGGTGGCGGGCGATTCAATATAAAAACATCCGATCGTCTCGCCCCGTTGAATGAGCTGTTGTGTCTGGTGATCGTGTAAGGGGTCCCATGTGGCATAGTCGATGTGTTGGCCCGTGTGTTCCTCAATCGCCGCAAGGGCATCGCGAATCACGGCCAGGGATCGATTGCCCAGGAGATCGATTTTGACCAGGCCGGCCTCCTCCGTTTGATCTTTCTCCCATTGAATGACCGGAACACCCTTGGCCGCCACTTCCACCGGCACGTAGTGGCGGAGATCGTCAGGGACAATCACGATGCCCCCGCAATGCAGCGACAGGTGACGGAAGCGTCCTTGGAGTTGACGTGCGAGCCTGACAATTTCCGGCCATGGCTCGCGCAAATCGGTGAACGACGAAGCCCCATCAAGGCGTGAGGGCGTTCTCTTTCCATGGTGCGGTGTCGAAGACGGCGAAGAGTGGAGTCTTCCATTTTCTGGGCGGGGAGTCTGTCGAATCGTGGATTGACTGCATAAGGAGGCGGAGGAATGGTGAGCCGGAAGGTCGGTGAACGGGAGGCGAGTCAGCAGTCGACTAACCTGTTGTATTTCCGCCGGAGGCATGCCATAAACTTTGGCGACTTCACGCATGGCCGCCCGAAGCGCCAGCGTATTCTGGTTGGCCACCATACCAGCCTGCTGGCTGCCATAGCGCGTAAAGACAAAATCCACGATGCGGTCCCGCTCATCCCAGGGAAAATCCACGTCGATATCCGGCGGATCATGACGTCCGGGATTCAAAAACCGTTCAAAGAACAGATTGTGACGGATGGGGTCCACATGAGTAATGCCCAGGCAATAGGATACGATGGACGCCGCAGCCGATCCCCGGCCACAGGTGCGAGGCGCCTGGCGGACAATCTCGTCGACCACCAGAAAATAGTGGGCGTAGCCTTTCTCCCGTATGACGCTCAGCTCGCGTTCGATACGATCGATCACGACCGATGTCAGTGAGCCGTAACGCCATTGGGCCCCATCGTATGTCTTCTCGCGAAGCAAGGTGAAGGCATGAGGGTCGGAGAGCCGGCGAAAACTCGGAAAGATCGTCTCTTTGAACGACCACGTGGTCTGGCAGTGTTGCGCGATTTTCCCGGTGTTGGCCATGGCGTGAGGAACATGGGGGAAATGTGGAGCCAGCGTCGCAGGGGGCATCAACCACTGGTTTGGCGCACAGCACGCGTCAGGAGATAATTGCGAAAGTGTGGTGTTCAAGGCGATTGCGCGGAGGATTTGATGGAGGGAGAACTCCTGCGGGGTTACGAAATGCACCCGGTTGGTGGCGACAGGAGGAAGGTGTGCGCGGCGGCTCAATGCCAGGGCCTGGTGCATGAGCGCGCCAGGCGATAGCTCGACGTACAGATCGATAGGGGAGTGGCGTTTCCAGGCGGTCAGCGCCTGAAGATCATCGGAGAGAATAATCAGTCCCCTGCGGTGTTCCTGAATCGAGGCAATGCAGTCAAAAGTGGCATCGCAATGACGTTGGGAGAGCAGACGGCAGAGGTTGATATAGCCAAAAGAATCTTTGACCAGGAGCACGGCACGGTGCCGGTTATGGGTCAGTTCGGCGCCCAGGATCGGGCGTAAGCCATGGGCCTGCGCAACCTCGATAAAGCGAATTGCGCCATACAGTCCGTTCGTATCGGTCAGGGCTAATGTCTCGGCCCCATGTGCCCTGGCAGTCTGGCACAAGGCCTCCAGCGTGGACACTCCTTGCATCGGGGAGTACTCCGAATGAACGTGCAGGTGAACAAAGGATGACATGAATGAGAGTGTTGAAAAAGGCTGTCGTGCCTGCGCCGGAGCTCCCGGCCTTCGTAGCCGAAGCTACTTCGGCGGAGTAGGCTCGGCAGGCAGGCCAGTGGCGTTCTCGCCTCTGAGCCGTGCTCACGTACTCCTCCGTACGCTCCGCCCGTCCCAGTGGCTGCGGCCTTCCCTTCGAGAGGCCTCAGGACAGGACTGGACGCGCCCCTTCGGCCAGACTCAGGGCATGCTTTTTGACCACTCCCTTATTTTCTTCCTGTGGGTCTCGGTCACGCATATGTTGATGAAAAGGTCAAATATTTAAAATATTCAACAGCTCCCTTGGAAATTCCTAAAATTCAACCGTTTCTTGCAATTTTTCATACATGAAGTATCGCTTTATTTTTTCGGCCATAAAACATGAATTTAATTTAAGTATCAATTGAACTTTTTATTTTACAAAGTGAGAAAAGCCTCTTCATTATTGGCAAATTCGATCAGATGGAAAGGCCGCGTGTGAACGTCCCAACCAAATCGATTTCATGCCGAAACGAGCACGGATACCATCAAGCGTCAGTGCCAACCGATGCGGACGCGCCTGCCTCTGTGGTTCGTGCCCGTCCTCTGTAGTAAAGAGCGACAGTTGTTCGGGCGGAGGACGAAAGCTATTGCTCCGAATGGTCAGTGAGCGCACACGGACGCGCCGCTGGAAACATCGACGGAATAACGAGCGGATAGATGCAAACATTTCAACCTCCCAATGTGTTGGTGTGGCGAGAGAACACGAGCGACTGACGGTCTGTTGGTCGCTGTAGCAGACGGTCAGGGTTAGACGATTGCCGACGTGATGTTGGCGGCGCAGATCCCGGCAAAGGGTGTCGATCAGGGTCGAGAGCCCTGCGAGAAGCTGCGCATGATCGATGGCATCCGGCTCAAACAGATGGGAACAGGTTAGAGAAGGAGAAGTGCCCGAAGGGAACACGGGAGATGAGTCGATCCCGCGTGCCCAGTGATAGAGCCGATGGCCCCATCGGCCAAAGACCGGCTCCAGAGCCTTCAGCTCAATATCAACCAGGTCGGCAATCGTCTGTAGGTTCAAATCCGTCAAGGTGGTCCGGAGCGTGGCACCCTGCGGGCCACGAAGCCCGGGAAGTGCCGAGACGGGTAGCGGCAGCAGAAAATCCTGTTCCGACCCTGCCCGCACATCGCACAATTGCGGAGGCGTCAAGACGGAGGACGCCATCTGCGCCACCAGTTTATTGGTCCCGACACCTGCCACGCTCTGGAGTCCGAGCCGGTGAGAGATGTCCCGTTCCAGGCGCATGGTGGTGTCGCAGGCGGCGCCGAACAGGCGGGTGGTGCCGGTCAGATCCAAAAAGAAATGCCCGGGCTTATAGGATTCCCAGAGTGGCGCGACCGGTGTAATCGAAGGCAGCAGCGCGTGATGGGCACGGGCCACACGGGAGGGATTCGGAGGAACAAGCCGGAGCGAGGGGCAGCGTCGTCTGGCCCGATCGGCCGGAAGTCCCGGTATGACCCCGGCGTCTTCGGCTTCGGCAGAGACTTCGCGGATGATGGCGCGGGATGCATGCACAGAAGCTACCGCGACCGGTCTGGTGCGTAAGGTCGGGTCGTCGAGGCGTGCCAGGGCCACTTCGAATCGCGGAATACCTAAACAAACAATCTGTCGATCCATTGGCAAATCTTGATTAAATGGGTGGCCGGAATCTATCTGTGTTTTCCGACTGCCTTCTTATGAGAGATGCCTGCCAACTGCCAGCAGGCATGACGAAACGAGACATATCATGATCGTCATTCCGGCAAGTTGTTGGCCGGAATCCCTTTTTGTCTTCTTGCTATCGTCAGAGATGCCTGCCCCCTGCATACAACCTGCAGGGGCAGACTTCGCCAGCAGGCATGACAAAAGGACTATCATGACTGTCATTCCTGCATGCTTTTGGCAGGAATCTCTTGTTCAAATAATGTCGTTCCATAAGTCTCGCCATGCAGGATTATTCATTTCAAGAAGTCGAATTTTCCATGCTCGTTTCCACTTCTTGAGTTGCTTTTCTTTGTAGATAGCGGATTCCATCGTTGCATGGAGTTCATAGTAGACAAGGCAATGAACGTGATAATTTTTAGTAAATCCCTCCGTTGCTGTTGTCTTATGTTGCCAGCATCGTGCAAGTATGTTGCTGGTGACCCCTACATATAAAACGCCATGCGGTTTGCTTGCTAGGAAGTAAACACACGGTTGTTTCTTCATCTTGTACGAAAAGAGATGCCTGCCTAAAACCGCAGGCATGACGAAACGAGACATATCATGATCGTCATTCCGGCAAGTTGTTGGCCGGAATCTCTCTTGGTTGCCTCCTGCCGTCTCATGGGAGAGATGTCGGCCCCGCCTATGGCCTGCAGGCCAGCAGGCTCAAACCGCAGATAAGACGGTATCTTACCCGCAGTGCCGAATGACCCCGATGACCACTCCTTCAATTACAAACTCATCCTGCGGCATCACCACAATCGGTGCCATTGTCGTGTTCGCCGGATGCAGTTCAATCTGTCCCTCTTTGCGGTAATACTTCTTAATCGTCGCCTCCTGATTCACCAACGCGACCACGGTTTGGCCATTTCGCGCCGTTCGCTGCTTGTGCACAATCACCAGGTCGCCAGGCAGAATGCCTTCATCCCGCATCGACTCGCCTTTCACCCGTAGCGCGAAATTATCCCCTGTCCGCAGCATGGATGGCGGAACCTCCACCAGTTCGGTTTGGGGAATGGGTTCAATCGGGTTGCCGGCGGCGACGATCCCGGCCATGGGAATCTGTGTCGGGGAGTCCAGTTGTGAGAGAATGGCTTCCACCACCCCGGGAATGCGGCGCATCCCGCACTCGTAGCGGGTAATCGTCATACGGGTGGTGCGGAGGCGTTCCGCCAGTTGACTTTGGGTTAAACCCAGGCGCTGGCGAATCTGGCGAAAGGTATCAGGCGTCATGTAACCAATGGTTACATATTGGCTTGAGAGGTGTCAAGGAGAGACTGTTGAGGGAGATGATGAGAGACGGACTGAGCTGAGTTGCTAATATCCGCCCTGGTCTCGATTAACAATTAACAATACGTTCTGTAAACCGTTCATCACCGTCAAAAGAAAGAAGAGGAAAACCCGATGTTTGAATGGCTGACAAGTCCTGAAGCATGGATCGCGCTAGGCACGTTAACCGCCTTAGAAATTGTCCTGGGGATCGATAACATTATCTTTATCTCCATTCTTGTCGGACGTCTTCCCGAGAGTCAGCGGATGTTTGCCAGAAGAATGGGGCTTGGCCTCGCCATGATGGCGCGCCTGGCGTTGCTGTTTTCAATTGTCTGGGTCATGGGATTAACCGAACCGTGGGTGGTGGTGTTCACCCACGCGATTTCAGGGCGCGATATCATTCTGGTCGGTGGCGGCCTGTTTCTGCTGGCCAAAGCGACGCATGAAATCCATAACAGCCTGGAAGGGATAGAAGAGAGCGGTCACACGGTTGTGGCCGCCAGCCTGGGAATGGTCCTGTTCCAGATTGCGCTGCTGGATATTGTGTTTTCACTGGATTCGGTCATCACAGCGGTCGGCCTGGTCGATCAGGTTTCTCTCATGGCGATCGCCATCATCCTGGCCGTGATCGTGATGCTCATGGCGGCAAAAGCGATTGGAGATTTTGTGGATGCGCATCCGACGATTAAAATTCTTGCCCTCTCATTTCTCATTTTAGTGGGTGTCACACTCATGGGAGAGGGGTTCGATGTACATGTGCCGAAGGGCTATATTTATTTTTCGATGGCGTTTTCCGTCACGGTGGAAATGCTCAATATTCGCATGCGGAAAAAACGGATGGCACCGGTCAAACTCTACAAGCAAATTCCTGAGTAGTTGCAAGCAGATGTTGAGGCTGAAGTGATGAGTCACGGACTGGAGGCCGCCGACCGGAAAAAACGGACGCCGGCAATCTCTCCAAAATATGGAAGCAGGGCGGGTTGGTGTGTTGAGGAACGGTGTTGCTGTCTCTGTTGTGCGCTGGTATTTTAAGCTTTTATTTTTATACCTATGCCGATCCATGACCTATACCTGAGGGGGGGCCCATGATCAAGTTGCTTATGAGAAGACTGGTGTCAGTATTGTTGCTTGTTCTCTTGGGGGTCGGTGTAGGGGAAGTCGTCTACGCTCAAGGCCTCGAATGGGAGAAGCTGAATGCCGAAGTCGTTATGTTGTACCAACAGGGCAATTATGAGCGGGCCATCGAGGTGGCAAAGCAGGCGTTGCAGGTTGCCGAGGAAGCGACAGGTGCAGAATCTCCCTTCGTGGGTGCCAGCCTAAACAATCTGGCGATGTTGCACCAGGCCCAAGGTCAATTCGCTGAGGCCGAGCCGCTCTACCAACGTGCGTTGGCCATTAATGAGAAGGTTCTCGGTCCCAATCATCCCGATGTGGCCACCAGTCTGCATAATCTCGCAGCGTTGTACGCTGCCCAGGAAGATTTCGAAAAGGCCGCGCCCATCTCAAGGCGTGCACTGAAGATTGATGAGGCTGTCCTTGGCCCTGACCATCCCCGGGTGGCCACGAGTCTGCATAACCTTGCGAGGTTGTACCATGCTCAAGACGAATTAGATCAGGCAGAATCGCTCTATAAGCGGATCTTGCGGATCCGGGAACAGGCTTTTGGCATTGCTCATCCCTCGGTGGCTGAAAGCCTGGATGACCTCGGGCTGTTACACCATGCTCAGCGCCGGTACGCGGAGGCGGAGCCTCTTTTTAAACGCGCGCTGACGATTCGGGAACAGGCCTTCGGCCAGGCTTCTCCCGCTGTGGGCACGAGCCTGAACAACCTCGGGCTGTTGTACTATGCTCAAGGCCAGTACAAGGAGGCGGAGCCTCTCTATAATAAAGCACTGGAGATCTGGAGACTGTCCATGGGCCCGGATCATCCCCATGTGGCCACTACCCTTGAAAGTTTGGCACGGCTCTACAGAAAAACTGACCGGGAGAAGGAAGCAGAGGTCAGTGAGCAACAAGCCGCAGCCATCCGGGCAAAACCCTGATGAGGTGAGGCGGAGGAAACACGGAAGCGGTTGATCAATTATTGATTTACCGGGAATCGCACATTTCCCGGTCCGGTCGTCAACGATGCATGAAGCCTGGCTATTGATCCATTCGATATAACCGGATTACGTCATACAGGCATCCTGTCGCCTCATTCCTTTTCCGATGCCGGCTTTCTTGTTTGGGCTTTTTCCAGACCTTTGAGAAATTCACCCACCATTTTTCCTGCTTCTTCAGGTTCCATATTTTCTATGTTCTTCATGGCGGGTCCCATTTTTTCAAATTCCGTGGCCATCCGGCGGGCGGCCATCTCACTGGTGACATTGGAAACAATGAGAATGAAGCCCATGATGCCAAACACCATGGAAGCCGTTTTTTCATTCAATTGATGGACCTCTTTGGTTGCGACAAACATCAGATACATACCCCACGCAATGCCGGCGATGGATCCGAGATAGGGGAGCAAGCCGATGAGAGCAGTGACGGGATAAATAGCCGAGGCATAGGCCACGCACCGATAGGCCACTTCGAAGGGTTCCTGAGTGCCCATCAATTTCCAGATGACAAACATGATCCCCGCGCCGATAAAGCTTCCAACCACGGCCATGATTGGCATAAAAATCATGCTTCCGATCCCGACACCAAGGGCACTCAAGATTCCCAACCCGAGGAAGCCCAAGGCTATGAAGATGATGACACCCACGATCGCCATCACAATCATAAATAACATGGGTTCCAGGAACCCTCCCGACTTGGGCATTTGGCGGTAGAATGCTCCAGGAGCGGTTAACACGGTTCGAGCTTTTTCCAGAATGTCCGGTAACATAGGCATGACCTCATATGGTGAAGAGTTCACATCGGGGTGGGAGCCTGAATTTCGGGACAGATTATAGAGCTTTTGTGTCAACGACTCCAATTGTCTTGAAGAAGATGAGTCGCCAAGGGTTATGGTAAAAAGAAAAATCGGCAAGAGGGCGTTGCTATTTTTGAGATTCAGAGAAAGCGGAACAGGCGAAACAGATGATTACTGAATTTGTGGTGACCGCGGGGGAAACGCACAAACGGCTTGACCAATTTCTGGTTCACCGTGAGCGGGATATTTCCCGCTCGGGCTTGCAACGGTTGATCGAGCTGGGGCGTATCCGGGTGAACGCCCAGGTTGTGAAGCCAAGTCAAAAAATTAAGCCTGGCGATCACATTACGATGGATACACCACAACCGGGACCGTTACTGGTCAACGGGGAAGCGGTGCCCTTGGAGATTCTTCACGAGGATGATGCCCTGCTGGTGCTGAACAAACCTGCGGGGCTTGTGGTGCATCCCGCGTCAGGTAACTGGTCGGGGACCTTGGTCAATGCGCTGCTGGCACATTTTCACGCCGAGGGGGATTCAGGAACGCTTAATGGTGGAAAGGCGAAGCCCGGACTGGTGCATCGGCTGGACAAGGATACCTCCGGGGTGATGGTAATCGCCAAAACCGATCACGCCCATCGTGCATTGGCGGAACAGTTTGAAGCACACTCGATTATCCGGATGTACGAGGCATTCGTCTGGGGTGTGCTCCGGCACGACCATGGGGTGATCGAGATGGCCATCGGCCGGGATCGGGTAGAGAGGAAAAAAATCTCATCCAACACGGCGAGACCCCAGAGCGCGATCACCGAGTATCGGGTCGCACAGAAATTTGGGAACCTTGCCTCACATGTGATGTTGTCCCCACGCACGGGGCGGACGCATCAGCTTCGGGCTCATATGGCGTCGTTGGGTTGTCCGATCCTGGGGGATGAGGCGTATGGCGATCAGAAGGTGTGCCGGGTCAAGGAGATCGGTATTCCACGGGTGATGCTCCATGCGAGGACACTTGGATTTCAGCATCCCTTGTCCGGTACGTTTCAGGAATACTTGGTGCGGCTCCCATCGGACATGCAAGTGATCTGTCAATCGTTACAACGTGATATTGGGTCATGATGTCTATGCCCCTATCCCGGATTTCCGGTTGATCTTCATCCAAATTCTTTCCACTCTCCCGTTTGAATAGAGAGAGATATCCGAGATAACTTCTAAGATGAGAAGCGATCAGGCCTGGCGGAAGGATTTGGCTTTTTGCTGGATGTTGAGAATGATGAATTCAGCCGGTTTGAGTGGGGCGAATCCTACCATGATGTTACCGATTCCTCCGGCGGTTTGGTCAGAGGATGAGATGGTATCCCGCCCGCATCTGACAAAATAAGCCTCCTGGGCTTTTTGGCCTTGAAAGGCCCTCTGGGGGAGTAGTGTATGGAGAAACATGTCAATCGTTTGGCGAATGTGAGCCCGCAGGGGTTCGTCGTTCGGTTCAAAGACTACTCATTCTAATCCCTTGTGCACGCTTGTTTTCAGAAAACAACGCCAGGTGTCGGACGGAAAGATACTGCCACTCCGCATTGGGTGACAGGGTTCGTGCACCCCACGCGACATACCGTGATGGTGAGGCTTGCCGGATGGGGTTGATCCTCAAGCTGTTGAGTTGCCCCATTTCCAGTTGTGTCAGTGTCTGTTCTACCCCCTGAACTTCCTGAAGTATGGCCTCCGTTCCCGCCGGAGCTTTCCAGACTTCTCGATTGTGATCGGTTCTTGCCAACACACCAGCCATCGTGCCGCTCGCGGGGATGAGATCTCCGTGAGGCCTGAGGGACTTGCACGCGCGGAACGTAGAGGGCCACATTGGGATGATGAATGCCTTGTTGGTGGTTGACCCAGGTTGCTAGAGCATTTTTGATTTAAGTGCATACAATCTGTATGATGGCGTCCGTTGCGCTCTCGATGGAGGAGAAGGGATGGACGCCTATTCACAGGATTTACGGGACCGGGTGTT
>WHTE01000120.1 GCA_009377845.1 Nitrospirales bacterium | reverse complement strand
CCGAAGAAAAGTTTCCTGGGTCAAATCCGCGGCGGTCGCTTCACAAGAGACACGACTGATGAGAAATCGTTTCACATCCTGTCTATGCTGATCAAACATTTCGGCCAAATGTAAATGGATCTTATGCATTTTCGTCGTATATTAGGGAGAGTGTTTTTCATGTAGGTGCCCTTGTGTGCTCCCAAGATCAACGTCCCCCGTTTACTCGTGCTGATCCCCCCATGCCAAGTCCCGGAAAGATGTTTTGATTGCCCATGGGAATCTTCTTTTTTACCCATAAAAAAAGCCCACAAAGTGCAATTGCACCGCGGGCTTTGGTCTCACGGATCTCTAGCCTCTCACTATCTGCAATAGAGTGGTATGGGTGTGTTTTAATTGAATGTTTTCAACTGAAACTAGTGTCCTTGACGATAATAAGAAACTTTTTCTGGTAAAATTTAAGTTTGATATTGATTGTAATTCTTATTATAAACTTTGCCCATTCGTCAACCCCCTGTGAACCGCGCAACCCGGAATAAATCTTTCAAGAAAATGTTTTAAGCTAAAAAGTATGCCCCTTTTCGCCCATTGACTCTCGAATTGGGTCAGGTTTTTCTCTGCTCATTCGTCTTACTCTTTTAGAGGTACTTTGTCTCTTTATCCTGCATTTGAAAGAAGTGGTGGGGGAAGCGAACTATAATGTGGCCAGGGCGAATACGAGAACCATCATATTGTAATCATCCCTGTAAACCGCTATTTGCGGTCCCTTAATGCAGCCCATGTTACAAGTGAGTGACCTGCACAAATCTTATGGCGCGGGCAAAGCTTCAATTCCAATTTTGCACAGTATTGATTTTTCGATTAAAAGAAATGAGTTTATTGCGTTGATGGGACCTTCAGGTTCTGGTAAATCGACCCTCCTTAACATCCTTGGAATTCTCGATAGTTATGATGCGGGGGAGTATTGGTTGGATGGGATTTTGATTAAAAATCTCTCCGAGCATCAAGCGGCTCAATACCGCAATCGCTTTATTGGGTTTGTTTTTCAGTCGTTTAACCTGTTGCCCCACCTGACAGCAGTGGAAAATGTGGCGCTGCCACTTCGGTACCTGGGGCAATCCCTCAGTGTCCGAACCAATCTGGCGAAATCTTTTCTCGATCAAATGGGCTTGAATGAACGGTTTCATCACCTTCCAACCGAATTATCCGGAGGACAACGGCAACGAGTGGCCATTGCTCGCGCCTTGTCCACCGCACCACGTTTAATTCTGGCCGATGAGCCCACCGGTAACCTCGATTCCGCCGCCTCCCGTGATATTTTGGATTTGTTCACTACCCTCCATGATGCGGGCACCACGATTATCCTGGTCACGCATGATGAAGAAGTTGCTCGTCGTACTAAGCGGATTGTCCGAATCAGGGATGGGCGATTGGTGTGATTTATGGGGTTCGTCGATCACTGGAGGGACATTTTCGTCACCCTTCGCCGCCATAAGCTTCGAACCTTTCTCACCGCCTTCGGGGTCTTTTGGGGTATTTTGATGGTTGTCATCTTACTTGGGATCGGAAAGGGATTGGAACGGGGGATTTCCCAGATATTCAAGGATGATGCTTATAACTCGATCTGGCTCCGCGGGGCAAAGGCTTCGATTCTCTATGCCGGACTGAATCCGGGGAGACCAATTATTTTGACGATCCATGACCTGGAAGCCTTGCGTGCCGCCATTCCCGGCATCGAAAACCTGACCCCTCGTAAACAACTCAAGACAGAAATTCCCGTCAAATTCGGCCAAAAAACCGGAGCCTTTGAGATTCAGGGGATATATCCGGGCAACAACGTGATCGAGAAAACGATTCTGCTTGAAGGCCGGTTGCTTAATCCGCTCGACGTCGCCGAAGCCAGGCGTGTAGCGGTCATCGGAACACGGGTGGTTGAGATTCTCTTTGGCAAGGACGAACTTCCAGTCGGGCAACGAATCGACATTCATGGGACCAGTTATCTCGTTGTCGGAACTTTTACCGATGTGGGCGGTGAGGGGGAACTGCGAAGAATCTATCTCCCGTTCACCGCCTTCCAACGATCGTTCGATCCGAGCCCGGAAATTGAGTGGCTGATCTTTACGATTAAGGACGGCTTCCATTCCTATCCGCATGAAGAGCGGGTTCGCGCCCTGTTATCAGAGCGCCACCGCTTTTCGCCGGTGGACCATGGGGCACTGGATATCTGGAATGTGATCGAGGACTATAAGAAATTTCAATCTTTATTTCTGGGAATCCATGTATTTGTGACGGTCGTGGGAATGGGCACCCTCTTTGCCGGACTGGTCGGCGTAACTAACGTGATGTTTATTTCGGTGAAGGAACGAACACGGGAAATCGGCATCCGGAAGGCACTAGGCGCCACTCCACGCACGATCCTTGGCATGATCCTTCAGGAAGCTCTCATGTTGACACTGATTTCTGGCTATTTGGGGCTGGTTGCGGGAATCGGGGTCATCGAATTGCTTCGTTCGTTCGGAATCGAGGCCGAGTACTTCCGAGAACCGGAAGTTGACCTTAAAGTGGCCTTCGGGGCGCTGGTGGTATTAATCTTGGGTGGAGTCACAGCCGGATATATTCCGGCACGGCATGCCGCTCGAATTCATCCCATCGAAGCGCTTCGGCACGAATAAACTCTGAAGAAATTCCGGGATCTCACAGGAGAAATTTTGTGATTCGCACCATCCTGTTAGCCGCTTTAGGGTTCACGATCCTCGTGGCATCGGCCTTTTTTCTCTACTTGCGTTCATCTGTCACGGCGGAAAATTATCAGATAGCCACCCCCCTTCGTGCGACCATCATGAAAAAGGTGGTCGCCAATGGAATGATCATTCCCCGGCAGGAAGTGAAAATCAAACCTCAAATTTCCGGGGTCATCGAGCATATCGCAGTGAAGCGCGGTGACACCGTGAAGAAGCACGACCTCATTGCCACCATCGAGCCCTATCCCGATCCGATGGAGATCAGCGTCGCGGAGACTCAGTTGCGGGACGCCCGCGTTCGTTTCGACCATGCCAAACGTCAATTCCTTCGAAACAACAAGCTTTTCCAAAAAGAGACCATTACCCGCCACGATTACGACCAGGCTCACCTCGATTTCCGGTTGGCAGAACAACACCTGGCCTCGGCCGAGCGGAACGTGGAAATCGTGAAAACCGGGGCCTCTAGAGAACTCGGGCGTAGCGCCTCCGACATTCGGGCTACCATCAACGGGGTGGTGCTTGAACGTCCAATTGAAGTCGGCACATTTGTGATCGAATCCAACACGTTCAACGAAGGAACCACGATTGTTACACTTGCGGATATGACAGATTTGATCTTTAAAGGCCAGGTGGATGAACCTGATGCGGGAACACTTGTGATCGATATGCCGACCGACATAACGGTCGGGGCATTTCCTGAAAAAATTCTGAAAGGCCATATCGAATTCATTGCACCCAAGGCTACAACCTCCAAGGATGGCCGAATCACCTTTGAAATCCGGGCCGGGTTGCATCTCGATCCGAAGCTTTTTGTCAGAGCGGGGTACAGTGCAACGGCGGATATCGTGACCGATCGCCGGGAAAACGTCCTGGCCATTCCCGAACAATATCTCACCTTCATTGATGATCAACCTACGATATATGTCGAAAACTCTTCGCATGCGTTCGAAACCCGCACTATTCAAGTTGGCCTCTCCGATGGCCTCATGGTTGAAATCAAAGATGGATTAAGCGAACACGACCATATTCGTGTGCAGGCTATCTCTTCCCCTCAAGCAGAGGGTATTTAGCAACTTTTCTATCAATCTTCTCTTCAAATACCGGTAATATCTGAATACATCTCGTATTGAAGATCAGCCTTAACCTTTTCACGCCGAGTGATTCCTTGTCTTCTGCCAATTGAAACTCCCGAATTTGTGAATTTTTCCGATTGAGTCCAAACAATACGTTTGGAATGAGTCTGCGTTGACTTTTTATCAAAATAGAAGTTACGAATTTACGGAGTCTTCACGCGAAAGAATCCTAAAAAAAGGTTGGCGCAGAGAACATAGCCGCCGATTACTAACCCTCCTACCCCCGCATAGGCTAAAATTTCCGTAAGGATATGATCATGGGCAGGTCCACGCCCCATAACCGGAGCTAGGACAAACATAGCCAGCCAGGAGAGTGGATATAAACTTCCGAGACCAAGAGCGATAGCTGACACTTTCTTGTAGGTGGATTTCATTTCGGAAAACATAATGAGGATGATGAGCCCCAAGGAAAAGGCTGCAATGCCCGTCGCATGAAAGTGGGCGCGTTGGGCATACCGCCAGATCTTTCCCGTACTTTTGGCATCATGCACTTCGGGATTCGCGGCGATACCTTGGGCAAGATAACTTTTAAAGAAGTCTTCTTTGAGGCCGAATATTATTCCCATTCCCACGCCAAACACCAGGCCCAGCAGCACAAGGCCCAGCAGCACAAGGCCCAGCCCCACCTTCACGATTTGAATCTCCTTGGTCATAAGTTGTCCCCTCGTCTCCATTAATCCTGTGTCTAAAAATCCATGTCAATTACGTTTCTCAATGAATGAACCTTCCTGTTCTTTACTTCGCACGTCCCTGAGAGCCAACACGTCTACCAGGCCTCCCGTTGTGAGTTCCCAGAAAGGAACGAAAAAGGTTGTTTGTTCAGCCAGGAGATCAGGAGTCCTGCATCACACCGCTTCAGTGATCGCCGGCCATTCAAGGCTGGCTCGCACTCCCCCCAACGAAGACCGATCCAAGGAGAGAGCACCGCCGTACAACAGGGCTATATCACGGACGATGTCGAGTCCCAATCCGCTACCCGGTACGGCTTCATCGAGCCGGCGTCCACGCTGGAGCACCACTGCTTCCTGGCCTTCGGGAATCCCAGGACCATCATCTTCCACAATCACCCGCCAGATGTTCGCCGTCCGCTCTCCACGAACCTGGACCACCGTTTTGGCCCATTTGCAGGCATTGTCCATCACATTGCCTAACATTTCTTGTAAATCCTGTTCATCGCCTTGAAAAGAGACCTCTTCCAGTCCTACCAGTTGAATATCGAGATCTTTCTCCTTGTAAAGATGTTCCATAGTAAAACGTAAATCCTCGGCTATCGTCCCAACCACCGCCCGGACTCCCGGCAATCGGTTTGCCCCAGCCATTCGTGCCTTTGAAAGATACCGCTGTATCGAATGGGTCATGTTCTCAAGTTGCTCTTCCATAAGACACCCCCGCTCCCCTTTCATGGCATGAGCTTCATTCGTAAGGACCATCAAAGGATTTTTCAGCGCATGGGCCAAATTCGCGGTGTGCGTACGGGCTCGCTCCAGCACGGCCGCATTATGATCCAGGAGCGCGTTCAATTCTGACACAACGGGTTGAATTTCCCCCGGGAAAGATTCCGGAAGCCTCGCCGTTTTTCCCGATCGGGTTTCCGCCAAAGCCTGTTGTAACCGGGCCAGTGGCCGCAACCCGATCCTGATTTGGAAGAACACGGCACCCACCAACCCTACCCCCAATGCCAGTAATGTGATCAACAACATTGTGGAAAATTCGTGGACATCCTGCTCAATATTGGAAACTGGGCCAGCCACCACAAACGTGAATGAGGCATCGGATTCGGGAAGCGTGACATTTTCAACGAGGCCACGTAACGTCATGCCGACCGGGTCCTTGAGAATCTGGTGTTGCAAACCGGTACCGATACCCGGATCGGTCACCGTAAGGGTATGCTGCCATAGGGAGCGTGAGCGGGCTCGCAATGTTCCATTTTCGAGTATCTGCCAATACCAACCGGATAAGGGGCGGTGAAAACGGAGATTGGACGGAACCCATGTCATATGCAACACTCCGTCCGTAGGGGAGATTTCGCTGGCCGCAATATTGCCTTTGAGTTGATCAAACAAGAAATCATCAAAACGGCGTTCCACATGGGAACGGAAGAGAAAGATTAAGAGCAGGCCGACGACCATCAGAGTCAGCACCACCCAAACACTTGAAATGATCAGCAGGCGCAGGGCCAGTGTATTACGTTTCACTATCGATATCCGTAAGCTGATAACCCTTCCCCCGGTGAGTGCTGATAAACGAGGGGCCAAGCTTCTTTCTCAACCGATTGATTAAGACTTCAATGACATTGGAATCAAGATCAAAGTCCTGGTTATAGATATGTTCCGTGAGTTGAGTTTTAGATAAAATCGCATTGGGATGATGGAGGAAATACGATAGAGTGCGAAATTCCAGCGCCGTCAATTCCACGGAGTTCCCATGGAGGGTTACCCGTTGGCTACTTGTGTCAAGGGTAACCGCTCCCCAGGTAAGAACGGAGCTGGCATGACCGGAAGCCCGTCGGATGAGAGCCTCTACCCGCGCCACAACTTCTTCGACTTCAAAAGGTTTGGCAAGGTAATCATCGGCACCGGCACGTAATCCCATCACTTTTTCCCTCCAGGTATCCCGCGCAGTTAAAATAAGAATGGGCATGTTACGGCCCTCTTGACGCCAGCGTTGTAATACTTTTAATCCTTCACATTTCGGAAGACCCAGATCGAGAATGACGGCATCGTAGGATTCGTTCTGTCCCAGAAACTCCCCTTCCTCGCCATCCGCGGCCACATCCAGGACATAACCTCCTCGCTTCAAGGCATCGGCTAATTGCCTGGATACTTGTAGATTGTCCTCAACAACCAGCACCCTCATAAGATTAACGCCCGCTGAACAGTGTTCGTCATGGTGAATGATCCCGACGACCTTTGACGTTGAGAAGAGCCATCGTTTTGGCATCGTATTCGATTTTGAGAACATTGCCCTGAGGGGTCAGCAATTTGACTTCATAGATCCATTGCGACTCCTCGTCTTCCAATTCCAATTCCAGAATAATACCTTCAAACTCCGTCTGGACCTTTTGAAAGACTCGTTCGACCGGAACGACTTCAGCCTTCAACCGTTGATACCCCACGCCCTCGTCATCCGGATACGCCGGTGGCAAAAGTCCAAACAGGCCTATAGTTAACCCGAAAATCCATGCCAGTAGGATCAAATCGCTCCTCGATTTTTTCTGCAGATTATGCCTCATGTTCTCCCCCTCCTTTCTCCTTGCGAGCATACGGAAAACCTATCTGGAACAAATCCTATCACGGCCAACCTTACAACAGGCTGAAATTCCTGTTCAGCGTGTCCTCAGGATGCAAGAAGTACAATTCCCAAAGATGATCGTCCCTACTACTCAAATGAGGTTGACCTATCCTCAAAACAGGCATTGGGAGACTTCACTAACAACCTTTATTCAACCAAGGAGAAGCATCATGAGCAAACACATTCTTTTCATGACCATCGGATTTTTCTTATTGAGTACTCTCACTCTCTGGGCGCAATTTGAGGAATCAAGACATGCCGGCCTGATGACGGTGTCGGCCGCTCAAGAGGCTGTTGATGATTCCCGCGTTGCACTTACCGGCACCATTCTTCGCCAACTGGGCGACGAACGATACCTTTTCAAGGATGCCACCGGTACCATGATCGTCGAGATTGATCACGAACATTGGCCAAAGGTCCCCCTCAAACCGGAAACGATACTACGAATATCGGGAGAAATCGACCGGGATTGGGGAACAACAGAAGTTGAGGTGGAACGGGTCGAGGTGGGGAAAGCCTCAAGTCAGGACTTTAGCCAGTTTCAACGGAACCATTCCGATACGGCCAAAACAAGTGACGGTGTGAAGCCATCAAGCCGGAACTTAAGTCAGTTTCAACTGCATTAGGGGGTAAGGGATACCAGCTTAAACCTCCATCAACTGATGGAGGGTTAAGCAACATTATCTTGATTGAGGACCGGCACATGCAATATGACAACATAAAAACCAGAGTAGTTTTGAATAAATAGCAATTAGAAGACCTTCACTGAGGCAGCCCCCCAGGGAGAGCATATGAATAAGGTAAACGTTCCTCGAGAACCACATGCCTGGTATACACCAGGACAAATATTTTCCTGGCTACAACAACAGCGTTATCGAGTTTTTAATGTTCGGTACGACGACCACTGGTACATCGTTGAAGCCCGTGATCATGACAACCAGTGGGTCGCATTGAAAGTGGATCCCAAAACGAGAACGGTATTCACATGGAAATTACTCGCACACAATTCTATTCCACATGGGGAACAGATTGCATAGATTCACTGGAAGATGCTAATCAGGGGCAAACCCGGGCAAACAGTGTGAACCCGCTCGGTCTATGGTTCAACCAAATTATACGCATCGCCAGCGTTTTTGGGGAGGGTCCAATCCGGTCCAGGATAATAATCGGGACTTGCACTTTTTTTCCGCATATCCGGCAATATATTTCTGTCCTTTGAATCTGAAAATCCGCCTTATCTCCTTGGTCAACGGGAGAAAGTTGAATAATTTAGCCGTTTGACTTTCTTCACTTGTTGTTGCGGGACGTTCGTTCCGGTTTAGCGGGTGGACATGCGATGAAGGATCACCTTCTTTTTCTTTTCCAGAAAAGACGTGTTCTCAGTCGGTCGGTGCCGAAGGGGACTGGGAATGACTGCCGCTAAACGGGCACCCTCCTCCATCGTGAGTTGAGAGGCCGGTTTGTGGAAATAGCGTTGTGCCGCCGCCTCGATGCCGAATACCCCGTGTCCCCATTCAATAATATTGAGATAGATTTCAAGGATACGCTTCTTACTCAAGGTTGTTTCCAGCATCCAGGTGATGATGAGTTCTTTCAATTTGCGAATCGGATCCCGGAAGGTCGAGAGATACAAATTCTTGGCCAATTGTTGAGTAATGGTCGATCCACCGCGAACTATCCGTCCTTTTTCCCAGTTGGTGGCAGCGGACTCCCAGACTTCATACCAATCGATTCCGGCATGGGAATAAAAAGTCCCATCCTCGGACACCAGCACGGCCATGCGAACGTGGCGCGGCACATGGGAGAGCGAGGTCCATCGATAATCGATCTTCAGGGTTTTTCCTTGATCGTGGGCTTCCTCTATCCGTTGCCGCATGAGTGCAGTTTCTGTCGGGTTCTCAGTGGGCAACCGGGCTATCGAGAGAAAGGGAAACGTCAGAATTTCAAATCCGACATAGAGGCCGATGAGAACCAAGATCATCTTGAATGGGAATGTTCGAATCCATCGGAATCGACGGGTGAACGGTTTTTGCCTCGAACCGATCTTCCAGAGCGGTTCGTTGGGACGAACTCTAGTGGCTCTCTGCCTGTATCTCTTCATGTTTGTGTGCTTGACTGACCTTCACCTGTCTCGATGGATAGGCTATGATGATTCGCAAAAGTTAGGGTGTCACCGGTCAGACACGGACTGCTGATGGTGAACGATCAAAGAAAATCCCACGTCTTGGGAGACCCTGCTATTTTAAAAGAAACGAAGATCTGGGTGAACCATGACTGCTCCACCTGGGCACAGATTCTTCGCCATGGGCTCAGAATGACAACCGGGAGGAAGCTTCACCAGGCCATCACGTATTCGTCTCATGCCTGCACGGTGAAATCTAAGTTTTTTACAGATGATGACTTGTAATAATCTGAAATTCAGTTGCCAGACCATGCCTGATGAATGCTCTGCTTGGAACGTTTCCCACCTGGGCCTAGATCCTTCGCCGCCGGCTCAGGATGACAATTTGGATAGGTTATCACCAGAACATCAACTGGTCGTCCAAGGCCTGAATAATGAAATCTAAATTTTCTCCGCAGAGGAGTGTGTGATGCGAACGATGATTCTCGAACACGAGGGCGATGTCACGACCAATCCATTACAGATGCGTGATCTGCCCCTCCCCGAGCCAGGACCCGGTCAAGTGCGGGTGAAAGTAACTGTCTGCGGGGTGTGCCGCACCGATCTGCACGTCATCGAGGGCGAACTTCCCCCGTCCACCCGCCCAATTGTCCCTGGACATGAAATCGTCGGCATCGTGGATCGAGTGGGCCAGGGAGTCAAGCAGATTCAAGAAGGTGATCGAGTAGGAATTGCCTGGCTCCAGGCCACCTGCCGAACGTGTGAATTCTGCCAAACCGGTCGGGAAAATCTCTGTGCGCATGCAACCTTTACCGGATATCATGTCCATGGTGGCTATGCCGAATACGCGATGATCTCCGAACGATTCGCCTACCCGATTCCCTCCATCTTTACCGATCAGGAAGCCGCCCCGCTTTTGTGTGCCGGCATCATCGGCTATCGGGCTTTGCGCCGCAGTCGCATCACACCCGGACAGCGTCTGGGATTATACGGTTTTGGCGCCTCGGCGCATATCACGATTCAAATCGCCCGCCATTGGGGCTGTTCCGTGTATGTGTGTTCCTTGAGGGAAGAACACCGCGCCCTGGCCCGGCAGCTTGGAGCCGTATGGGTCGGAGATGCCTCCGATAGGCCGCCGGACACACTCCATTCGGCAATTATGTTTGCTCCGGCTGGCGACCTGGTGCCCCCGGCACTTCGGGCATTGGAAAAGGGAGGCACACTCGCCTTGGCCGGCATTTACATGACGCCCATTCCATCCCTGGACTATACACTCGATCTCTTTCAAGAACGAACACTCCAGAGCGTCACCGCCAATACCCGGCAGGATGGACTGGACCTGTTACAGGAAGCCGCAACCATTCCCATTCGCACCCATACCGTGCCGTTTCCTCTCGCTCAAGCCAACATCGCCCTGCAACAATTGAAGGCTGGAACGATCCAAGGTGCAGCAGTCCTCACCATGAATTCATAGGCATGGTGCTTGTCTATGAGCCCGATTCTTGCTTCTCTGATAATTGAATGAACAACAGAGAAATGAATCGGGCTCATCATCATACTCTGAACCAACGTGTCAATAATACCCGACCATGATTACTTTTGAAGAATCATTTCTGGGCTTTCTTGTGGCCCTCGCAGCAGGGGCCTTGATTGGCTTGGAACGTCAGCAGGATCGTGGCATGGAGGGAAAAACCAGCTTCGGCGGAGTGCGGACGTTTCCCTTGATCGCCCTCGCCGGAGCCATGTCGGCTTTTTTATCCCAGGTCCTCGGCGTGTGGCCCATTATTGCCACGTTACTGGTTCTTGGCGCGCTCCTGGCTGTTTCATACGACAAGGAATGGAGCCGGAAGGATCACCCTGGGATCATCACCCCACTCGCAGCCTTGCTCACATTTCTCCTGGGAGTCCTCGCCTTACTACCCGCCCTCCCGCTTGATGCCCCGGATCGGTATCTCCTCATCGTCGGCAGCGCAGGGGTCGTCATGGCGTTGTTGTCATTAAAGGAACGACTCCATCATGTGGTGCAACAGGTTTCCGATGATGATATCTACGCCACCGCAAAATTCGTCATTTTGTCCCTCGTGGTCTTGCCCCTCCTCCCGAATCGCACCTTTGGCCCTCTGGATGTCCTCAACCCCTTCCATACGGGCATCATGGTCATCCTCATTGCAGGCATCAGTTTTCTGGGATATCTGTGCACACGAGTCATCGGTCCCAATAAAGGCCTTGCGACGACGGGCATTCTGGGAGGATTCGTGTCGTCAACCGCCGTCACCATGAGCATGGCCACTCAAACACGGGAGGCCCCAGGTCTGGCCCTGCCGGGAGCGATGGCCATCCTTGGCGCATCCAGCACCATGTTTGCCAGAATGCTGGTGATTGTGAGCCTTCTGCAACCAGCTCTTTTTCTGATGCTTCTCGCTCCGTTGGGGGGCATGGCCCTCTGCGGATACGTCATGAGTTTTA
>WHTE01000119.1 GCA_009377845.1 Nitrospirales bacterium | reverse complement strand
AACCCTTTGGTATGATAAGCTCCATATTTGCCGAGCTGGCGTAGCTCAATCGGTAGAGCAGCGGTTTTGTAAACCGCAGGTCGGAGGTTCGATTCCTCTCGCCAGCTCCAATACTTTCAACCACTTACGAGACTTTCTCCCCTTCCTCACTTCCCGCGTTTCCGGTTTTTGTCACGGTTCCATTTAAAACAGGGACTTCTGATCCCTGTTTCTCGTCTCCCGGTTCCACCTTCCCAAACCGTGACACTTCCTCAATGGCCCCCTGTAAATAGGCTGGGGATAAATGCGCGTATCGTTTCACGAGGCTGGTTGTGGAATGCCGGAGCAAGGCCGCTATCGTGGTCAAGGGCACCCCTTGCATGGCCAATCGACTGGCGAAGGTATGCCGGAGGTCATGCCAGGACACCCATTCAATCCCGGCATCCAACACCGCCGCCCGATACAGGCGCATAAAATTACAAGGGTCAAGGTGTGTCGCCGGTTTCTTCGGGTTCGCCTGGGTCCTGCAGGGAAACACCCACCGGGACCGCTGCCAGGAATCCAGGCTTCGAAGAATCGCCTTGGCTTCCTCATTCAAAGGCAGATATTGACAATCCCCGGCTTTCGTCACCGGCAAGGTCAACAACCCGCGTTCCAGGTCAACATGGGACCATTCAAGCCGGAACTGTTCCAATTGTCTCAAGCCGGTCAAAATGGCAAACCGGGCATAGGGTCCATACACCGGCCCCAAGGATTCAATCAGCTTGCCCTCTTCCTCGGGACTTAAAAACCTGGTTCTCCCTTTCGATTCCCTCAGCATCTTTACCTTGGCCGTGGGATTCGTGGTTAACTTCCCGTCACGAATCGCCACATTCAGGACGTGCCGCAACCAGGCTTGATAACGGTTCACCCGACCGAGTGATTTTTTCTCTTTCAACAAGTGTTGCTTGGCCTCTTCGATCCGTTGCGGGGTAATGGCGTTCAACCGTTGATCGTGAAACCGGGCTTTCCACCATGTACCAAAGAATTGTTCATCCTTATAGGCCTTTTTGGTGGTAGCAGTGGCCAAGTATCGCTCGATTACCGCTTCCACTGTGTCATAGCCGCCGTGTTGGTACCGTTCCGGAAAGAACCGGCCTTCCTTCTGCTCCATCTTCGCCTTTTCGTAAAACTCTCGGGCTTTGGTCTTCGTGGGAAAGGATCCAAACCGCCGCTCTTTGCCCTCATGATACAGGCGAACACTCCACACGCTTTTTCCTTGGGAGTCCGTCTGCTTCATCAACCCTCGATCCTGTCTTCCTGGTCGTGCCATGGCTCACACCGCCTTTCTGTGTATGGACTTCTGTGGGATCTGGTGCAACGGTTCAAGGGTTTCCCTCACCAGAAAGACCGACTCATCATGGGTCTTTCTACGCTCTCTCAGTTCTTTCCTGGCATCCCCAAGCAATGGATGGAGAAACCCTAAAATCTTAAAATCCGATCCGACGTCTTCTTGGCAGTCCTCGCAGGCACAGGCCACGGCATAGCACACTTCATTTCGTAGTTTTTTCATGGCTCACGCTCCTTGTTGGTTGGGTGAAATGATGAATGGGGATAAATGGCTTCAGGCTTCTTCCAGTTCGAAAACCCGCCGCGGTCATGGCTTCCGGGCTGAGCGCCGCGACTCCTTTTTGAGTTTGGCCATCTCGGCCTTGACGGTCTTGGCCACCTCTTTGGCCACCTCTTCCTTCATCTTCGCTAACACATACGGCTCCATTTCTGTCTTGTCGGGGTCGTAGATTTTGCCGTCAATGACTCGTTTCATGGGAATGCTCCTTGGTGAAGGGTGAAGAGTTATTTTCCTACCAATTGCGCCCAATCTTTTTTAAAGAGAAAATATTCTTTGCTCGGTCCCGTCTTGCTGTATCGAAACTGAATGGGAATGCCGGCCAGCCGGAAGGCTCGCAGGTACCGATAGAAAGCCCGACGATGTACGCCATAGATCTTCGTGGCGTCCTGCACATCTAACGGCTGGGAGGCCAGCACTCGAAGCAGGCGAAGGCCGGCCACCAATTGAGAAAACTTTTGCCCGACGCCTAGCGGAATCGGTCCGGGCCGCTTCGTGCCCATGGCCTAGGCTCCTTTCTTGGCTTTGGGTTGGTTGAATTCCCGCTCTAGCAGTGCCCGGATAAACCCGCTTGCCGTGTAGCCTTGGGCTTTCAGGCTGTCCAGCTTGGCCTTCATCGGCTTGGGTAACTGAATAAATACTCGTTCCATTTTCATTCGATCACCCCCTTTCAAGAACGCCTGATGTATCAGTTAACGGTATGTTACATATGCTGCGTTATGCCGTCAAGTGCTATTTCTTGCTCTATGACAAATATGGTAGGGTTACCCCATGCCAAAGAGGCCGCCAGAGGACAAACCCGCCAATCTCAACCTACGTAATATTCCGAGAAATACGTTTTACCGATTGAAGATGGCCGCTGCCGCTGAACAACGTACCGTAAAGGATCTGATTTTAGCGTTGATCGAAGAAAAGCTTCTGGACTTAGAAAAGAAAGGCATCCTGCCGAAAAGCAAGTAACCCGTTCAAATAATTCGTTCACATTTGCCCGTTATTCAACAAATGCCGCCACTTATAGACCATTTAAAAATTGAATGGAGTATTAATCCTAAGACTGGAGAACAGCAGTACCTTTACTACTACAAAGGCAAGCAATGTTCCACAGATTTAATTAAAGGGCCATTAGCAAAGCAGTACATTGGCTATTCGTTAATTATGAAGGACCTTGAAGATGCTGAAGGGTGGTTACGCCAAGCCTATGAACTCTGCCCACAAAAGGAATCCAGTCCTGCCAAACCGAATCAAGATCGCTTTCACTCTGGAGATATCGGCGATGAAAAAAATCATCGTATAGTCAAAAGTCTATTCTTTTCCAGTTTAATTTTTTATGGAAAGTGCTTCACTCAAGCCGACGGACGAGGCGTGAAATTAGAGAAATCTAATCTGCCTATTCAGTACCATGAAAGACATGATCGCGTAATGAATTATCGCAATACACTTGCTGCTCATTCAGGCATAGGGAATTGGGATACTGGCAAAGCACGATTGGTGCTTCCTCCAATAAGAGATAAAAATATAGGTTTGCACCTTTATCCAGAATTACATCGGCTTGATTTCGAGGATGACCGTATAGACGATCACTCGTTTTTGGATTTGATTAAACATGTTCAGATCCACGTACAGAAGAAAATACCAAAAATTTTCGACGTCATTCTAAAGAAAATAGTGTTAGAGAAACCTAAAGATTACTGGTACAGATCAACTCCCAAAAATCCGAAAAAGGCAAGACGCAGGAAAAAGTAAAACATTCGACGAAACCTACGGCTGATACCGATAAATCCCCATAAGCTTGCACTGCCAAAATTTTCATAACTCAATTCTCCGCATGAGAGAATGTCATGGTAGGCGGAAATGGCGCTTCTAATTGGCCGCAGGACTCACAGAGAAAGCCGATCCGAATAGAAGGCCCACACAAAGGAAGGCGGGAATCTTCTACCAGGCTCATCTTCAAATTCCAGCCACAATAGGCACAGGTCATGGTAGGAATGGAGTCAATCATCATGGCGTGGGTTCCTTTCTGTTGAAGGTGCAGCGTTCAAGGAAGGCATCGACGTCACTTTGTGGAATCCGGTAGCTTCGACAAATAATTTTCCTGTTGGGGAATTCATGGTGCTGCAGATAGCGGTAAATCGTTTTGACTGACAATTTGAGCAGGTGCCCGAGTTCGTCAGGTGAGTGATACGTCATTCCGGTTGTCCGAATTCACCTAAAGCCCATGGTACCTGCCTATTGGCCGTGGGTGTCCAGGTACTCATGAAGAGTGTTCCTAATCGTGCCCAGGCTTCACCCGCCCGTTCGAGAAAGTGTGCATAGTCGGTTTGTTGGTCGACGTCCACCGCCTTCAAGGTGCGGAAATAATCCCGGCCAAACCGGAACGTCATCGACCACGCCTTCAATTCATCCTCCATGGACAAGCCGCTCGTGAGACTTCGACGCTTTTGCAGTTTCATACTCACGATGTTTTTCCTTTCTTGTGTGACCGACTTCCCGGAACTGGTGCCGGCGGATCCTCCGATGGCAAGCCGATCGACTTCAGCAACTTACTAAATGCCAACTTACAATTAATTTCGATATCCACACAGGGATGCTTTCGCGGGTTCATAAATTTATCTTTGAAGGTCAGGCCTTCCACATCAAGAACTTCCCTTGCCTCATACGCCCTGTCCCATAATTCACAGGCCGCTACCAGAATCCGTATCGTCGACTCATCCATTTCATAGGCACCCGTCACTTGTCGAAACCACCGCTTGACCGATGGGCTTAAATGCCCTGGTGCCCTGGGAATTGTGGTCATCAGCAGAATTTCCTTAACTCATTTTCAAAAAAAGTGGGGCACGCATACGGAAAGGTTCCATCACCGGTCCAGCGAGCTTTACATAGAAACCAGAACATTCACCAATGTTCACCGTATCCATGGTTACTTTATTAAACTAACTGCACACAAAGGACCGCTACCGTTCCTCATGTTCCAGCCTGGAGCAATCTGAATGCAGACAGACAGGTTGCCCCATCTGCCTGCTTCAGTCTGCCGGAGGGATGCCCGTCATGCTAGCAAGGAGCCGGGTGCCGCTGGACGAGAGACGACAATCGGAAAAAACTAGCGTGAGAGGTCCGGCGAACATCAGCTTTCACTCATCCGCAACAACTTGATTGCGCGGTAGTCGACCACATCAGCGCCGCAATATTTGTAAGCAAAAATTTTCGTTTTGCCCTTCGTGGTCACCATGTCGCGCACAACCCGCCAGCCCGGTTTATCGACAATCAAAAACCCCTGTTCAAAATTTCCATAGGCGATGGGATGGCTATTGCTGGCAATGTTCGGCATGGATTCGGCAATCACAACCGGAGCCCCGAGCAGGCTGTTCGGCTGCCCAGCCACCAAGGATTGAATGAACAGAAACCGCCCTGTTTCATCCCGCATTTTCGAGAGTCGGGCTTCAGTTTGGCTATTCATCAGCCACACCGCGCCCGGTCGAAGTTCCGCATTCAATGAGGCTCGGAGGTCGATGAGCGCGGAAGGATCATCCGCTGCCGTGAGGCCACTCACTGTCGGAAAATCCGCGCCCCCTGCGGGCAGATATTGCAACTTATCGGACGGACGCGAATCTTGCCCTTCATCGCTTTGGGTTGTGGCGTTCCCGGCATGGTCCAAAAATCCCCGAGGTTGGGTAATCCCGGTTCCCGCAATAAAGGCCTTGTTTTCAGTCCGCCTAAATCGTTTATCCAGGCGATTTTCCACATATCCCAATACATTGAGCGGCGCGAAATCGACCAGTCGATTAGTCATGATGCAGAGCGCGTATTGATCGCGAAGTGGGATCTCAAATTCCATGAGCTTGCCCGCATCGGTTTCATCTCTCAAATCGTGCTCGCCAACCCAGCCGGACATAAATTCTTCGTCATCGGCTAAGCCCTTGAACCCATCCCCCGTCATGATATCCATGTGATCGGAAACGGCCCGCATGGGGTTTAACCCATACAATTTCTCACGGGGGATTGGATCAAACTGTGGAACGATCCACACGCCGCCGTTGGGATCGCTGCTAATTGAGAGTTCATTTCGAATGTCTCCTGAGAGTCCTTCGAATCCCAATTTCAGGTAAGAGCCTACCGCGTTTCTATGGCCTTCATACTCACGAGGCCCGATGTGCCCGATATCTTGGCCGCGGAGTCCCTTCACGAGGGCGACAAACTTTTGATACTGGTCTTGGTTCCCCTTGGTGTTGCGAGACCCACCACCACTTCCCCCGAGTTCCAGATTGACGAGTTGTTTTTTTAGGTCATCCGCCTGGCTCTGCAGGCTATCGATATGCGCCTGCAACTTGTCATTTTTGCCTTGATTTTTGGCTTGCATCACTTTGACGGTTTCCATGATTTCCAAAATTAATTTCTTTAATTCTTCCATAATAATTTCTCCTCAAGTTCACCCCATGGCGAACGGAATTGTTGACTTAAATTGTGTGTTGAATTTGGATTCAGCCAACGTCCCGCTGGCTGAGTGATTCGCAACATCCCGCTGCAAATCGTGTATGGTAGGTGCCTCCAAAGTTTCCCATGAAGGCTCTCCCGGACATCATCGTGAAGATGTAGCCCGGAATTAGGTTCAGTATATCTCATCGAATTTATTATTGACAATTAAAAACGTCAAACGTCCTGTTAAAAAAATTCAATTCACATCCGGCTTGGGTGGTGGTGGTTGGGTCGATAAATCATTGACCATGGCAATGAGCAAATCCCGCAAGCCTGCCGGATCGCCCCCTTCTCCCAGGAACCGCCCGACCGCATATTTTATGAGTTCAAGGGACAGGTGATGATTCGGGACTTGCCCGCCGCGTTCCAGGTCTACCCCAGCCGCATGAGCGGCTAAGAGCAACCCCCCGACATTGGCAAACCATTCCCCCATTTGGATCTTATTACGAGCTGCACAGGCTCGCTCTATCAATTCAACTTGCAAGGCGTTGGTGATGGAGTCCGAAGGAATGCCCAAGCCTTCAAACTTCGGGAGATGGTCATGCAGCCATTCAACCACCTGCTTGGTTTTCTCCTTGTCACCGAGTTTGGAAATCTCTTGTCGAATTTGATTCGCGTCCATGTCGATGCTCCTTTCAAGATTGTAGTTGCCGATGCCTGTGCTTCTGTAAAACTGGTTTTTGTGCCCTCCACTCCAAACAATTCAGGCACCATTTTGAACCGATCCGCCACCCCTCCCGGCTTTTGCAAGTTGGACATGGTGAAAATTTCCATCGCAGGGCTTCGTTAAATTCCACCCTCGAGGCTTCGTGAATATCCACCACCTTACTTTTCATGCGTCACCTGCTTTGTGACATAACACCAGGCCACCCACCGCCACTCAGTACCGGCTTCCGTTTCTGGAATGATGAGCACCATCTCGTAAGTTCGATCAATCGCCTGGACCGTACCGGTATGTTCTGTCCACGCCGGCCAGGTACCCGGCCCCGGAGTCCTGTAGGTAACCGTGTCACCGACTTTGAAAGGAAGGTCTGAGGGAACCACGTCAACGGGGTCCGGGGTCTGGTCATTGGCTTTTGGCTTTGTGGATAACAACAGGTCCATCGTCCGTTGAATAAGGTCTGTTTTTGTGTTCATTGCCTTTATCCCCCCTTTCAATGTGTCAAACTGTCATATCATTAATACTAGAGCGGCGTTTGGCCGTTTTATAAGCGTCAAGTGTTATCCCCCGTTTGACACTTCTAAAGCTGCGAAAAGGTGCATGAATACAGGCGATTGGACGCTTTGACACTTCCAGGGGGGGGATATAGAAGAATAGACAGAAAAAGTGGGTCATTATGCGTCACTTTCTGGGGTGGGATACGTGGCCTTCCATTGCTCAACCCATTCCCGTTTAATCCAGTACCCGCGTTTCTGACCTGTCGGGCTAGGCGTGGCAAACAAGTCAAATGGTCTGAGAAGGTTTGCCAGCCGCTTCCCGTTTTCCACCCAGGCCAGGTCTTCATGCTCAAGACAGCATCCGACGATATCACTGGTATTCATAAATTTTTCATCTTGGACGCCGAGTTCCCTGTCGATCAGGCCAAGGAAGGCAATAATGGACGACTCCTTCCCGGTGGCCTGCCGCTTCCCAGCGCATAACGTGAGGCCGGCAATCAGGTCATCCAGCAGATGAGACCCTTCCCCGCGTTCAGTATCGGCCAGCCCTGCCAGCACCACTAAGGGCTCTGAAATATCTTGGAATCTATCATCAAAATCTTTGAGTGGGTGGAGTTCATCAGGGAGCTTCCCGTACAGGTCTTCGATCTCATCCGTCTTTTGTGCGAACCATAATCGAAGCTGCCGCTGCAGGTCATCGGCCGTTGGCGTGAGTCTTCGTAAATTGAGTCGTGGCGGGCGCTTACTGGTCCGTTGCATGGGAAGCTGGAAACATCGATCTGCCAAGGTATCAGCTAAGCTTTCAATGCCAGCCAGCGCCTTCGGTCCAAAGACATCATATTCTTTCACGATAAAATTCCCCCCCTTAACTTTTTCGCAGCGGTCAATCGTGGCTCCCCGTTCAAACCCGCAATTGAGGACCGCCAACACCAACCCAAAAGTTTCTTTATCCCGGTTTCCCAACCGATCGACTTCATCGAGAATCAGCTCTTTCTGGTTGCTCCGAAAAATGGTGGCCGCTGTGGGAATTGCCGTAATCTTCACACCAAGAAAGAGCGCAATCAGCTTCAAGAGCCGAGTTTTTCCGCACCGTGGCGTCGGACTTCGCAAGGCCAGATATCCGCAGTACTGAAACGAGTCGAAGCAAAAGGCTAGGACGATCCAGAGACTGACAACAGTGGCCAATGCCGGATGCACGAAGTCGATGTATTTAATTAGGGTGCTTTGTATGGTCTCGATACTGTTGCTCAGCATGAGTTGCGTATCAGGTTCCTCTGGACTATCCCCATTGAACGTCAACCGCTCCGCCGCTTTTTTTGTTTCTTCAAATGTCGCTTCTTTAGCCATGGGGTAAGCCTTCCTCTTGCCGCTGCCGGTGGGCGATATCAAAGCAGAGGTCCGCCGATGTTTCACTCAGTCGGAGCCAACTAAAAGCTAAGGCGATTCGCTCAAGTAAGAAGTCCCGTTGGTCATCGCTCAGGTTTTCCGCATCCAGGTTTTTCACTTGATCCAAAAAATCTTGAGACAACCCCGCTTGGAGTTCCGTCAGGGTTGTGATCTCATTCACCTGTCGCCGCCAATCCCACCTCCAGCGAAGGTTGGCTTTTTCCTGCAACGGTTCACTTTTTCGGGAGGAACGCGGGGGATCATAGAAGAGGTCTTCCGTCCGAAGGCCGATGGCTTGCAAGATGCTCTCAAGAGAACATCCTGCCCAGTCTTTAATTAAGATGCACCGATATCCTTGTTTAATTTCGACGCTCGGCCGATGATCATCGTGTGATGGGCAATGCGCTTTGAATCCATTTGGGGTCTTCACGACGCCAGTGAGTCGGCTGAGGACATGTTCTAAGATGGCCTCCGGCGAAGGTGTGTTAACGGTCGCGCTCTTCACTTTTCGCCACCCTGCCGGATGGCCATCAAAACTTCGTCTAGATCGAGTAACACTTTCCTCCCAATTTTGTAGCTGGGAATTTTTCCTGCTCGAATTTTCGCGTACAGCGTTGCTGAACATACGCGAAGAGTTTTTGAAATTTCTGGAATGGTCGCTAGTTTCATTTTCGTAGCCCTCCCTTATCCATCGTTACCCCGATTAAACCAGGATGGAAAAAGAGGATCAAAAAAATAAAAACTCCAACCCTTTTTAGTTTTGAAAATAAAAACCCAAACAGTAAATAGTTTTGGAAAGAGAGTGTGTGGAAATAGAGAAATGCGGAGATGGAAACTGCTAGTTGAGGCTATAAAGCGGAAATGGACATTTCGTTTTTGTCTTCTCCTTTCTTTTTCTCCCCGTATTTTTTTATAGAACCCTTCTTTTCTTTAACAAGCCAATCCCGGTATTTCATCTCTACCGTCGAGTGTCCAATGCGCAAGCCTTGGGCTTGAGCTTGATTGAAAGCAAAATCAATAATATTTTTCCGTTTCAATTTATCAGTGTGATATTTAGTAAACAGTTCGTTGAGGATATTTTCCTCGTCATCCGTCAATGCTGGTTGACCTCCCACATTTGTTTTGCTTTTCAAATTCTCTATGGCCTGTTTTACTCCATCCATGGCGCTTGTTTGGGAGATTCCCGGCCTAAGCGTTAAGATGGCTTTTCGGGGTTTCCAGTCTTCCGGATAGGCTGCTGCCTCAATCGCAACATGCCACAGATTAAAATCAGGGAGAATGTCTTTTGGTTCGCCTTGGGGCAATTCCTTCTTTTCTGGATCCCAGCTTTTACACAACCATTCAATCCATCGAAAATCGCCAGCCTCTAACCCCCATTTTTTACATATACTGATAGCATCGGTCCTTGAGTGAAGTTCGACCCATGGGGCTTTCACACTAAAAGCTTTTCCCAATGATTTTTTCTCATGCCGCTTCATTACGGCCCTGCAAGCCTCAAGCAATTCGATATGATAATTAGGACCCTCTTTCCACAACTCCGGGACCAGCTTCCAATAAGCCATCGGGTAAACTTGCCGGTAGCGAATGAGGTCTTTCTTGAATTGATGGTTCTCCAAAAGTTTCTTTCGCCTCTCATGGAATTCACGATCCTGCTTTCTTCCTTTTTCGGGAAGGCGAAATTGACGGAGAAATTGAACTTCACAGGGCCATTCCGAGTATTTAGGTTGCTGTTGGGATTTTTTCGCCATATTCCCCCCTGGTTGGGACGTCCTGGTTCTGTGAGGGTTTGGGGGCACGATGGCCAGGACCACCGCCAGCCGGTTTATAAGGCCGACTGTTGCCCCCAAGGTGAAAAGGTTTCAGCCGTTTTGGGTCACGGTTTTTGTCACGGTTGGAAATGAAAAATCCGAAAAATGTCACGGTTGAGGGCATTACACACCATTTCCATGAATATCTCAAGACCATACGAAACCCCTATATCCATGCGCCTTCTACGTGGTATGGTGTGCATTGCTGTGCAACCCTGTTACTGTTGGCATCATTTTTGTAAACCGCAGGTCGGAGGTTCGATTCCTCTCGCCAGCTCCAACACAATCAAGCACTCATTCCTCTTTCGCCACTTCCTGTGTGTTACTTGGCTCCTCCTTGATACCTCACTCCTTTTTCCGAATGAAGCATTAGAACGAAAAAGGGAAAGTATCCGAGGCTTACGTGGGGGAATGCCCGTATCACTTTCCAAGCACGAACGACTGACATCTATTAAAATAAGAACACTAGATGCTACACCGATACGCTTTGCGCTCTTTAGCAAAGCTAACAAGGACTCCAAAGGGCCAACCGAAAAATCCTCAAACAATGCAAACTTTGAATCAACAGCGTTTTTTGGAAACATAGAAAACGTTAATCCCAGCCGAAACAGATCTAACGAGGAGCTAGCAAAATTTTTGAGGCGGTTTTTCTTAAAAACATCCTAAGAAGAATTTTTGCAAAAACTTTTCCCGTTACTACCATGCTCCTCCTTTGTCTTCAACTGCAACTGAGTCTCAATATTTTGCTTGCTATAAAATTGGCTTAATTAAGGTGGCGCCTTTCTGGATAAAATTACCCTCTCCCATTGCGATATTTCCAATGAGCTCAATGAGGTGATGGAAGGAGTAGATAGAACGGCAACTTTTATCAAAGACATGCTGGATCTGAATTGCAATTGATTGACAGAAAAGGCAATACGTCCAATCCGTTCATACTTTTCATGCTCAAATAGAACGCAACGTGAAAGACGATATTCAATCAACACAGCCCACGGAACAGCCTTCCCCAAAAGCACTGCTTAATCAAACAAGCCCTGAAAGCCACGTGCGAAAATGGATCACCATCGGGAAGTCCTGGTTCAGCGGACGAATATCCGGCCTGGAATATACGGATTTTTCACGTACTGAGACCGCGACGATGCTGAAGAAGCACTATCAACGCGCGAAGCGCCGAAAGCGATGGATGAAGACGGCGGGGGTCATTGGAGTGATGCTTATCCTGTTGGGTGGGCTTGGCGCATGGTTATGGGGTGTGGATTTGACATTCAAAGTTGCAATCCTCAGAGCCGCCTCTACGGTTGTGAGCATTCATGTGGAACCCGAAATGGTATCGGTTCCCACAGGAACCTTTCGACAAGGGAATATCCATGGCGAAGAGGAATCAAGCGAGCAACCCATACGGGATGTCAGCATCGAAAAGTTTGCTATGGGGCGATTTGAGGTCACATTCG
>WHTE01000118.1 GCA_009377845.1 Nitrospirales bacterium | reverse complement strand
TGCCAATTGTCGTGTTAAGGTGCGCATGGCCTTCCATTTTGTCATTCTGAGCGGAGCGAAGAATCTGTGCCCAGCCCAACCGGGTCTTCGGCTTAGCGAGATGCTTCGCCTCCGGCTCAGCATGACAACAACAAATGAGGAAAGCTGGAATGAAAATCGGTCATCGTTTCAACCATCTAACTTAGCCACATTCCATCCCCGTCATTCCTGCGTGGGTTTGCCAATTGTCGTGTTAAGGTGCGCATGGCCTTCCATTTTGTCATTCTGAGCGGAGCGAAGAATCTGTGCCCAGCCCAACCGGGTCTTCGGCTTAGCGAGATGCTTCGCCTTTGACTCAGCATGACAAGCTATGAAATGTCCCAATCCGCCGAAAGATCCACCCATTTGGGGTTGTCTGTGGCAATCAATTCTAGTTTCTTCGCACGCGTCCAACCTTTGAGCTGTTTTTCCCGAGCGAGTGCTGCGTGAATATCACAGGTTTCTTCGAAGTACAGTAACCCTGTGACATGGTATCTCGATGTGAATTGACCGCCTATTCCCTGCCTGTGATCATAGATTCGACGGGCGAGGTCATTGGTGACCTCGGTATAAAGTGTGCCTGATCGGTTCGTCATGATGTACACATAATACTGTTTCATCAAGTGACTAAGTCCTCCGTTTTGTCATCCTGAGTCGGACGAAGGATCTGTGCCCAGCCCAACCGGCCACAGCTCAGCTAGATGCTTCGCCTCCGGCTCAGCATGACAACAACAAATGAACGAGGCTGGAATGGGTGTCGGTCCTCTTCCCTTTCGGTCATACCTGAGTGGTGTTGGTACATATCGTTCTCGGTTGGGGCCTGCCCTCCGCTTTGTCATCCTGAGTCGGGCGAAGAATCTGAGCCCAGTTCAACCGGGCCATGGCTCAGCTAGATGCTTCGCGGTGCTCAGCATGACAATGTTGGATTGTCACTGGTTTCTTATGACCTTTGTTTTTAACTCCCTAGATTCTTATTTTTTCTGTTCTGACTTTTCACTCAAAAACTATCTCCCCTTCAGGAGTAAACGAATAGGTCTCTGCCCCGATTAATTCCAACACCTTTGCCAGGTCTTCCCAGTTGGGGATGGCGGCGGTGAGTTTTTCGATGTTTTTCATCTTGGCGATAGGGACGCGATCCAGCCTAAAGGTGGGCATCAGGCTTCCCTGAAAGTGAATCGTCAAACTCAATTGGCCTCTGGCCACCTCCACCGTCACCCGGGAGGGATTCGCGAGTTTCAATTGGGCACGGGCATTGGAGAGTGTCGGATTGCTTCCTTCCGGGTCCAGGAACACGAGGAGGCGATCGAGTGCTTCTTTCCCGATATGCGTAATGTGCAGGTTGTATTCCAACCGGCTTAAATCCACGGCTCCGGTGGCATCCTGCAGAATGGCCGTGAGTCCAATCGTCGCGGCGATGTTGCTATCGCCCTTAATTTTGGATTCCGTGTCGATGAGTTGGTTGGCATCGAGATTCGCCACTTCAAGCCCCGCGGATACACGCAGGGGGCGTTCAGCGGCGATGATCACATTTCCTCCTATCCCTCCACCCAGAAGATTCAGGGCGAGATTTTGCATTTTGAGGGCATCTTGCTCAAACGCCAAATTGGTCGAGAGGTTCTGGATCGTGAATGGCCCGAGCTGGAGACGATCGATGGTGATGGTCTGTCCTTTCCGGGAAAACGATTTGAGTTGGGCAATACGGTCGGACGGTTGAAACGTCTTTTTCGTCGGAGACAGAAGTCTATCTGGTTTCCAGGCGAATGATTTTTTGAACTGTATCCCACCGTTCATGTTACGCAGTTCAGTGCCATCCCGGGTCAGGGAGAGTGTTTCGGCACCGATCTCTACGGAGGCGTCCAGACTCCCTTGCTCCTTTTTGAGCACGGACAGGGTGACGAGAGCCTTCCCGGTTCCCTTCACCTCCAAGGGGCGTAAGGCATCTTGAAAGGTCTCCACATCCAGACCCAGGCGGGTTTGCAGTTGGGCAAAGAGTTTCGCCAATTGGGTGCCACGAGGCGATGTGGATGACAGAAGCTCACGCAGGCCCACTACCGCGCCCTTGAGGGAAAGGTCTACTCCCTTGGACGTCACATGGATCGGGTCAATTTGGACTTCACTCAAGTCGGGAGACATCATGCGGACGTGCAGGGATGTGTCGGATAATTCGCTGATCGGGAGAGTGTCCGGCAAGTGAAGGCGATTGAGAGTCATATCGGTCGTAAATTGAGTTTGAGGTGTCGCTTGCGGGGAATAGGCCACGGTCATGGTGCCATTGCCCCCCTGAACCCGATACCCCGCGACGCCTCCCTCGAGATCCCACACCGTAAGTTTTCCATGTAATCCCAACGGGAGGGTCAATTGCTTGAGATCGGCTGCCTGGGGAACCTTGCCCGCGGCTCGCACGGCCAGGCTGACCCGTCCTTTTGGATTGATCTCGTCGACTCCTTTCATGAGTGGTCCCGACAAAAGCGGGAGAAGGTTGCCCATGTGGAGAAGGGGAATCTGAAGATCCACATCAAATTGTTGTTTCGTCTGCCTAAACCGGCCTTTCACGTCCATATCCAATATGGTTTCGCTGGTCAGTCGGAGGGTCTCCAGCAAGTAATCTTGTTTAAACACATCTTCCTTGGTTTTGGATGACAGTCTGAGCGAGGGAAGGGTGGCCGTGAGGGAGGAGTCCTGGTAGGTCAGTTTTCCGAGCGTGAGTTGGAGCTGGTCTTGTGAGCGAAGGCTGGTGGGTTGATAAGCCGGCGAGAGATTGCCTTGAAAAGAAGACTTCAGAATCACATGGCTGGTCCCAATCGTCATCCTATCAGCTGCACGGAGGTTGGAGAGGTTTGAGGAAAATCCGACCATTCCCTGAAATGCGCCATTTTTTTCCTGATAGCTGGAAGCAAGCAGGAAGGTGAGTTGGTGCATGGTGCCTTCCGCGTCCAAGGAGTCCGATTTAGCCCGAAGGGAGGAGAGCTTGAGCGCAGCGGTGGTCTTTGCCCACTCCGGACGGAAATCCGGATGAAGCGCTCCGGTGGCTTGAAGCACGAGGGTATCCGATTCTGTCCCTTTTTGGAGAACGAGTCCTTGAAGCCGGTCCTTGGGTATGAGAGAGAGCAAGGCGTTGATCTTCGGCGACAGACGGACTTCAAGAGAGGCATCCATCCCTTCTTTTGGCAAAGGATGAGGCTGCAACGCTCCCTTCATCTGAAGGGTGCCATAGGGGTTCAGGTCTACGTTCAGATGCTTCACCTGGACCTGACGGGTGTGATGATTGCCGCTGGTATCGAGGGCCACCGAAAAGGGAAGATTGAATGGTGTCCCAAGCAGTTCGCCGGGCAGTGCCGTGATGCCGGAGATCTTCAGGTTTCCCGAAAAAGGACCAAGGGCCTGATAGTCGCTCTCGAGCATGAAGTCAAGGCCTTGGATGCCATACGCTTGAAATGCCAGATGATGAGTGGACAGTTGCGCCGAGACATTTCCCATCAAGGGAAGGTTCTCTTTGATCTGCACATCGTTGGCGGTGAGTGTCAGATCTGTCGGTCCCACGGTCAGCGCGAGGTCTGGAAGATAAAGTTCAATATCCTTCCCGTCTAATCCCGCGTGGATGGTCCCCTGAAATCCGGAGTCAGGAAGGGAGCCTGTGAGGGTCAATGAGGGAGAAAGATTTCCGCGAATTGTCGTTGTGGCAAAATCCGGCGGCACAAAATCTTTGGCGAGAGCCATGATCGTCTCGAGGTTAAGAGACGTATCGGCTAGGGAAAGATTCACGGTCTTTTTGGTCAGGAATTCGTTGAACGTTCCGGAGAGCGTGAGACGAAGGGCTGGATCCGATTCAATGGTGAGCTGTTTCAACTCAAGGTGTTGAGAAAGAAGATGAATGGCTGTGTCGAACTTCACGGCCAGAGGCAGTTGAATGTGCTTGCCTTGAAGTGCCAGAGCGAGTTGTTCAACTTGCAGAGTGCCCTTAAGATGCGCTTCATCTGATGAAACTCCTCCCGAACTCTGGAGATTGAGATGGGTGAGGTTCAGCGTGAGTTCTGGAGACACGACCACATGAATGTTGCTCTCGATGATCTTGAAGGTTTCAAGAGCAATGGAGACGGGGAGGGTGGGAAGGGCTGCCGGTTCATCCGGTTCAGAAGGCGGAGGGGGAGTTGGCTCGGGGGCGGCCCTCGTAAGTTCAGGCAGATTGAGCGACACGTCTGCATGATCGATGGAGATTTCCTTGATGGTGAAGGTGCCCTTTAGCAATCCCAGGAGACTGTAATCCAATGCCAGGTGTTCAAGGGTGAGAGGAGGTTGGCGTGGCTTGGTAAAATCCAATTGACTGACTTGGAGGCCTGTGAGCAGATTAAACGAGAGGGAATGAATCCGGACCGTTCCTTGAAGAAGTTCGGAGAGACGAATTTCCAGTTCCTGCCGGACCATGTCCGAAGGAAACCAATAGGTCAACAACAACCCCGCACAGAGAAAAAGGGCCAGAAAGCCCAAGCCGAACCAGACGAACCATTTTAAAAATTTCCTTATTCGTATTGGCTTTGGAGAGGGAGGCATGTCTGGTGGGGGAGTACCTAGAGTCATGGAATGGAAAGGGCACTGTTTTAAAGCGAAGTTGCCTGTGAAGTAACTGGAGTTGTGAATCCAGAAATGCCACGTAAGGGCTATTATTTAAGAGTTTAGTAAACTTCACTCCGTAAATAAAGGAATAAAGGCATGCCATTTTTACAAGGACCTCTGGCTGGTTTTTGCAGGGGAAGAGATTGACAAATCCGTTGGGATGTCAAGACAACCATTTCGTCATGCCCACGGTATGAAGAGCGTATCCATTTCCCTTTTTTCATTATCCCCGCGTGCCCCCCCAAGTCATCTCCGCAAGTAGTCAGCGGGGATCCATCTGAAACACAAAAGCGTTTCCTGCTAAAAACACGCAGGAATGACCGGATTCCCAGGCTTCGGTCAGTGTCCCCAAAACCCTATTCTGTCTGCTACAAATAAGAATCCCCGCGAGATGTGGGCATCTCAGGGGGATTCTTGAAGAGGAGAGAAATCAAGGCCGGCTTGCGAATCCTTAAGCTCCTTTGAGAGTTCGGTAGCCAAAGAGCAGGACCAAGGCTCCGACAATAGCGATGCCAAGACTGCGCAGGTCGAAGCCGGAGATATCGCCATAGCCTAAGGAGGTGCTGATAAATCCACCCACCATCGCGCCGGCGACACCAATGAGGATGGTGACAATCATCCCACCAGGGTCTTTCCCCGGCATGATGAGCTTTGCCAGGATACCCGCAATTAAACCAAACACGATCCAGGAAATGATGCCCATAGGACCCTCCTTTTGTGAGTCACAAATGAACTGCGGTTTCCGTCATCCGGCATTCATGGTGCGTGCAGTGCGAGTGACGGGTTGACATGGGACATGGCCCAACCTGTTATGCGTGTTCTTTTGCCATTGAGGCAATGAATGAATCGGCTTCTTTGATGGATGTTTCCATTTCCTTAATGAGTGAGCCGATGTTCTCTTCCACCGAGACCAATTCATTTTTCAATGAAGCGATCGCTTGTGCGTTCAAGTTGTGCTTCAGGAAGAGCACCTGGTCTTTGAACTTGGCCAATACGGGATCCATTTTGGTTTCCGCCCGCCTCATGGCTTTGATTAACTGGGCATATTGCGTGCGGGTTTGGGTTAATTTTTTCTGAGAATTCTGGCGGAGGCTGGCACTCGAATATTCTTGTAATTCGGCTTCCCACTCCTTGAAGAGGGCGGCAGAAACATCTTCCACGGAAGCGATGCGGTCACGTACAGCTTGCGCTTTGGCCTCGCTCTTTTCATATTCGGTATTCAAAGTGTCGTATTTGTCTTGCAGCTCCCCTCCATTGATATTGAGAACGGTGGTGAAGCGATCGAGAGCCGATTTAAATTGTTCTTTGGCCTCCTGTTGGGCGTCTCGGGCTTTTTCTACATTGCTGACCATCAGGTCGCGCTTGTGATAGCCCATTTTTTCCATCGCATCATAGTAGACACTCTGGCACCCGAGGGCGGTGAGACTCCAGAGGATCATCCCACAAGTCAGGAGAGGAAAAAAACTGCGATAACACAGAGGGGAATATTTGGGGTTCATCACGTCATCCTTATGAAAGCGGTTCATCGTCGATTGGGCAATGGGTGAGTCATCGTTTGTCGATTAGGAGGGCTTCAAGACTTTTTCCAAAAGACCTTTGAGCGAATCACCGCCTTGGCTCTGCACGAACGATACGACCACCGGGATGAATTTTCCGATCATGTCGGTTCCTAAGCCTAACTGAGAAAATCCGCCGGCCAGATTGGCCAGGTTCCCCAGTCCTTCCATCTTTCCCCCTAAGCCTCCTCCGAACGCGGACGCCATGCTACCCAACGCGCCCATCATGCCTCCACCCGGTTCCGGGGCGGCTTTCAGAAGATCGGTCATGCCTGGGACCGCATTCGCTATTTGTTGAAACTCGCCTGCGTCTAATTTTTCTTTAGCCAGATTGAACAAGAGGCCTGCGCCCCCCTTGGCTTGCTCTTCATTAATGCCCAGATTGCCAATGAGTTGTTGAATGAGTTCCATGTTGAGGCCTCCAGGTTGAAAAGATGAATCGGATACGGTGAGCGATGTCTTATTCCCACGGTGGATAGCCTGGTGAGGGAGTGTTGGTGGCGAGGACTCAGCCTGATGAGATCCCCATCTGTGTAGAATACGGGATGAAGGCGTTGCATTGATAGATTAATGAAAAAAGGCTCATCGCGTCAGTCAATTGTATGTATGGAGAGTTTTTTAAGCCTTCCGCTTACCCCCCCTTTTGAAAAGAAGATTGGGTTTAAATTGACACCCATCTTGTTTCATGTTATAAGTCTCCATCTCTGGATAATCAGCAATTTCTCCTCCTCATTGACCGAATGGCTAAGGCTTTTGCTCTCCAGGCCAATCAAATCCGAGCCATGCAGAGTCTTTTGAGTGATCGTGGCGTAAAATATGATGAGGTTTCGGAACATCAAAAGCTCCACAGGAATCGTTATTTCGCTCAGGATATTAAGTTTTTCCGTCAACATCTTCTTGGTCAGTTTTCGAGTCAGAAGCGCACACATGAGGAAGAACGGCACCTTTTGGATGAGTGGTGGAACCTTTCTCAAGAGCCTCCTCAACCTCCCGAAGAGTCGGGGGATGCAGGTTTTTAGCCATTCGGTCAAGATACATAGCCAAATGCAATTCTATTTCAACCATAGCGAGAGACCATCCCATGAAAACCATTGATGCCTTTGACAAACAATTTGCTACCGAAGAATTCTGTCGGGCCTTTCTCGCAAAAGCGCGTTGGCCAAAACAGGTTGAATGCCCGCGCTGTCATGGCACACAAAAGATCTATAAACTGAAAGCTCGCCCGTATCACTGGGTTTGTAAAAATGCTTGTTGTGGCGGTAGGAATGGCTACAGGTTTTCGATCCTGACTGGCACTATTTTTCAAGACACTAAAATTCCCCTCAAGATCTGGTTTAAGATCGGCTATCTGATGTTGATTGCCAAGAAAGGCATTAGTGCCTTGCAAATGCACCGCGTCATTTTTGGAGAGGATTCTGGATCGGACTATCACACCACCTGGTATATGTGTCACCGCTGGCGATCTGCCATGAAAGGCGAGGCTATTCAATTGACAGGCGAAGTGGAAGTAGATGAAACCTTTATCGGTGGCAGAGAGAAGAATAAACATAAATCCCGCCGGATAGGTGGCAGTGGCACAACTGGGAAAGTGGCCGTCATCGGGGCCATTGCCAGAAAAGGCATGGTGTTAGCCAAAGTCATTGAAAACACCGATACCCAAACCCTGAACCAGTTTGTCCGTCAAACCGTTTCGGAGCATGTCTCGTTGGTGGCCACAGACGAGCATTCGGGCTATCGGCACTTGAAAAAAGACGGCTATCCCCACGAAACCGTGAAGCATGGGAAGGGGGAATACGTTCGTGGCCTGGTCCATACTTCCAACCTGGATAGCTTCTGGAGTTTGTTTAAGCGTGGGATTATGGGAAGTTTTCATCATGTCAGCAAAGAATACCTTCCGCTCTACCTCAATGAGTTTTCCTATCGCCACAACAACCGGAAGAATCCCGAAGTCTTCTTGGATTTACTAACGACGTGCGGCAAGTAGACATCACAACATACCAGCGTTAAAGTGTGCGGGTGGCTACCACCCCGCGCACCAAAGACCAAGACGACAAGCTCAGAAAAGAACTCGAACACGCCGACGTGGACAAGTTCAAACAGGTCATTAAGCAGGGCTTCCAATCATCGTCTGCCAAAAAGAAATCCAAGAAGAAATAAGCTCAATCGTGGAGCCTCAGGACTCGCTAGCTTCCCGGCGGTCCACTTTTATTTTTCCCCTATAAAATTCAATAAAAAATGGTACTTCTATTGGGTTAATTTTTTCTCCTGTAATTTTGACTAACAATTCATATGGTCTTCCCTGAAATTCAAACTCAAAAGGTTCTTTCGTTTTAACCAGCATTTTCGGATCACATATTTCCTGATTTTTTTCATAATACGTAAACGAAAGAAACTGGATTGACTCTCTGTGCCCTGCTGGAAATGTCATAAACAAGGATTCGCCTTCAAACAGAATTTTATTCCCCCTGTTTCCAATTAAATTCCCAGTTGATGGGCATTCACTAAGATTTGCAACTTCCATCCTTACGTTTTTAATGTCTTTTTGACCTGCATTAAAGAGCACAAATGAATACTCTCTTTCTGTGGGAATTCCGGTCAGAATGGAAGATGCAGAAGGGTGCTTGAATCTCGTTCTATAAATTCCGTCAAATTCAACCAACAAGGGGTGAGATGGGGTTGAAACGCTCAAATTAGATTCATCGGCGACTTGCTGCTTTTTGAAAAATAAAATACATAAGACTACAAAAGCACCAATGAAAATAAAAATATTAAAACCTGGAGAAAACGACATCACATGGTTAAAAATTGTTCCCATCCACCCTGGGTTATGATAGCGTTCTGCAATGAAATCTATGTGCCCAAGATAATCCAACACGCCCTTGATTCCGGCCAAAGCAGCGACAATGAATGAGGAAACCTTTGCCCATTTTTTCTTCTGCATCTGGCCATTTTATGTAATCCCGCGAAATATTGATACATTCTTACCCAATCATTCCATGTTATCCCAGCCACCAACCAGGCCTTTCGTAGCTTCGTCCATTTTAAGATAAAATCCTCGCTCAAAATTAAATGATTTCCCTCCACACTCTAGTTGCAAATAAAGTCGGTACGCTCCGCAATCTAACTCCTTCTCTGGCTCTGAATGAACTTGAGCGCTACTTCCACTATGATTAAATCGCATCACCTCACAGCAAGTTCCAATGTCCGGGGGAGCCGATGGAGGAATATCAATACGCAATACTCCAGGAGATAAGGGATTTGTATCTTCGAAGAAAATAGGTCCTCTAAAAACAACCCGAGCCGAATACCTTTCCTCAATGGTCATATAACCAGATACGCCAATAGCCAATTGCCGTCTGGTGCCTAGGTAAACAAGAAAACCATCGAGGGGTGGGTTATAAATTTGGAAATATAAACCTGTTAAATGTTTCTCTGTAAGGGCATCAAAGTATACTTTAAATACTGGGGCACCCCAGATCATGGTTAGAATACTGGGCATGCCCCACCCCAACCCGATAAGGGCAACGATAACCATAAGCCACTGCACCGATAGAGGGATCTGGTCCATATCTCAAGAAAGAACAGGCCATCATGGCCCCCCTCTACTGGGTGTCAACATGAACCCAATCGCCTTTGAAAAGGGGGGCTTGGGGGGATTTCTCTTTACAGGATCTTGTAAGCCTTAAGGTTCGCTGATGCGCTTATTCCCAGGCCGGGGTGTGTTCCCCTTGTGGATTCATCCAAAATGGCGTCCAACCTAATCCGGCCAGGCGAATGGTGATATCGGATTTTTTAGGGAGAACCGTCACGGTCTCCAAAGCCTCTTCTTGTGGATTCCACCTACCGGCCAAGGCATCGGCCTCCGCCTTGAATTCCATTTCGAGGGCGGCAAGCTGTTGTGTCAGAGCCTCGACGTTCTCGCTGGCGCGGCCCACGTCCTGGCTTTCCTTCATCGAACGACCTAAACCCCTGAGGGCCGTCGTGGCCTTTCCCATCGACGTCCCAGATACCGCTTTCCGTCCTAAGAAGGCCGAGAGCACCGTGGCGCCAAACGAAATGGCCGTTTGTAGTTTTTGTTGTTTTGCTTGTTCCGTCTCCCGGTCAACGGTTTGCTGAGCCCGGCGAATCCGGTCTTCGAGTGTCGTCAACTTCGGTGCATACTTTTTGCGCAGCTTTTCAGTCCCGGCATCACGGGCCTCATGAGCGAGCTGTTGCAGCCGGACGCGAAAGTCCCGTTCTGATTCCCCTGCATGCGAAGTGGTGTGCAATGAAGGGCTTTTCCAAATCTCCAGCGTATGGTTCCGATAGACCCAGTCAGCAAAGTGCTTCTTCCACGCCTGGTAGTTTTTGGCTTGATTGGCGGGGGCAGGGAGATCGGCGAATGTGGAGCTCTCTATAGGATAGGCGTCCAGGTCATCGGCTGGAATGTCAGAGAACGCAACCTGATTCCAGTCGAGAGGAACCGCGCCGTTCGTGATCGGGACAAGCACCGACAGTTCCCGTGTTTCATCGATCTTTTTTTTGGTATCGAGAAAATGGACGGTGGCGGAGGCAAACAGTCGAGGTTCATAGACGATGCTTGCTCCCTGTGGGCGTCCCCCGCGAACGGGCAGGAAATATTGATGAATAGCCGGGGGAAGAATCGGTGGATGCGTGGCGCCGCCTGAGGAAGACGCCCCGGCGTGAGCCAGGGTATGGGATTGAGAAGCGGTGGCTAAGGTCTTTGTGGAGGCGTGTGCCGCTGCAAGGCCGGAGAGCGTGGCTTTATAGGGATCCATCAAGGTTTTGATCTGAGTCCGGGTTAAGGGCCCCCGAAGATAGGATAGTGCCCATCGAGTCTCAAAAATTTCCGGCCCCTCATCGTGGACATTGTTCAAAAGGAAAACTCGATTGCCCAGGCCCGAAATGATACGCTCCATCTGTTGCCGGTCGAAGCCGCCTCGCATATTGGCTGCCGCGCCTCCCAATCCGTCCAGCACGCGCGCCATATCCCGTTCGGTTTGCAGCCGGCCGATGAACCACGTCCCGGTATTTCCCAACCCTTTGTAATCAAGGTCCACAGGGTTTTGCGTGGCGAGTACCACTCCTAAGCCAAAGGCGCGAGCCTGCTTCAGCAAGGTCAACATCGGCGTTTTCGATGGCGGATTTTTCACCGGAGGGAAAAATCCGAACACCTCGTCCATATACAACAACGCCCGCAGACTCGTTGTGCCGGATTGGCTCCGCATCCAACTGACGATTTGGGTGAGCAGAAGACTGACAAAAAACATCCGCTCGGCATCGTTCAGGTGGGCAATAGAAAAAATAGCGATGCGGGGTTTACCTGCAGGGGTATAGAGGATCTGGTTGATATCCAGCGGTTGGCCCTCCAACCACACCGAAAATCCCGGCGCTCCCAGCAGGTTATTAAAACGCATCGCCAGGGAAAATCGATCCTTGGAAGGGAACACGGATTCAAGATCCATCACTCCTAATTTGGTAAATGGAGGAGTTTGAATCTGCTGAATGAGTTGAGCTAACGAAAGATCCTGTCTCTGCTTCCAGGCGGTTCCCAAAATATTGGAGAGCAGAATATGTTCCTGACTTTGCAGCGGGTCGGTGTCAATACCTACGAGGCTCAGCAAACTGGTGGTTGTGGTATTGACCCGTTCGCTGAGCAACTCGGGATCGTCGGCAACAGTAGCGGGTGGGGCAGCAAACGATTGCAGGATAGAAATCGGGAGACCAGCGGTACTGC
>WHTE01000117.1 GCA_009377845.1 Nitrospirales bacterium | reverse complement strand
CTGGGGGCGTCCAAAGCGGCTTCCTCCGGAGATCCGGGCTTCGCCTCCCAATACGGGCGTAAGGTCGATTCAATCGGCTGTCCCATTTTGACAAATTCGCCGGTGTTATAACCTGGCGGAGGCAGCAGAATACCCATGACAAGATTTCGGTTCCCCTGAGGAAGATATTCCGCCTTCGGCAATAAGGCCCAGCTTCCCACAATCGCAAGAGAGGTGAATCCCAAGATGGTCACGCTCCGCCACAAGACACTGCCACTGAGGTCATACACAAGAGAACCCAGGGCCTCTTTGATCCGCTCCAGCCAGGAAAGACGTCTATCCGTCAATGCCGATTCATTCCAGGCAGTGGGCGATTCCACTTCTTTGGACTTTTTGGCCGTGGTTAACATTCGAGCGGACAAAGAAGGGATCACGGTAATTGAGACCACCAGACTCAAGCCCACTCCCGCACTGATCGCAATGGCAATATCCCGAAATAGCTGACCGGATTGTTCTTCCATAAACACGATCGGAACAAACACCGCAATCGTTGTAAGGGTACTGGCCAGCACGGCGCCCCACACCTCTACCGTACCGTCGTAAGCAGCCTTAAACAACGATTTACCTAATTCCCGGTGGCGATAAATATTTTCCAACACGACAATGGAGTTATCCACCAGCATTCCGGCCGCAAACGTCATGCCGGCTAAACTGATGACATTGAAATTCCGCCCCAGCGCCCACAGCATGATAAAGGTCCCCATCATGCTGATCGGAATGGCCAGGCCGACCACCAGCGTACTACTGCCTGTGCGGAGGAAAAGATACAAGACGGTGATCGCCAACAGACTCCCGACGATCAGATTTTGCTGGACAAGGGACAGCGAACGGTTGATGTAATCGGTTTCATCATATACCTGGAATAACCGGAACCCGCGTGGATTCAAAATTTCCTCATTGAGCTCGAGGGCGGCGGCGCGCAGGCCATCCATCGCTTCCAACACATTGGCCCCGGTCTGCCGAATCGCATTGACCGCAATCGCGGAACGCCCATTTTGGCGCACCACATGGGCCGGATCCTTATAATCAATATGGGCGGTCGCCACATCCCGCACATACACCGACGCTCCATCACGCCGGGCGATAATGACATTTTCCACATCCTGAGGATTTCGATATTCCCCCACCGTGCGGACCACATAGGACCGTTTGCCCTCGTCGAAATCTCCTGCGCTATAATCCCGATTCTCCTGATCCAGCGCTCTGGCCACATCCATGATCGTCAAGGCTCTGACGGCTAATTTGGCCGGATCCACCGTCACCCGAAGCTCTCGCTCCCGACCCCCATACACATTCGAGGTCGCCACACCCTGAACGCGTTCAAAGCGGGCCTTAATGACATCCTCGGCAAAATCTCGCATCGTTTCAATATTGACGGGATTGCCTTCCATCGTGGCTAAAATAAACCAGGCCATGGCCACCCCGCGGGTATCCGCACTGCTGATGACGGGCTCATCAACCTCAAGCGGGTACTCTCGGACTTGATTCAACCGGTTGGAAACTTGGAGCAAGGCCGTATCGGTATTTGTTCCCGTGGGAAACCGAAGAATGACTCGTCCCTGGCCATAGGAACTTTCACTGAACATTTTTTCCAGGCCTTCGACGCCTTTGAGTTGCTCTTCCTGCTCATCAATAATTTCACTTTCGACTTCACGCGGGCTTCCCCCGGGCCAGCGGGTATCCACCGTGACTTCATGTTTCTCCACATCGGGTGCCAGTTGGACAGGCAGCTTTACCAACGCCACAATGCCAAACAACACCACCAAGAGCACACCTACTGCCGTGCTGACCGGATAACGGATAGCTGAATGAACCAGATTCATGCTTTCGCTGGCTCCTCTAAAATTCTGACGGACTGACCGGGCAGGAGACGCTCATTCCCTTCCACCACCACCTGCATGCCTTCTTCGATAGCGCCTTGCACTTCGATAAAGTCCTCAAAATGAGTGATGGGAGTCACAGGCACCTGGGTCACCGTATTATTGGCCACGATAAAGGCGAATTCCTTTCCCCCTTTGAGCACCAGAGCATCCTTGGGGATCACAACCGCCTGGTAAGGAGTCCCCAGTGCCAAATTGATCCTGGCGACCATCCCGCTTTTGATGTGTAAATCCGGATTGGCCAATTCGACTTTGACCGGAAACGTCCGGGAGGCCCGATCGGCTTGGGCGATGATCAAAAAAACTTTCCCTTTGACTTCAACACCGGGCAAGCCATCGAACACAGCTACCACCGGATCCCCGACCCTGACATCCCGCACATAATCTTCCGGGAGGGGAACTTGAACCTCGACATAAGACAAATCCACCAACTCCACCACGGATCCGCCCTCTTCGACCCATTGACCGATTTCCGTAAATTCTTTCGTGATCCAACCGGCAAAAGGAGCCCGGATGGTCGATTGGGTTAATTGATCTTGCACCAGTCGAATTTCCGCTTCCAATTGGGACAGCCGTTTCCCCAATGCACTTGCTTGAGTTCCTGCATCGTCCATCTCTTTTTGCGTCACCAGTTCTTTGTCGAACAACACTTGGACCCGTTCCAAATCCTTCTGGGCCTGTTGATAGCGAGCTTGAGCTTCTCGTTGTAAAGCCACCGCCGAATCCAGCCGGATTTCCAACGTGTCTGTTCGAAGACTGGCAAGCAGTTGTCCTTTTTTTACAAACCGGCCTTCTTTCACCGGAAAGGCCCTGACCAGACCCGCCACTTCACTGGCCACGAGACTTCGTTTGCGTGGTTCCGCTGTTCCCACCAACAATACGGACCGCTGAACCTGCTTGTTCAAGACAGTCACGACCTTCACTGGTACGGGCGTACGCCCAGTTGGCGGCTGGGCCGCCTCCTGTTCGCTGCACCCCTGCCATCCCGGTATGCCAATAGCAAGGGCAAAAACTATCCAGAGCCGGCTCTTTGGTAAATATTTCATACGTTCACATCGACCTCTTCATCGTTGAACTCCCGAGACCATCAAGCAACAACGTCCCCAACCACTCACCTTTATCCATCAGCGATTCTTTGGGCCCTGCTTCTAAAATCCAGAGATAGATGGTCGTGTTTAACATGCCATGAAACGCCAACGAGGTATCTTTGGGATTCACCTTGCGGAATTCCCCAGTCTTGATGCCCTCCTTGATGAGATTCCCGACAAGATCGATTTGCGCCACATACCGTTTCCACACCCGTTCTCCAAACGCGCTTTTCACCGTCCAATCAAAACCGCTCCACTCGGAGACATAAATACGGAAGAACGCACGATTTTGATCAGCGAAGGCTAATTTCACTTTAATCACCGCACGTAACTTCTCCTGGACTGAGACATGACTTTGCGTCGCGTCCTCCAACAGACGGAGTAATTCCTCTACTTTCGCTTCCACCAGAGAGATATAGATGTCCTCTTTGCTTTTAAAAAACCGGTACACCGTCCCCATGGCGAATTGCGCGGCCTCCGCAATTTCCGCCATGCTGGTTTTAAAAAAGCCGTTTTGAGAGAACTTTCGCTCCGCGGCGAACAGAATTTCTTCACGCCGGGCTTCATATTCCCGCTGCCTGCGTTGGGATCGCTGATCTGCGGCAACTTTCATGGTAACGCTGTAATCCTTTTGGCCATGAACTTCATTCTAAAAGATGAATACCTATTCTACAAGATGGAATGCTCATTCATCTATCGGAAAACCACCCATCGGAGTTTAAAAAGCCGTCAAGCGACCAGGCACGCATGACTTAGCGAGGCTTCAGAGGAGAAAACCGTCACAAATGGCAGCCCGTCTCGGCTTGGGAATACGATCGAAGAGAAATCTGTTTGAACGATCTTTAGGAGAGTCGACAGCGAAAGAGTCGCCGCAGTTTTCGTGGATGTTTCCGGTCATCCCGGAACCCTGCTCTTAGCCCACAATCCCCTTCTCGGGATGCGGTCCTCCCGAGACTCCCCCTGACACAATAAACGCCATTACCTCCGTGCTTTCCGCCTCCAACGGATGGACTTGCCCTTTGGGGAACACTAAAAGATTCCCTGCAAAATTATAGGATTGAGGAAAATAGACGGCCACATAGTCGAGAAGTCCGAGAAATTCCAAATCCGTTCGAGTCACAAAGCCCACCGCCTCGGCATGGCCACCAGGCGACAGGGACACTAACACGGGCTGATCGAACCGCCGCTTTTCTCCCATAAACGCCGCAATAAGGTCCTTGAGCGAGGTATACAGAAGTTTAACGAACGGCGCCTTATTCAACACCCGATCCATCACATCCACCATTTTTTGTACAAACACGGTGGACGCATACCGGCCGGTCAAGGTGATCAACCCAACCGTGACCAGAAATCCCACACCCGGGATTGGGATATTCAACCAGCCATCAATAGTTTCAAGCACCAGCCAGGCCACATACAGCGTCGTGACCACCGGGACCAGGATTAACAGACCTTCAAAAAAATTCCTGGCCAGGTCATTCATATTGATCTTGTCCCAAAATTTGGGTCGTTGGAATTCCATATTGCCCTACCTCCGTGAAAAGGTGAATACCTGTGCGTTCATGACAACCAATTCATGCCATCCCTGAATACTCGAGAACCTCCCGCAAAGACCTTTTACTGCCATATGGTCTTTCAGGAATGGAATGTACCCCACCTCCGAAAGTCGCACAAGCACCAGGGGTTGTTTAACAATGGCAATATTTTTCCTGTTGATCCACATATGGGTATCCGAGAGCAATACGAAAAAATACGGGAGTGTTCAAAAAGGTCCGTCCTGTCCTGAGTCAGTCGAAGGAAAGGCCGCAGCCACTTGGACAGGCGGAGCGTACGAGGGAGTACGTGAGCACGGCCAAGGGGCGACCTGCCTGCGCGAGAATGCAGGGAACGCCGCTGGCCTGCCTGCCGAGCCTACTCCGCCGAAGTAGCTTCGGCTACGAAGGCCGGGAGCTCCGGCGCAGGCACGGCGGCCTTTTTCAACACTCCACACAATGAGCGTCTGAAGGTGGTTACAGAAGACGCGACAATGCAGTACAATCCTCTCAACACATTCTCAGAAAGGAGAGGAATTATGGCTCAAAGCAACTCGGGGACATCACAAACGCCGACCACCACCCCGGAAACAGAAATTCTTCATGTCGTGATTCAACGGGATGGCAAGCAGGTTAGTGCCAAGTGGGGGCTGCACCCCAATCTTAAAGAAGAGCTGAAACCGGAAGAGTGGAAAGAACTGACCGAAATTATGGGGAAGGTCACCATACTGGTGGGCAATCGCTTTTCACAAGTCTTACACCAAGCCGAAGAGGATGCCTCGGGGACAGCCTGAGTCTGACTTCTCTCCTTATTGACTCTTCATACCGACTGTGAAATTCCACATGCTCGCGATAGATAACGATTCTCCCGAAACCACGTGACCGCATCTTCAATAGCCCCCTCGAGAGCACTCCGCGGATAATCCAACTCACGCTGAGCTTTGGAACAATCGTAATGCTGCATGTGTGCCATCACTTCCACAAAAAATGCCGGTAGAAATGGAGGCCGTCGTAAGAGTGAACGGGAAACCCACTCCCCGACTTTTGATCCCCAACGAGCAAGGGTAAATGGAACAGGAAAGAAAGGAGGCGCCACTCCAACCACTTGGGCAATGAGTTCATTTAAGTCCTTTTGTGTCGTATTCCAGTTTCCCACCAGATAGCGTTCGCCCACCCGACCGCGCTCTGCCGCCCGGATCATGGCCACGGCCACATCCCGCACATCAATCACATTCACCCGACCAGGGATATACACCGGCATCTGCCCTTTCGCTATCATCAGAATATGTGTTCCGCTTGACGGTCGCTGATCGTAGGGGCCGAAAAATTCCGTTGGGATCACCACCACCGCGGGAATCCCCAGTTGGGCAGATTGCAGGATCTTCTCTTCCATGGCGGTTTTCGCCATGAGATAGGGGTTGTCCGTATATCGTGTTGAAAATTGGCAGGTTTCATTGGCTGGATGACCGACAGTTTTGGGAAATCCCACTGTCGTAAGCGTGCTGGTAAAGACCAGTCGTTCCACCCCTGCCGCACGGACCGCCTCTAGCAAGAAAATCGTTTCTTTTAGAGCTTGCCCTTTGGCCACATCAACGGGAATGGTTGCCGAAGGATAGTAACTGGCGGCTTGGTACACGACTTGTCGACCATCGCAGGCGCGGCGCAGGGACTCTCCATCATTGAGATCGCCCACCACACGCTCAATATCCAGACCATCAATCGTGAACGTATTGCTGGAGGATCGATGCAATACACGAACCTGATGCCCGTGCTCGAGCAGCGCCCGAACCAAATTCGCTCCAAGTTGCCCTGTTCCCCCAATGACCAAGGATTTCATCAGGAACCTCTGTCGAGTAATCGTGCAGCAATCATACTTTCAGGAGGATTCGGGCACCCTCGGTTCGGCCGAGCAGAGGTGACATATCCACATACACACGTTTGAGCTATTCCAGGAAAGACACGCCAAGCACTGAATGGAGGCCTACTGACCAAAACCTTGAATGGATTTCCAGGCTTCATTTCCGGGTACAGCAAAGGAGGACGGGGAATCTGCGGTCCGGATCAACGAGAGTGTCAAGGGTATCATGTTGGAAAAGTCCTGAAAGGTTCCGGTGAGAAGATTGCCGTCGTCTGACAAGGTGGTGGTCGATTGCCCCATAGTCCCCAATACTGTTCGATAGAAAATGGCTAATTGATTGCCTTGCAATTGCCCTTCTCCCTCTGCGGTGACCATAGGTCCCAAGACACTGGTCGTCACTTCCTTCATGGTCACCCTCTCCCCGATTTGCTCTAATACATACGAGATGGTCGGTTGAGCAGGGTTCTGCCACACACCACTGACAGTCAAAACGGCCCCTTCTTCTAAGGTCGCTTTCAGTTCACGACGTTCACCCGGTAGAAGTTCAACACTTTTAGACCATAGACGATACCCTTTCTTTTTGACCATCACCTCATATTCATCGGGGACTAAAGGACTGACAACCACTGATCCCTTAGTGGTGTGTCCGACAAGATCATGATCCACAAATACATCCGCATCCTTGGGGGTAGTGGTAACCACCAACGAGGCAAACGCCTCTTCAAGGGATCCAGCAGTATCGGTTTCTCTTGCCGGTGGAATAGGCGTTTCAGGTTCGATGTGAACTTGGCGGGGAAACCCCGGCCAATTTTCCACCGTAAATTGGGCAATTTGAGAAGGTTTGGCATTTCCAAATTGACGAATGATTTCCACGATGACACCGATGACTTTCCCCTGATACAGCAATGGTCCTCCCGAGTTGCCTTCTTCAACTGCACCGGAAAACTTGAGAATGGGACCGTCAAATCCAGAGAGTGTTCCCTTGGTCACCGCCCACGCATTCCCTCCAATCTGGGGAAACCCGATCACATGGACCTCCTCTCCCCCATGGAATCGACTTTGCGTATCCCACTCCAAAACTTTCACATCATCGGGAAGATCTCCCCCGACTTTTAACAGGGCCAACCCTCTGGGATCCCCGCCTTCTTTCTGAACCACGTGCGCGGTTAACGATTCCTCTTGATGGGTAAAAAACGTGACTTTGATGGACTGAGGTACTTCGGATTCCCCTTCTATCACATGTGAGGCCGTCACAATAAACAGATGCTTCTTGCCCTGGCCAACAATAAAACCGGTTCCGACCTTTTCGGCCTTGGAAAATTGAGCCGTAACTTTCACCACTCCTTTTTTCAATGCTCCAAGATCCGACTGTGCCCAGGTTAACGGAGAAATCATGAATCCCCCGATCACCGCCCATACGGCCAGAAACGCTCGAATCATGCTCGATCCTTTACACCGTAAATGACATGAATGGCTCATCTTTTCATAATCACATCAAAAAAACCAAGGACGTCACTCCAGACCGTACCAGCAGAAATTTTTCCTTCTAGCGATTTTTAAACAATGGAGTTCCCTATCAATTCAAACTAATACGTTACGGTTCTCCTATCTATAATAACGGCAGATGGCATAAACCTTTCAACTCGTTCCCCTATGGTTCTCAAATGCCGAAATAGGTAAGAAAACTCTCATTTTTTGTATCGCTGGGGTTTCCGGTCGGAAACAACCCCCTGAAGGATGTGTCATTCTATGAGGAACCGTTTTCGTCTTTTCACGCTATCTCATCCTGCTTGCTTTTATCTTTCACTCAAGGCCTAGAACCCGATCAATTTCCTGACCGGTTCAAATAAAGGACTAAACCGGAGGTGATCAAAGAGTGTCGGGCGAAGATCATGTGGATTCTGTTGTGTCCCCGTTTTGATATACCCAACCTTTCCTTGCAGATCCACAGCAAGAAGGTGACTGACAGGATCAACACTGATGGAAGTGATTTCAAAATGGTCGAGGTCATCTAAGGTCAAAAAGGAATTTTTCTCAATTCTCTCCAAAGGCATTCCTCGAGGACTTCGGTATTCCACTGTGCCCTCAAAACCTTCCGATGTTTTTCGCTCTCCGGTACCTGGATCCTGCCAGGAAAAATCCACGGCTTGTATAGGCAAAACCGAACCAGCAATCAACTTTTTAGGTGCGGCACCTTTTTCTTTCAGCACCAGGAGTAAAGACTGGTTTTGCCCAAACAGTTCGATCGTCCCGGGTTTATTTTCAAAGATCGCCTGATACGTGAGCTCTTGATCTTGCGAAAAGGGAATGGCCACTTCGGGTTGCACCTTCAACCCTGTTTGAATGAATTGGACGGCGTGTATCCGGGACACCACCACTCGCTGTGGTCCCTCTTTCTTTCGGATCGACCAGGTGACGGCATTATCATTGGAAACTTCCATCGTCACAACCGCATCGTTGGTCAGCACGATTCCATCGAGTTGCCCAGCCACAGACTCCTGATGGTCCGTGGTCTCGATCGTGATTTCCGAAGAGATGCCAGAGGGGTCAGCTTTAAATTGCACGGTCCGCCCATTGGCCGGCACATCGAGCCACGCTTTGGGCGGATAACTATCCGACGCCATATCATAATCCGCGGGATCGGCGACCAACAGCCGGTCCGGACTGAGGGAGAGTTTCCCGACGTGTTCAACCGTCAGGATGTCAAAAGTCAGCGCATCGGTCAGCCGTTTATCATCCAGGGGTGTCACGCTAAATTCCATCCTGGCCGTCTCCACATGCACCACAATCACCGGATCGACTCGCACGAAGGAACTGGCGATAAGCAGGAGAACCAGCACCGCACCAATACTGGTTTTCAGGCCAAGAAGAGCGACTATCTTGCCAATCCAGGAAGCCTTTGTGGTGGAGGCCTCCGGCAGCTCAATAGATTTCCCCTCCAATTTGGCCCGGATGGCGCCAAGGAGAATCTCAAATTCTTTGGAGCCGGACGCGCCTTCCCATCCGAGAAAGCGCAACGCTTGAATGCCGGTAAAGGCCAGAGGAATGGCATTGGCTTCCAACATGACCGGCACGACCTTCTCCTGCTTCAAGGCTTCCCGTGCTTCAGCCCGCACCCACCGGGAATTCTTCCCATGACCGGTCCATAACACCACCACGCATTTGGCCGCGGCCAACGCCTCATCAATTGTTTTATCCCACTCGGTTCCCACTTGAATGTGGCGATCCCACCACACGGACAGTCCCGACTGCTCCAACCCCGCCGCCAATCGTTGGGCGATCGGTCGATCCTCGGAGGCATAACTGATAAAAATGTCCTTCATGGCTGAAGGCGAGCCTCCATTTACGGGGCCAGAAAAGGCTGATGGAAGAAATGAATCTCTTTTGAGATAGTTTGATTCGTCGAAAGGGAAAACCCGGTGATGTCCAGTTTGTAGAGGCCGGGCTCTGCGTCCTTAGCTTCCCAATGAATGGTAAAGGGACGTCCCGCGCGTTTCCTTCTGAAAGTTTGCGTCTCAACATCCTTGCCGGTGGCCTTCTGCCTGATGGAGGCGGTCAGTCGTGCATCTTCTCCGGTTTTTAACGTAAACAAGTAGCCGTCAATTTTAGAAGGTGCGTCCTTGTGATACAGCACCCCTGGTGCCACCCGTTCCACGCTGGAAGTCGACTCCGCGTCCAAGCGAATTAATGCTCCCAGATCGTACAAGTCGAGTTTGGGTGTCAGCTGTTGCAAAACTGGATCGGTCGGCCAGGCAAGGACATTCTGAAAGCCTTTTTCCCAGGGGCGGGCAGGCTGGACTTTGTCCAACCAATAATAGGTGCGATAATCCAGCTCTCGAACGGTAATGAACACATTATGCGTGTGATCTAAATAAAACTGAAGTTTCACCGGATTTGGAAAATTTCCAGAGCCACCAGGTTCTTGATAATCGGCCAGCACGGAAATCAACTCCACGTTGCCCCCCGATACCGGCTTGGGCTTGACCCCTTCCTTCCAACTGCCCAATTGCTCCTGACTCCGGAGTTGATACTGCAAATCCAGTTGAGCAAAGAGTTGGGTGGGAACTCCTCCAAGGACAACCAGAACCAGTAGCAGGCCCCAAGAACCGCGTTTCATGACTACGTTCCCTTACTCCTTCCTTTTCGTTCGAACCATCTTATCCAAAAGCGTTGGATGGAAAAAACAAATGAAGATGGCGCAGTCTAACGCGGATAGATTTGTGAATCCAGGGAGGAATAAAAACCGGGAAAAGTCAGGAGCGTGGCGGAAATAGCGTAAGAAAAGATAAATGGATGGGAGCCATTCACTAAAGTCCAATTAACGGCCAGATCATTTACATATTTCTTCTCCCTCCTATTCTTCTCTCACTCTTTTCTTTCCACTTGAGCCAATTTTTCATTCTCCCATCCCCCCCCCACGGCTTTAAATAAGGCGACCATATCCGTCAGGCGGGCTCGTTCCGTTTGGACCAGGGCGAGTTCTGCTTCCAGCACCGTCCGTTGGGCATCCAAGACATCTAAATAGGTCACCAGGCCTTTTCGGTAACGGATGTCGGCAAGGTCTCGCGCATCTTGTGCCGCTTCCACTTGCCGACGTTGATGGGTCATCTGCTCATCCCGTGTTTGCAACGCTATCAGCAAATCCGCCACCTCACGAAATGCGTTGAGGATGGTTTGCTGATACTGTTCCAGCATTTGCTGGTACCGTGATTCGGCGACTTCCAATCGTGCGATGTTGGTATAGCCTTCGAAGATCGGCAACGTAATCGATGGCCCGACCGTTAAGTTCCGGCTGCCCCATTTGAACCATTGATCGAATTCACTGGTTTGAAAGCCCCCAGCTCCCGTCAAAGCCACTGTCGGGAAAAAGTAAGCGCGGGCTTCGCCGATGCGCGCATTGGCAGCTTTTAAGGATTCTTCCACTTCCAGAATGTCGGGACGCCGTTGCAAGAGATCGGCAGGCAGGCCGATGGGGATGATGGGTTGAACCACGATGCTCCGCAGCGGCTTGGGCAATAAGGTGAGCGAATTGGGGCTCCCTCCAGTGAGCAATTCCAATTGATGCCGTTGAACGGCATGCTGCCGCCGCAGTTCCGGAATCTGCGCCGCCGTTTCTGCCACAAGAATTTCCGCCCGTTTAACGTCTAAATCCGAGACCAGCCCTGCTTGAGCCCGGTTGCGGATAAGGGACAACGAGTCCTGTTGAAGCAACAGATTGTGTTCGGCGATTTCGAGTTGTTCATCTAATTCGCGAAGGCGAAAGTAGGCTTGTCCAACATCACCGATTAGCGACAAGACGACACCCCGTCGATCCATCTCACTCGCAAACGCTTCCGCGGAAAAGGCTTCCTGATTTCGACGAATGCGTCCCCATAAATCTAATTCCCACCGCAAATCGATGGCCGTATTCCAGATATCGAAATTCGCTCCCGGCGGAGCGAAGCCTTGCGGAGCGCCACTGGTGGGTGCCGCTAAAATGGTTTCTGATCGACGGATTCGGGTGTAGGCTCCATCCACAGACAAATTGGGATACAGACCCGCTCCAGCCCCTTTGGCGAGAGCCCGGGCTTCCATGACACGAAAGCCCGCTTGACGCATATCATGATTCTG
>WHTE01000116.1 GCA_009377845.1 Nitrospirales bacterium | reverse complement strand
ATGCGTGTTTCCCCTTTAACAAAGGGGGATGGAGGGGGATTTGTTGATCGAGGGACGTGGGCTGGTTTCTTTCGGATGGATCCCCGCCACCAACGTGCGGGGTTAATAACCGGGATGCTTTCGGCTGAGCCCATAGCGTAATTTTCTCTGACACTGTCTGTCACCGGATATTCAAGTTTTTACATTTCATCATGGTCTACTGCTGGATGCGGATTGAAACGTATTGAGAAATTGGGTTCAGATTCGAATGAGTTTTCCCGTTTTAGCTACGGCGCATCCATCGAGTCTCACCCCACTACCGATGGCTGCGGGTGTATCCGCAACCACCGCCTGGCTTCGGAGTCTCACATAGAAGAACGACCCTGGATCGTCAAGGGTGGTTATTTTTTTTCTGAAGGGAGCGGGAAAGAGATGATGATTCCACCCATGACATCTCCCAGTTTGAGATCTCGCTTGGAACTCAGCAAGTGCCCATTGTGGCACTCCACACAGGCTTTGGAAACAGCCCGATCCGCATAAATGGCTTTAAAAAACTGTTGATCTCCTCTCTTGATCATTCCGCTATAGACCTCATCGGGATTCTCGGCCACGGCTTTTAATCCGGCCTCTTCGAAGGGAGTGCTCGGCCCATTCTCCTCATAAATAGGCCATAGGCTTGCCAGACGATAACGCAGACCTGACCCGCCCATTTCTACCACACGCCCTCCCATTAAGAGCATTTGAGCCGGGAGAGGAAGAGCTTTCCGTTGTTTCCAGGCTTCCGCGGCAATCACGATTCGATGTTCTTGCATGCGCTCCACCACATGAGTGGTATAGAGTGCCCGGTCCGCTGCAATGACCGCATGGATATACCCGGCCACCACCTCTGGAGAGAAACTGAACTCGGCACTTGGGGACACCCTCACGGCAGATTCGTCTTCGCTGGCTCCTCTCGCAATTTCCCAACTGCCCGTGACAACCATTGAACCAACCAGTATTCCTAAGAGCCACATCCTTAATCGCATGGCTGCCCTCCTTTCGTCCTCTGACCATCCAGTAAAATTATCAAGTTGGCTTTGCAATTTTCACCGTACTACCTCAGGAGGCTTTTCATATTTTTTTGTCTGACCTCAATATATTCCCCTGTTACCGGGGGTTGCAACATCGGCACATGTTCTACATTTCCCTAAGGAATCTGCCGTCTACTCGAGGGCACAATTTCAAGCCCTTCTTCCAACAACGCCAATCCAAAACGGGGATTCTCCTCTATTTCATGCACACTGCGTCGGCCTTGGGGGGCCTCATACTCAAAATTTGCCAAGGTGGCGCGCTGAGCAGTCACCGTGACTTTTTGCTCCAAAAACTCCTTCACCCCAGGATGCCAGGCCGTCAACAGATATTCTCCAGGAGGAATATCGGTGATTTCAAATTTTCCATCCTCTTGGGTAATGGCGTAATACGGGTTCTCGAGCACTAATCCCCAGGAAAACATATAGGGATGGAATCCGCACTGCATGACAAACACATTCCGTCCTTTTCGCAAATGAATTTTTTCCACCATCGGTTCGCCGGCAAGATGTTTCTTGCCAAATATTCCTGCCACCTGATGAAACGGGTTCATCGGCAAGGGACGATTAAACAACACTCTGGCTCCCCGGGTCCTGGCCGTTTCATATCCCTGGATATCATGCTCAACCGGATCCATATTGACCACGGTAATTTCATCCTGGTCGCGCAACACATTCACAAACGGAATAAAGTCACAGTCTATTGACTCGATCCTGCCCTTGGGGATGTGAAACGGTTTCCCTTTCTCGATTTCTTTAAGAAAGACCACCGCATCCTTCAGGCTGTTGTCTGGCCCGATAATGAAATCCTCAACAAGTCGCCACCCTGTTCCGGTGGAGATTTGCCCACAAAACACCGGATCGGGAATCGTCACCAGATTAAAGGCCATGGGTCTTGGTTTTTCTCCCGTAATGGTCACTTTCCCTTGAATGGTTCCGCCATTAGCCACGGATATTTCGGTGTATGCCCAGGCAGGGGAAATCCCCAGCATGCCACTCACTATCAGTAAAGCCACCCATAACATCATCTTCTTTCCCTCCTTCCTATCTCCGATCCGACACTCGATTGTGCACCAGACTGAATTCATAAAAGCTTCCTTCTCACGAACGTGGGAGCCTTTCACCCTTCCCGGGCCATTATGACCCGAAGCCTCTGAAGGTTTTCCTTCTCCACGATGGAAATGATCCACACCTTCGCAGATTACCCCTCAATCGCGACCTGCTTGGAGAGGACATCCCTCTCTCAAACACACAGGATGCGTTCCCCATATTAACTTTCCGCCAATTCAACCCTCATCGGTCAAGATTCTGCCAAAGGCATAAGCCTTCTTCCCAGACAAAGGGGGTCATTCAACGAGCCTCTCGATAGTACGGATCCATTCCCCTTCAGTCATTCTCCACTCCCTTGTGCCATAGACGAGACGCGTTTCCCGCTCCCTTGGGATGGCTCCACGGTTTGCTGAATGTCCCGCGCACAGCGAAACCCAAGCCAGTTCATGGCTGCGTGAGGATCGGTCCCGTTACGTTGTGCCGCGCGAACAGTCGTGGTGCTGTCAATCCACCCGGCTCCCCTAAAGGCTTTGTGCGTTCCTTTCTCCGGGCCTTGAGGATTCCGATCCGTGGCCGTTCGGTAATACTCAGGGTCGTACCAGTCTGCCACCCACTCCGCGACATTACCGATCATTTGATACACCCCATACGGACTCGCCCCGTTTTCGTATTTGTCCACGGAGATAATAGGCGGGTACAGAAGCAACCGCTCAGGCCGGTCGCGGACCGGGCCGGACAGACCAGACCGCCCGAAGTTAGCACGGCTCAATCCCGCACTCTGATTGCCCCATGGATAGAGGCGACCGTCTTCCCCACGCGCGGCTTTTTCCCATTCCGCTTCCGTAGGCAGTCGCTTGCCCGCCCATGAACAAAAGGCCTCCGCCTCATACCAATTCACATGCATCACAGGATGATGAGCCATGCTTTCCTGGAAATTTCCTCCGTCGTACCGCCAATCCAATAAAGGATTGCGCCCGGTTTCCAACACGAATTTCAAATAGTGGAGGGCCGTGACCTCATATTTATCGATTTCAAACGCATCGAGGTACACCTGACGTTGAGGCAATTCAATTTTATAGGCATTTCGATCTGATTTCTTTGTGCTGCCCATCAAGAAAGACCCGGCAGGAACCGCGACCATTGCCTCCTTGATGGGCCAAGTGGCTATCCGTTGCCGGGCGAGCGCTTGTCCCTCCGGGGTCCATTCAACGATGATGTCTTGTGTATCGAGGCACCAGACCATGGAAATCGGCATGAACAATATCAATACCGTGAGAGAGAACAGCCCACTCCTGAGGCACCGACTCGTTATGGAAACATGTTTATTTTTCATCTCCACCGCAATCCTCCCTTCTCCAACTTACCAAATATGAATGGGTAAAGACTTAAGACACTGCCTGAACTTTTCTGGCTTGATTTCGAGCCTACAGTAATTAAAGAGGAGGACGTATCCTCCACCAAATGGAAAAGACAGTAACACTGTAATATCCACCCCTCATCTTCCATCCAAGATCCGTCCCCAAGAGTCAGTATTCAGCACATTGCCCGGCGATCACCTTTTTGACCGAGGAATGTTCCCAACAAGGGTCACCCTTCTTTCAATCGTGCCCCCGGAAACCCCCATAAAAATCTGCATGGTTTCTTTCAGGCATTGCAGGTGGCATCATGTGGAAGATCGTTGGTTCCCGGCAGAGAAACGCCTCCGCCGGTCATACTGAGGGCACCGAAGGATCTGTCCAGAATCGATGACTATGGGGAGGACGAGGTCCGTCACAAATCATGCCTTGAGCGACTCCCCTCGCCCCCACACACCCAATGACTCTCTCATTATTTTATTACCTGAAACCATTAATTTAATATCAATATCCCAACCCAGTTCCGTCTCTTTTTCTTTACCCCCTTCACAGGCTCCTTCTCAACCCTTTAAAACGAAGCGGGGGAGCCACACCACTTGTGCAGCTCCCCCGCGGATTCGACCGTTCTTCCTTTACCTGACGATGACTATGGCCTGATCATCGCAGTTGGGAGAGCTTGCGGCTCAGGGTGAGATTCCACACGCTTGGCGCTCGGCACCGCCGCTCCCAACGGAAGAATTCTCTGATCCCCTGTCGGCAGGACTCGCAGGTACCCCCACTGACCAGCCTGTTGATAGTTCAGACGAGCATTCGCCCAAACATAATCCCCAGGAATTGCATAGGGCCCACCCGCTCCCTGGCGGAGAAACACATCCAGGGTCTCCGATCCCCCGAATTCGACGACGCTGATCATATCTGCACCAGGCATGTAGGGTTCGATCGGCCATTCATGGCCTTCGACCTGGAACATCCCGTTTTGCTCGCTGTTCGCACCGATCACGTGGATCCGCACGGAATCGCCCGCATGGGCCTCGATCAAAGGCGTCACGGGATCTTCCGGCTTATCGACCACGCAGGGCTGGAACATTTTGTCCAGCGTACATCCCTGCTCCTCTCTGAACTTATCCGGTTCCGCGCGATAATTCACGGAGGATAGACCGGCTACGTTCTGTACATAGGGCATGAACGAGGTGCCGATAATGTTGTCCTCATCCTGAAAGAACAAGGCGACATCGCGGTAGTTCCGCTTACCGGCGTTCTCCACCAACGTATGATCGATGATCACGTCCGCGCGCCAGGCGTTCTTTTGCGAGAGATCTTCGCCTGTCACAGGATCCCGGTACTGTGAGCCCTTCGGCCCGACGATCACTGCACCGTACAGCCCGTTTCGCGGATTGATAACGATATTTCCGCCATCCCACACCAACGAGGTCGTTTCTTTGTTGTCTGGATGGGCATAGAAGGTGTACGTCCGGTTTTCGCCGGGCGCCACCGTTTGATCGCCGGGATTATTGCCCACGTTGAGACCATGAGAATTCCTCGGATCGAATGCCAGACCCGGCGCGAAGAAGGACGCCCGGCTCTTGGCCATCTTGTTCTTCAGGTTGACCTTGATGCAATCGCCGAGATTCACCCGTAAGGTAAGCGGATTCGGCATCAAGTCGCCCGCGACCTTCGTGGCTTCCTCTTCGAGCGCAAAGATCTTTCCGTCCGGCACGGTCATTTCGATCTTTCGCTCAAAGTCTACTTCGATCGCATCCGGGGCATTGGGATGCAACTTCAACGGGCGATCCAACGAGACGACGTTGAAGTTCTTCACCGGCGCATCGGCCGGACACACCGAACTCGGCACAGGAGGAATCCCGAGGGGGTTCGTTCCCGACGGTAGCACCTGGAGATTCGGCACTTTCTTGTCGAGCACACGAATGATCCCCCATCCGCCCTCGGCGAAATGTGAACTCCGTCCGTTGAAGTGGATGTAATCGCCCGGCATGCCCTGGAAACCGCCAGCCTTCGTTACGAGATCATACCGCTCGGCGATCCCCACATGGATCGAGTATTTCCGATTGGCATCGCCCGCATACCGTTCCGTCAGGAAGGTATGGCCTGACAGTGTCCAGACGTGCGACTCGTTCATCAACTGATGCAACAACCGGAACACAATGGTGTCACCGACATAACTACGAAGCAATGGCGTATTCGGATCGCCATGAATCGCGCTGCTGAACAACTTCGACGTATCGGGATTATTGTTCAATCGCAACGCAAACGGCTCAGCACGGAAGTTAAACCCGCTGCCTGTCGTGTGAGTTCCCCCGTTCAGATAGGGGTTCGGAGCATTTTGAATTTTTTCAGGCATTTGGAACGAGACCGTTTTCCCGGCTTCCAATGCCACTTCCACAGGTTGCCCTGGAGGGTTCCCCGCCTGAATGACGTTGACGGTATGAGGCACCGTATCATGGATGGACACCATCAACTCACGGAAACTTCCGCTGACCCCGAAGCCGACAGGTTCATTGGTATGAATATCCGCAATCGGCCCGCTATACACCAGTTTCCCGTTCGTCGGGTCATGATAGGTTGACCCGAACGGCTCCACGATCGTGGCACCGAACCCGCCATGCGGCCAGGTGGTCGCCCCGAACGCATGATCGTGCCAGAACACCGTTCCGGTATCCGCATCCACCCAATACCGGTACCGGACAAATTCCGGCGTCACAATATCCCCGACCGGATGATCATGCTTGAGTGGTTTCACAAAGGTGATCGTATCGCCCTTGATGTCCTTGATCCGAACGACTTCCGAACAACTCCGATCACGCTTCAGCGATGTCGTCGGGTCGTTGTCTGGTTGTAAACAATCCGCACCCACTAACAACTCGGTATTGACATGGTATTTGGTGGCCCCTTCGGCCATCTTGATGGTGATGGACTTAGCCCCTGCCTTTACCGCCTTGGTCAGCTTGCTATTCATCGGAACCGGCAAGCCGGCCTTCTTCGGCTTGGAGAACATGGTAAACGGCCTGACGGACATTTCCCATTCCATCCCCGAGATCACACCGTCAGAAGCCCCGGTGTCGAACTGAAAGAAGTGGGGGTGAATGTTGATCTTCGACGACTGGAAATTGGTATAGTCGTCATCGTCCCACTCGCTTGTCAGAATTGTATCGACGCAATCATAGACGTTCGCGCGAAGGACCGCCGGGTACTTCAGATTGTTGTCGGCCCGCGTCAAACGCTCTTCTTCGTGAAGCACATAAATTAACCCGTCCTTGTCGACGATCGACTCCTGCTTCCCCTGTTTCGGCGTGAGTTCAATGGGAAGCCGGATGAAGTGAATATTGTTCAGTCTCGGAACATTGGCGCCTTCCGGACAGAGGCTCCAGCGACCTTGCTCACCCGGCTTGGCCGGTTCCGAAGTCCGTTCCCCGTTCTCATCCTGGTGGATCGGCTCCAGCCAGGGCGCACCGCTATGGTTCGCGGAGAATGGCACACGTTTTCCAAAGTGAGTCTTCAAGACCGGCCAGGAGATTCTGCCCGTGGTCGGGTCAAAGAGAATATCCGGTCTGGTACTGTCATCCCATTTCGCGGCGGTAGGATATTTTGGATGCGGAGTGGTGCTTTCCCGCTCCCCCTTCGCCACGTTCCCGACCCATTTCCAGTCCCAGACGGTGGCATCATACGCCATGACCTGGCCCCTTTCGTCATCCGTGTGGCCGGGTTTACCCATGGTCGGTACCCACATCTCAACCCAGTCCTTAATATTCACAACCGCCGGATTGGATTTCCAGTTCGATTTCTGACTTTTGTCGACGATCTTGAACTGCTTGCCGAACCAATCGACGGTCGTCCCGATCAGCTTATCGGAACTCACACCCTTTTTGATTCGCCCTTGACGATCGGGCAATTCACGCAAGTTCTTCATGATGTCGGTCCGGACGTCACCGACCTGTAACGTGTTGTACACTCGTTGGTATCCCCACATCCCCGCCACATAATGATGAGCCACATGGCAGTGAAACAGGAAATCTCCAGCCAAGTGTTGGCATCCGCCGGAACCGCATTCGGGCTCAAGGTCCAACGCTTCGGACGGGCCGATCACTTCCACATCCACACGGTCCGACTTCGTTCGCACGACAGGATACTTCACGGGGCCGTCCTTGCCCAAGTACCAATGCTCTTGTTGGTCCGCGCGTGGACTTCGCTGCCAACGGATCGATCCGCTGTGTGGATGGTGGGAGTGGAACACTTCGGATCCCCCGTGAACGATCCGATATTTCATGGGATCTCCGAGGTACGCTCGAGGAATGGTCGTCGGTGCATCGCCGAACGTATAGGCGCTGTAAGCCAACGATTCATCCTCGAAACCGAAATACTCGTGCTGCACGTGCATCTCGTCGATACCAAAGGGCTCGCTGCGATAGTTTAACGCACGACCGCCAGGACGGTAGGCGTCGGTCAACGGGTCACGTTGAGGCAAAAAATCTCCTTTCTTGTTCACGGGCCGGAATGCTTCGTCTCCGACTTCGTGATAGAAAATCACAAACTCGCGGAAATCATGCCCCGAACCGTTGTCGACAATCGCCTGCCATCCGGATTTCAATTCGGTGGCCTGCCCCGTTCCCAAAGGATCTAAGTACTTGGACCCTGCCGGCTCGACAATCAGGGCACCAAACAGCCCCATGACCGTCAACTCCCGTGCATTACTGTATGAGTGAAATCTTCTCACTCCCTCTTGTGTCGTGGGATGAATGTACCACTCCATCTCCACGCTTTTGCCAGGCTCCACAACCGCCTCAGGATTGGACGTGGTCGCTGCTTTCCCGGTCGCGGACATCACCATGCTTCCACCGTTAACATGGAGACTTCCGCTTTCAATTTCCATTTGGTTCCGAAGGGTGATTTTTAAACAATCCCCTTGATTGGCCCGGATGGCCAGAGGTTGGATGTAATCACCCTGCAATCCCGTCGTCACCGCTCCGGGATCCCAACCGTCTTTGTCACGGGCGGCTTTGTTTTGAGCCTCTTCCGCCCGAACCTTGTCGATGTTTTCGGTTAACACATACATGTAACCAATGTAATAGTCTAACCATCGATTCAGCGTTATCTCCGTATCAATCATGGAAACATCGTAGTGCTTGGTCGGCACTCCAGCCGGGCATTTGGCTCCGGACCCGGCGGACAAATCGGCCTGCGGATCGACTGCCAGCAAATAACTCGACCCATCTTGCCCCATGTACTGGTGCATCATCGACACATTGTTAAACACCCCGGAATTCGCTTGGACTTGAGCATCCTGTTGGGCCTGCTCTTCAAGTCTTCGCATGATTCGATGATGCTGCACCTCGATTTGCTCGGAAAGGCCAGCCCGCCCTTCCAATGCGTCCTCCACACGTGTTTGTCCTTTAAGTTGCTCTGTCCAACCTGAGGATTCCTGATGGGTCATTCCCGTCTGATGGACATGCGGGGGGGACCCATTCTCGGCACCGACAAAGGACGGGGTGGCCCAAAAGGTCGCCCCTCCCATCAGCGCCAAAAACACAGAAGCAGTTAGAAACCTACCTTTGCCGTGACACATCTCCGGCCTCCTTACTTATTGTGGTGAATAAAAAACCTGACTTTTGAAACTCAACCAGCCAACTCGCATTCGATTTAGCGAACATTTCCGTTCCTCTCGATTCATAACCCGACCTCATTGCCAAGTGCCGACGCCGAGAGTCCTCTTGGGGAGGTCGGGCATTCCGGAGGCCGGTCCATCACACCCAACCCGGCGTCGGCAACTGCACAATTGAGCAACAACGGTGCCAATCAGAACGTATGTTTGCTACAAAACATGGGAGGCAGTGCTGGTGAGGGTTCAAGTAGGCAATCAGGTGAGAATAAAAAAAACACCTCCGGGCAGAATTTCCATGGTCTTGAACATATTTTTTGTTGGGTTGAAAATTTCAAAAACAAATCAGTTACTTGTATGTCCAATTAATTGGACAATTGAAATCCAAAAATGGGGAATTTAGGTGCAGAAACCGGGCAGGCTAAGAAATATTGTAGTCCCGTAATTTGTTGTAGAGGCTGGAGCGACTGATACTCAAGAAGCGAGCTGCGCGGGTTTTATCTCCCTTCGCATCTCGAAGGGCTTGAAGAATGCGTGACCGTTCGGCTTCCTGCCGGGCGATTTTCCCGATCGTACCCAAATCGCTTGTTGAAAGTTCCAACGGATGATCGGCAAACAGGTCATTCACTTTGATGGTGGAATTCTGGCAGGTGACCACCACCCGTTCAATCAAATTTTCTAATTCCCGGACATTTCCCGGCCAAGGGTGCTGGACAAGAGCCTGTTGGGCATCCAGGCTGAGATGCATCGAAGCACGCCCGTGTTTTCGGACGGATTGAGCCAGGAAATGCTTCACCAGCAATGGAATATCTTCTCTCCGATCTCTCAAGGGTGGCACGGTTAACGGGAGGACGGCGAGCCGATAATATAAGTCTGCACGGAATAACTTGGTTGCCACAAGATCTTCAAGAGATTTATTGCCGGCCGAGATAACCCTCACATTCACCTTAATGGAGCGATTACTCCCCACGGGCTTAATTTCGCCCTCCTGTAACACGCGAAGTAACCGTGCTTGAAACGCATAGCTCGTATCGGCAATTTCATCTAAAAAAATCGTGCCGCCTTCCGCCTCTTCAAACAGCCCTTTTCGATCTGCCACAGCTCCGGTAAAGGCCCCGCGGACATGACCGAACAATTCACTTTCCAATAACGTGTCCGGAAGTGCACTACATTCCACCACGACAAAAGGACGCTCCCGTCGCTGACTGGAGAAGTGAATGGTTTTGGCCACCAGTTCTTTTCCGGTCCCGCTTTCTCCCTGGATAAGGACGGTCGCCTCACTGGCCGCGACCAGTTGAATCATCTCGATCAATCGTTGAATGGGAGCACTGTCCCCAATGATATCCTTATTGGCACCCCTGTCCGAATGTGGACTGAATTCTTTACGGGTGGGAAAGGGCTGAACCATGTCCTCGGGCCCCAGAACGACACTCTCCCGTCCACGAGGACCCATCAGCACGGCAAAATGCACAGTGCCTTCTCCACCTCTCAACGGGACGGCACGGGGTAAAGGGCACGTGGGATTCCCTATCGTCATTGATGACGGCAGAGGATCGGGGATACCAGAAAATTGTTCAACATCCTCAAACACATGCTTTCCCGGACAAGGCTCACAATGTTCCATCTGATTGGGAGTGACAAGAGGATTCTCCTCTCCGGGGGAATGCAGTAAGGGACACTTGCCAGCCAACCGTTCCGCAGACGGATTGGCGTAAACCAATTCCATTTGAGGATTAAAAATCACGACCGGCTCATCTAAGTGGTGAGCCAGGAATTTTAATCCCTCAATTCGGGCATCCAAAGACGCATGGAGATGAGAACCCTGATACACGAACGATCCGGCCATCGTATCTCTCCCTTTCCCGCTCTATCCACTCTTCTACAAAAGAGGCATATTTCCACAAGGGCTTAAACAACACATTTGGCAAATCCACGCCTTGAGTTCATGGATGCGAAGAGGTTTTTCAAAATATCCCTGTACACCACATTCCAGCGCTCTAGCTTTGGACTGACTATCCCCATAAGCTGTCATGACCACGATGGGGCAAAGCGGCGACCCTTCCTGGAGTTGTCGCAAATACGGAAACCCGCCATCGGGCATTTTCAAGTCGGTCACAATCACATTCGGCACGACGGCCTTCAGAACATTCAAGGCATCTTTTCCACTTTCAGATTCGATCACCCGGCACCCGTCTTCCTGGAGGGCGTCGACAAGCAATTTTCGCATTGCTTCATCATCATCTACGACCAGGATGGTACAAGATTGACCGCTTTGGTTTCCTCGGGTCTTGGCTTGGGATATTATCCCACCCTCCTGAGAACCATGAATTCCTTCAATTAAAGTTACTGGAGCCTCCATAATACAAAAAGAGCAGCAAGTTCCGGACCGTTGACGGATAGGCCGTAAGCACACAAATTGTCGCATTTTTTCGAAATAACCATGTAGCAGAGGGGACAAGTTTGTGGATTTTTTCTACACCGGGAGTGTTGAAATAGCATGCCCCGAGTCTGGCCGAAGGGCCACCGTACCTGCTATTTCAACACTCCTTTGCATGTATTCATCAGCTCCACACACACCGTCTGCTGGACGTTGAACGCTCAATGACGCACACCTGTCACGGGAAATTCTGGCCTCCTGCATGACAGGGAGGATCTCGCTGAGCCCTGACTGTTCCCCTGGGCACAGATGCTTCGCCTCGGGCTCAGCATGAAATGTATCGGATATCCACCCCATCGCGGTCATTCCCGACATGTGTTATCGGGAATCCATCCTGGCCATTTTTCAGATGGAACTCAGCTGACGACCTGCGGGGTGACGAGAGAAAGAATGCTAAAAGCTCTGAAAATTGAAGTTCAGATGTTTACAGCCTTCTTTTGCACCTTTCCTCATTACCGCACTCCCAAGCATCGCTCAGGAAGATTGAGTGAAAACCGGTGAAGAAGCAGGCAGGAGCGCCCTTAATTTGGTTTCAAGGACCTCAGGGGCCTTGATCCCACGGAATCGAAGACTCCGGTTTGAAT
>WHTE01000115.1 GCA_009377845.1 Nitrospirales bacterium | reverse complement strand
AGTTACACGTTCGAAGGACGCCAATCCCATATGCGTGATGCGCTTCAGAGTTTTTTATATAGTTCGACACTGGCATTGATCCTGATTTATGTGTTGCTCGCCGTGCCGTTTCGTAGTTACTTGCAACCGGCTATTGTCATGACATCCATTCCGTTCGGAGTGGTAGGCGCCGTAATCGGCCATATGATCATGGGTTACAGCATCAGCATCATCAGTATAATGGGAATCATTGCGCTTGGCGGAGTGGTGGTCAACGACTCTCTAATCATGATCGACTATGCCAATACCAAGCGCCAGGAAGGGCACAATCCGGTTGAGGCCATCTGCCAAGCCGGCATCCGCCGGTTTCGGCCAATTCTTTTAACCACGCTCACGACTTTTGGCGGGCTTGCCCCCATGATTTTTGAAACCTCTCGTCAGGCACGGTTCATGATCCCCATGGCCATTTCATTGGGATTTGGAATTCTCTTTGCCACCGCCATCATGCTCGTGCTCATTCCCTGCTTGTATCTGGTCGTGGAGGATGTGTTGGAAATGTTCACCGCTGTCGACACGCCTTCCCCGGCAAAAATTCCAAATGAACCAGAAGCCCTCGTTGCCGAGTGAGAGAGTTGCTGTTTAAGTAGCCAGACATCACTACCTCCATCAGCACATTTCCAAATGTAAAAAATGAGGGAATGATTTCGTTACTCAAACATCATGAAAATCCTGCCTTATGAGAAGCTATTTCCCATTGCACAACAATCGGTGATTTCCCTACTCGGCATAAATTGTGAAAGAGAGCGAAGAGCGAAGAAAATTGATTGGATCGAAACTCAGCAGAAAACCATCAAGCAGGCCGGGCTCCTCAATTACTTGAGTGAACAGATCAAGGACGAGAGCTGGAAATTTCTCCCGTCCTTTCTGTTCTCTCATGAACAGGTTTCTTTTCCGGCTTCCGAGACTTTCCTGAATTTATCAGAGGCATCCTCACTATTGTATGACATGAAAAGAGGCATGCATCCCTTTGTCATAATGCCCGGAGATGTTACAGAAGAGCACATAGTGGCCTGGCATTAAAAACACTTTCCTGGCTTGTCTGGTGCCGGCCGGGAATTCCTCTATTTCGTCAATCTTCTTAACCGTCGCATCTTCTTCATTCACAGTATGCCCGATGATAATCCCATTATGATCCTTTGATTTCTTTCGTGGAAGTTCAGCTGAATTGAGATCAGTCTTGAGGATCACCAATTCGTGTGTACTCATTCCCATATTCACTACTGTCAAGGTGATCCAGCCAGCTTTGACCTGTGCTTTTTGGAGATGCACAGTAAAGTCTTCGAGGATAATGATTATCTGTTCCTCTGCATTCTCGAGTTGATCCAAGGTTGATTGTCCAAACCCTGCAAAAGACCAACTAAGGACAAGGAGGAACACTATCAATGACCCTAAAAGTCGAATAATGAGACGTGTGTGAAGCATCTTCGAACTTTTTGGTTGGTGTTTAGAATTGTGGTTTACACATCCAGGACAATCTTTTTGATTGAATGTATCGATGGTTGTTGCCCTAAATTGAATCCGCTATTTCTCCATCATTTCACCTCGAAATTGTTGTCACTTACCCCAAGAACCCTCTATTCGTTTTTCTATTCCCTCAGTGGTAACTCATATGTGCTCGTGTCAGGAGATTCATCATCTGATAACGATTGGCGATTAACAGATGAATCCCCAAAAATCCACATCTTCCCATAGAGGATGGAATTCTTTTTTCCAAAAAGAAGGGGCACCATATAGGAGAGAAACGATGCCTCCATTCTCGTACATTTAAATTTTAAATGCTCTCTCAGTGGCAAAATACTTTCCTCCGGCAGATTTCAATGGATCCGTCGAAAGGCGTGGAGGCATTGTTTTGGTAATCCGCATCTCTTCTGAGGAAATAAGATTGGTGGAAGGATGGTCGGTGACCTGTTTGGTAGACTGCGGACATAGGTCTTGACAATGCTTCAGTATTTCCTCAAGAAAAGAAAAGCCACGCCAGTTCAACATATGTACGAGGTGATATCGAATCACCCCCTGCGGATCGAAGATAAAGCTCTGGCATCGGTTGGAATCACAATTTTTAGGATTCCCCAAGACGTGATCCAACCGCCGGGAATGGTCCGCGAGTAAGGGAAATCCAAGCACTTTAATCAGGGGCAGATGTGGGTCAAGAATGGACTTCCCGAAAAGAAACATCCCCAACAGCATCGCTCCATTTTTTTTAACAATCCTATCATACTGATTAAGAAAAACCGCCTCGCAAAACTCGATTGGGGGCAGGCCACAGATAATGCCCCATCGACCCTGCAGATTTGCCAGATCCAACATAATTAAATTGCCTTTCAAAAATGCAGGCACGGTTATGCGTGGTATGGTGGAATATCCAATTCTCATAATTGTACCCTTTCGTTAATTTCCTCCATGATAAAAAAAGCGGGAAGGGCGCCCCACCCCGTCGGGCGAGGAGGATCTTCGCCCTGGAAGATGGTGTGTTGTTATTCACGAAGATATCCGGTGTGTTCGGTCTGAATGGTTCTCTCTTCGCTTTCTAACTTGTAAGTTTGTGCCAGGATTTTTTAAGGGAGTGACACTCCTTCGTAAATGGCTTGCGGAGAGACAGCAAAAGGCCGACCTTATTTTTGTCTTTAGAACCGGGAAACAGCGGGATTGAAGATGGTTAAATATGATTTTGAAAATCAATATTAATATCATAAAAGAAATTTACCACCTTTTATGATGACAGTCAACAAAAAATTTAAAGACCCTGTAGGGGGCGGTAACTATCTCTCCCAAAGGACGGAGATCTTTTTTTGTCCTGCATTCCTCGTCTGTTCATATGCACATTGACATGGACCTTACGCTATTGAATGTCCTAACCATCGGGCTTCACTTCTTTCCACTTCTCTTTGTTTTTCTAGGCTTCAATCATGGCTGCCATTCATAGAACAAGAATTTGATTTATTTTTGCATATGACGGGGCAACGGGCCTTCTCGCCCCTGCGCAAGCCGACGGATAAGCATCCTTGAAAATCCTTAATGAGGTCTCAGGGAGGGGTGTTTTCAGCAAGATTGGTTTTGGGAGACGAAGGAGGGGCGATCAATGAATGAATTTTTGTACTCGGAATGTAATCAGTGAGATCCAATACAGTCATTTTGCATCTTATGCCTTATGGGGTTTTTCAGCTTCGCTGCCTTATCCGACATCGATTCAAAACCTATTTTCAAAATTTGTTCCTACCGTAACGGTGTGTTGATGCATTGTTTATATGCTGCTAATTTTTCAGCAAGCCTGGAATAAATTCCCGGAGGCGATGTCGGTGGATCTGTCCTGCGCCTTTTGAAACGACACATCTCAAGTGTGAGCATTACCAGTCTGAATTTTCTCTTTAATGTGGAAATTCATTTGATGTTGCATGTGCAATCGGGGATTTATCATGTCTTCTTATTGGTGACCTCGCGCCACAGTTGATGCACTTCCACTGTTCCTCACGGATATAAAAATTACCGGTCGGTTCAAACACCAGAAAACCTTTGCAACGAACACATTTTTGGTTCATATAACTCCTTTCTTTCCTTCAAGAATAAGAAGCCGCAAGATGAGATGGCCATGGGGAGCTGTATAGCCATCCCACCTGCGGGTCCGTCTGCGCTGTTTATACCGAACAAAGGAACTCAGTGTCGGTAATCGGTGGGTAAGGACAAGACCCGAACATGAGTTTCAGTCTTAGACCAACCATTTTAAACAGGGCAGACACTTCCACTTGGTATCACAAATAGACGTTTGAGGTACCAAAAACCTTACCTGTACCAGACGAGAGGAAGAAGGTTCCTGGGCATTTCAAAGGAGGCTCTTTCGGAGAAATTTTGATTTTTTATAGGAATTTACAGAGATAATGCCAGGTTTCATAGAGATTGACGTTAAAGAGGATATTATGATAATTATTTTCACTATCAAAATCTACTAAAACTAGTTTAATTATTTTTTCATTTAAAATAAAAGGGGCGAAATCCAGCAGATATTAAAGATCCCCGCAGCAAGCCGACGGGTATACAGAAGGTTGCCAATCAGACAGCGGTAAACCCAGGTATCAAGCTACAGGGAAAAACAAGTTAAAGGAACCCTTCTTATTTAGTTACGACCTAAACACAATGCCCCTCCTCGATGAGGGACTAGAGGCTCGAGATCCAGGAGACCAAAGCCCAAAGATGCAATTGCGTCATTGGGCTTTTTATTTTTTAAAAATATTTCCGTGACAGTGACAAGGAAGAGTGAGCGGCTTGATGAGTTGTTTTTTTTCGTGGGAATTTCCTACGAGAACCTTGTGCCCTCTACTCTTTCTAATGATAAAGGAATGAAATACGCCAATGTTGAAATCGATATGGATTACTGAGAAACCTCTCTCATTTTCCCTTCCACCAATGAATAACCACTATGTCAGGGCTTCGAAAGGATTTGCGGGATCTTTACTTTTTCACGGATTGATCCTGGCAATGGGATTTTCCCTGGCCCTGCAAACAAGCGAACCGAAAATTCATAAGGAAACCTCAACGTTCCGTTGGGATATTTCACTGACGACTTCTCCTCTATCTGAACCTGTTACATCCGATACTCCATCCCCCGTTCTTTCAGCTGCTCATCGAGAAAAAGTGCCGTCCCACTCACAAAACATGGATCACTCGACCCTTCCCGCGCTAAACAAAAATTCACTTCCACCATTACAAGAAAACCGGATGAATCATTCACCAGACTATTCTGTCAAAGCCAAGACAATCGAAGCCCTCTTCACCAATAACTCGACCGAAAAACACCCAATTAATCCTACTCAGAATACACCGCGATCAAAAACGATCGACGCAAGTTCCCAGCCGTTGGGTCAAGAAAAAACTCACACTATTCCGTTTACACATGGCAATGAAGCAATCCTGCCTCCTCCCGTCGAAAAAGTGGTACATCGTGCGGAACAGGTGAGCCAACCCAGCATCTTGGAAGAACCCAAAGTTCTCCAACGGCCACGATTATTCAGACCACACGCCCGGCACCGTGAAATCCGACCCGATTATGGGTGGTTGATTCATGACCTCAGGACCAAACTGGAGCAGTTGAAGTACTACCCGCACATGGCACGTTTGAATAAATGGGAGGGTAAGGTCGTCGTCCAAATGAAAATTCTTGATGATGGAAATCTGATCGAGGCTTCGGTGGAGGAAAGTTCGGGTTTCGAGGTGCTGGATCAAACAGCCTTAGCCATCATACGGCAGGCATCTCCTTTGGAATTGGGTCACCCCCTCCTGGCCAATAATGTCATTCTGTCGGTGCCCTTGACCTTTCAATTGGAGTGACACTGTGGACGAACCGGTAAACTCCACAAGTTTTTCGCAGTTTCAGGGTTACTACGAAGAATTATTAACCTTTCTCACGAGAAAGTTGGGCTCTCGCGACCAGGCAATGGATGTCACCCAAGAAACCTATCTCCGCATGTTGACCCAAAAATCTTCCGGTCCGATTTTCAAACCTCGAGCTTTTCTCTTTAAAACGGCGATGAATTTGTCCATCGACATCTTTCGAAAACACCAACGCCAAACCCATTTTTCACTGGATTCTAAAGATGTCCAACAATTCCTGACCGTGCACTCAAATCAGGAATCACGGGTCGAGGCCAAAGAAAAAATTCACATACTTTCCCAGGCAATGTACGAATTGCCAACCAAATGTCGCCATGTGTTCCTTCTCCATAAATTTCAGGGACGATCCCATGCTGAAATTGCCACCCACCTGGGCATTTCGAGAAATATGGTTGAAAAACATGTCATGAAGGCTATGGCTCATTGCAGGCGACGACTCGAAGAAAATCCTTAACCCCCAATAGGCCAACGTGCGTGACAGATGAAAACAATGGCAAAAGACCAAAAATTCCATCCGAAGTCAGGTTTTTGGTTATTCATTCGTCTACTCCTATGTATAACCGTCATGAGGTTTCGAAGAATACCTTATCCCATTGATGAGTTGGGAATGATGTCCTGCAGATAGAAGGAACACCCAAAAAATCACGGGGACAGGATGAGCATGCTCCAAAACGCGCAAACGCCATCGCCGGCCGCCAGGGAACAAGCGCTTCGATGGTTGGTTCGCCTGCAGTCGGGTGAGGTAACCGCTAAAGATCGCCGTTATTTTGAGTCCTGGGTTTTCGACCAATCGACTCATCGAGAGGAATTTGAGCGTTTTTCAACAATTTGGAACATTTTGGATCAAACCGAACCGTTCATGTCTGCGGAAATCAATCAGGCAGAGCGATTTTGGGATGCCCACCGTACGACCAGATTGCCTCTTAATCGGCTATGCCTTCTTCGGTGGGGGGCTCTTCCCGTTGTCATCAGCGCTTTCGTCGCCCTGAACGCCCTGACCCCCTGGTGGTGGGAAGGATTATTCACGACAGAAGTGGAATATCAAACGGTCAAAGGCGAACAACAATCATTCATCCTCGAGGATGGTTCGGAAATCATGATGAACACCGATACAAAGCTTTCAATACAACTCTCCGGCACCGAACGTGTTGTCGCTTTTGAACAGGGAGAAGCCTTATTCACCGTTACGCACGACGAGAAACGACCGTTCGAAGTTCGTGCAGGCAATGGAATCGTTCACGATCTCGGCACCCAATTCCTCATTCACAAGTCACAGGAAAAGGTGAATGTGTTTGTGTTGGAAGGGGTGGTTGAAGTCGGTTTGAATGATCATCAGAAGATCACTCCGATTCCAAAGCCGAAAATCGTCGAACAAGGTCAGCAGGTTTGGTACACGGCCGACGGCCGGATTTCCTCCGTAGAATCCTTCGATCGACAAACCGCAAGTGCGTGGACCGAAGGGAAACTGATTTTCGAAGCGAAGCCCCTTTTGGAAGTGCTCAAAGAAGTAGGCCGGTACCGATCCGAAGAGATTCGACTTCTTGATCAAAGCCTGGCCTCGATTCCAGTAAGCGGGATTTTCAATATCAACGATCTGGGGAGTTTTATGCAAGCCTTGCAGGATACCCTGCCGGTCCGAGCCACACCCATCAACTCTCGTCTCGTGATAGTGGAACGTGCATTGAATCTTGACCATCCCATTTCAAATAAGGCCGCCAATCGTCAAATCTAAAACAATCCCATCTCTCACAAACCCTAACGAGGTACCACCGTGAAGGTCACGAACCTTAGAAATCAGGAATAACACACATGGAAATATTGCATCAATTGATTGATTACGGAATCATTGGGCTCTTGCTCGCCTTGAGTTTTTGGGCTATCGCTGTCGCCATAGAACGTTGGTTGTTTTATCGGCAAGTCGATCCTCGAAAATATCCGGACCAGCAAACATTTGAAGTGGCGTTGACCAAACGGTTGGTGATCATCGGAACGGTTGCCGCGAACGCCCCGTATATCGGCTTATTGGGAACGGTGTTGGGGATCATGCTGACCTTTCATTCCATGGGAACATCCGGCACGATGGCCGTCAGTACAATCATGGTCGGGTTGAGTCTGGCATTGAAAGCCACGGCCATCGGGTTACTGGTCGCCATTCCCTGCGTGGTCCTGAACAATGTGCTCCGCCGTCGAGTGACGGAATTACTCTCCCTGTACCAAGTACAACATGGAACGTGAACTCAACCAAATCAATGTCATCCCACTGGTGGATGTGATGTTGGTGCTGTTGGTCATTGTGATGACCACCGCCACATTCATTACGACCGGACAGATCCCTGTAGAACTGGCCAAGGCCAAAGAATCCGGAACGCGGAAGGATACGCCATTGGTGATTACGCTGACCGCAGAAGGACAGATTTTTCTGAATGACCGTCCCATGACCCGTCCGGACCTGAACCTCGCACTCCAATCGCACGCAAAAAACTCTCTTGTCCTCGTGCGAGCCGATCGGGTGATTGTCTTGGAGCGGTTTGTAGAGGTCGTGGACGAGGTGCGCGGATTAGGATTTGAGCAAATTAGCCTGGAGGTGGTTCGATCATGACCCTCGCCACACTAGAAGCATTGAGCGTGGCTCCTCACCATTGCCGAATTCAAGCGTGGGCGGGGTCCACGCTGGTCCATGGGTTATGTGTCTGTCTCACCATTCTCCTCATCACGGATCTTCAACCGAGTTCCCAATCTGAACCCTTGAGATTGGACATTGCCTTCATCCAGCCGGCTCCTCCCGAGATCCACGACCTATCGGAACCTCAGGAACTGCCAAAACTTACCCGGATCAATAAAAAAGTCATACCGGAGAAGGTGATTCCACCAACGCTCATCCCACAACCGATGATCAAAAAAGAACCCGTCATCGAAGAACAGAGACCCTTGCCAACAATGAAGACTCAGGAACTTCATCATTCCGACCTCGTTCATCAACCTCCTCCTGAAATCGTCGAGCCAACAACAGTTCGGAAGCCTCTCAAACAAGACGTTGCCGTCCCAATCCCCACTCCTGAACGGATCCAGGAGCCCGTGCAAGCACAACCGATCCTGACATCGACTCCTATTAAACACGAAGTTGTATCGGAGCCTGTCAAACAACTTCAGGCGGACGTCGCGCATTCGAAACCCATTGAACAATTGAATCCAAATCAACAACAAGAGCTTCCGCTCGCCAGACGGAAAGAAGCCTCTAACCGGCCCATCCCGACTGTCGTGACCGAAAGTCCGGAAGTGGTCGACATGGCGCATAATCGGCCGATGCCTTTCGAATCCGTTCCTGAACCCAGATCTGTAAACCAACTCGAAGTTTCCGTGAAAAATCAACCCATTCAGAAGAGTAAAGAAGTGGTCGAGCCGACTATGCCGGTAGCCAAAGAGGAAGCAATGGTCCGGGAACTCCCAGTCCCGCAGATTCGTCAACGAACAGCCGCCGTGGAACGTCCCCTACAAGCATATCCCCAGACACAGGCTGACTATGGGTGGCTGGCCAAAGCTATTTGGAATCAAATTGAGAAATACAAACGATATCCGACGAAAGCGAGGCAAAAAGAATGGGAAGGAAAAGTTGTGCTGGAAGCGGTCATTCACCGGGATGGAACAATTTTGAATCTCCGGGTGTCGGAGACCTCGGGACATGAAATTCTCGATCAGGATGCCTTGAACCTGCTTTGGAAACTATCTCCGTTAACACTGTACCATGTATTAGGTCGACCCCAGATAACCATTTTAGTCCCCCTAACCTACCAACTCGATGGATAACAAAAAAAACCGATCCACTGAGTCCCTGATTAGTTCGAAATGCGAAAGACAATCACCCAACTAGAAACCAAAGAATTTAACGTAAAGGAGCAACCGATGCTTAACAAAAAAATGAATCAATGTTTTACCGGCCAATACGTCGTACTGTTGATCGGAACCCTTCTGTGGCTAGCGGCACCATGGGTATGGGCTGCCCCAGAGTCCGGAGGAACATTTAAAGCCGTAGCAACCGATGCACAAGGCCTTCAGACGGACCTTGAAAACATTATCTTTTATTGGGAAGAAAAAGTCAGTGAAACGGCCTTTATTCCCCATGAACTTCGCGAATTACCTGTCAAGCGAGGCACCTCTACCGTAAAAATCAAATTCGACGCAATGAAGCAAATTGATCTCAAAGCCTCTGACAATGGGTCGCCTCCCGTGGCGTCTGTGACGCTGAAAGATGGCAAAACAGGCGAATTTCAACTGGCGATTGCCGGAAGCTTTAAAGGTCAGTCCGCGTTCGGGGAAGTCGAGTTGTCCGCAGCCCAGCTTTCACGCATCGTCTTCAAATAACAAAGGCCAACTCTTCCCCGCTGACCTGAGGGGAGAGGAAATTTCCCAAATCTTGTCTCCAATAAACTCCGGAGATTCTGGGGAAAAAGAAAAAACGGGGAAAGAGTACGCCCGATTTCCAGAATATGCACTCCTTTCCTTTTTTGAAGGAATTCAAAAGAAGCAGGTCCATTCAATGTCGTGGGAAAGGAAATCGCATCCAAGAATCGCACAAATTAACCGTGATCGGAAAATCAGGTTTTATGAAAGCGAGTTCGTCATAGATGATGACCGTCATCTGATGGACTTCACCTGAACGAAGTCCATCACCGAAAACGGAAGGTAAGGATCATGATGACTGGCCATAATCCGCAAAATCCAGGTTCGCGTCAGACTTCGGAACAGATGACAAAGGATATCCGCTGCAAGTGCGGAAAGCTGGTCGCACGGTGGGAACATCGTGGGATTTCTATCAAGTGTGCGCGATGTCAGCGGTTGGTATCCATTCCCTTTCAAGAAATTAAAGGCCGTAGACCCGACGCCATATCGGAAGGAGGCTGGTGAGACTTCACAAACACGAAACCAAATTCTCAGGCCAAGAAGGAAAAATTGACTACTCCCGTGCCCACGATGGGGTTCGCCATCGTGGGTTTTTCTTTCACGCAGTCTTACTGCAGGGATCCTTTGGAGTTCCTCCATACATTTGATGTCTCTTTCTGGCATTCATGTATAGCCGAAAGTGTCCAACCCGCCACCTGTTCGCAAAAAATAAATTTGATCGGTAGGTCAGGTTTTATGGAAATGGTTTCGTCTTAGTTGATGAACGCCATGATTGAACTGCATAGGGCGTGATGTTCAACACTGAAATCGTGTAGCTGCGAATCTTTTGAATAGTCATAAACCAATGCCACGCGATTGGCATCCATTTTTATAGAGGAGATCAAGATTTCCGCTGCCAATGCGGGAAAGCGTCGCGAGGCGGGAACTTTTTGGAATTTTGATCACGTGGAAGGAAGGTCATGTCGGAAGGAGCCCAGTAAGCACTCAAAAAACTCGTCAACCTATTCTCAAAGTAAGAGGACAGAGGATTCAAAATCCGGAGCCCACGATCGTAAAACACCATCGTGGGCTTTTTTTAACGAAACATCGAAGGGAAGACAGGCATGAGGCAAAAAAAAGCGAAAGTTGGGAGACGGAGACAACGGCAGGAGATGATGATCGCGCGGGTCCAGGCCGGAGCGGTCTACGCGGCGGAGGCAGTTATCGGGTATCACCGGCATAGCTTGGTCTGGGCGTTCATGGTCGGCCTCTCCTCGCTGGCGCTGGGCACGTACAATCCGGTATTAGCGCAAGAAGAGTGGAAGTCGCAGGATAAGGAACAACGCAATCGGGATACGGGGAAAGGGAACACTGTCCGCAACCAGCCGACCAGAATCACGCTCGCTCAACATTCCCAAGGACCTGCCAACCAACCCAACACAATGCATGTCATTGGAGGTCCTCGTCGACGCTCGCCTATTCGGGTGGCCGCAATGCAAGAGCCAGAAGGACTTCCTAAACAGCCCTTCGATATTCCGGCAGGTGATCTACCCTCGGCATTGATGAATTTATCGGGGCAGATCGGCGTGCAACTTCTCTATCCGTCTGACCTGGTATCGGGTCTCCAAACGCAAGGTGTACAAGGCACCTTTACCCCGAATGAAGCACTAAAGGAACTGCTTAAAGGCACCGGCCTCCAATTTCGGTTTTCGGATGCCAAGACCGTCACGCTCCAGCGGGCAGCCAATGCGGGGACAAACAACCATCCCGCGTCTGATACCCTGCCCAAGGTCATCGAGGTCCCACCTGTGGTGGTGAAGGATGTCATCGAACGGAGCCGCTTCGGCGACCCGCCACCAGAGCCGGACAGCTTTAAGGCCGAATATCAAAAGACCGCAACCAAATCGTCACTGTCGATTAAAGAGACACCGCAATCAATATCAGTGATTACCCAAGAGTCCCTCAAAGTCCGGCAAGTGATCGACCTAAGCCAGGCATTGGAAACAGCGGCAGGGGTCAATTTATATAGCGGCCCAGGCCCCTTTGCCGGACAAGACTTCGGTCTAGGGGCCATTCAAATTCGTGGAATGGACACGGATTTCCTGACAGATATTCGTCAAGACGGATTTGTCAGTCCGATTTTTGCTGCCCAACCCGACCTCGCACCGTATGAGCGCATTGAGGTGGTCAAAGGACCGAATTCGCTCTATGGGCGAGGCAGTGCCGGGGGATTTCTGAACCGGGTGACAAAAAGACCATTGTCCGAATTCAGATTGAATGTGGACGGGTCGACCGGTTCCTACAATT
>WHTE01000114.1 GCA_009377845.1 Nitrospirales bacterium | reverse complement strand
GATAGCTCCACTTAACCCCAAGCCATGCTAAGGCTCCGGCTGCAGTAGCCACATGGGTCGCGACAAAGGCACTTGCCGCCACTCCATTGGCGGCAAGTGCACTCCCAGCATTAAATCCAAACCATCCCACCCATAACAAGCTGGCCCCCACGACCGTGAACGGGAGGTTATGGGGGCTCATATTGTCGGTACCATATCCTCGCCGTTTTCCTAATACAAGAGCACAGGCTAAGGCGGCCACACCAGAACTGATATGCACGACCGTCCCACCGGCAAAGTCTAAGGCACCTAACCCCGCCAACCATCCGCCACCCCAGACCCAATGAGCCAGGGGCGCATAAATAAACGTGACCCATAGAATGGCAAACAGGAAAAAGGCGCTGAATTTCATGCGTTCGGCGATGGCTCCGCTTATCAATGCTACCGTAATCGCCGCAAACATCAGCTGAAACACCATGAACGCCAGATGGGGAATGGTAGAACCTTCGACTGGTTCGGGGCCTACCCCTAGCAACCCTAACCATTGAAGCCCTCCAATGACTCCTCCCACATCGGGACCAAACGCCAGACTATACCCCCAAAACACCCACACCACACTGACGATGCACACCGCAATAAAGCTATGCATCATCGTACTTAACACGTTTTTACTGCGAACCATTCCCCCGTAAAACAACGCCAATCCCGGAATAATCATGGCCAATACCAACGCCGATGAAATCAGCACCCATGCCGTATCGCCAGCATTCACTTGCGATCCTCCTCCATCCTCCGCCAAAACCGTTGAGCCCCAACAGCTCCATACCAGAACACATATCAAGCCCCACCACACACTCATGCCGACTTTTTGAATGAACCCATTCATAGTTTTTGCTCCTTCTCCTCTTGTTAAAAGAGGAAGATCGCTTCAGCCGCCAGTGTTTGTTGATTATTGACGGAATTGTTGGAACCATCCAAAAAGACGTTGCGATTGGATTTGTCATACCGGAATTCCAATCGCGTGATCAGCGAGGGAGTCGGTTTATACTGAAGAGTCACGGTAGTCTCCCACAGAGTTTGCGCTATGGGAGCCGACACAGTACAGACATTCGCATTTCCGCCGGATCCAGCCGTTCCCAAACAGCTCACATCGCCTCCGGCGTCCTCAAAAATCTCTCCCCGGACACGCAGACCCCATTGGTCATCAAAATCATAAATGGCATACCCTGCCACACCGTTCCAACGGGCATTGCGACCCGAGCTGATCGCACTCCCGTTTTCCTGATTGGCATAATAACCTTCCACCACAAAGCCTAATTGATCAGTCGCCTGGAAGGTCACATAACTTCCGACAAGGACCCGTTTTCCAGCACCAGATGCGGTATTCGAACTCTCTCTCCCAAAAATTCCATACAGATTAAATCCCAGCTTGTCCGTTGGCTTGAACGAAATTAACCCTTCTACGGATTTGGCCGAATTGTTATCCGCGGTAAGCCCGGTAAATGAATTAATTGCCCCAATGGACACTAGGAGCATTTCATTGACCGGATACGTTAATCGAATTCCTGTCGTGGTAAAGGGTTGTCCTAATCCAAACAACCAGGATCGCGAGAAATTCGGGTTGAAGGGGCTTTCAATCACTTCATACCCCACCAGGGTATTCATCCGACCGATCCGAATATCCAGTCCATTTCCGATCGGGGCCACATACTGCGCATACAGTTCTTGAAAGTCCACATCGTCGCCCGTTCTTCCACCCGTAAATTGGGCGTCTTCCCCAACATCTAATTTGACCCGAAATCCGGCACGCTCCACTGCATTGGTCCCGTTCGTTCCTTCCTTTTCAAAGACCAACTGAGCCATATTAGGCCTAAAGGAGTTGGAGTCCCCGTCAAAGATGCGTAAATGATTTGCATTGGCTCCGGAATTTTTAGGATTGTTAAAATTCTGAGTGTACGAGGTGTCCACATATCCGTAGAGTTTAAAATCTTCCTTGGATAAGACAGCCGCATCGCTTAGGCTCGACCCACTAAACATCACCAACAGTCCTAGACAGAGTTTTATACATCCTGCTCGCATGCTACCCCCAGTTTGGTGAAAGGTGGTTCCATCAATAGGCCTCCAATTCATGCCTCTTTTCTCAGTTTGGCCGTACCAGCCATGATGCGACCAGGATTCTCACGCCACCCTGCCTTATCGATGACCTGCCGCGCATCATTGACGAGGCCTTCGAGGCCGTTCCCCAAGCAGCACCAAGAAGCCGCAGAGTTCGAATAGGCAAAAAAAATCCCCAACCAATGTACTGGCTGAGGACTTCATTGTCCGGCGTTCGCTTTCCGACTGAATTCAGGACTTCGTTGTCCTGCTATTCAATTCGATTTTTGTACCACCTAATTCACAAAGAGTCAAGAGAGAGGCAGAAGAAAAAATGGGATAATGCCTTCAAAAATTAGCCATGAAGCTCGCAAGCAGGAAAATCGGCTGTTCATTCCCCCCTCCGAATCAGGAGTGGCCTTGAAATAAAGAGCTCTCTTTCGCTCCCATCCGTGCTTGCGAATGGTCCACACTCTTGAAACAATATCCACCTCTTTCTTAGCCTCTCAATTTGCCTATATGCGCAATCGTCTTTCAACAAGGAACATCTCTCAAGGAGGTCAATGATGGAAAAATTTTCCTACGAACAGTTTTCCCCCTTTCTTGCACAAAAATCCATGGCTCTTTTAGAAGGAAGTCTGCGTCTTCTTCTTATCGCGATTGTCGCTTATATCGGGATACGAGCTGTTCGTTTCGGCCTGAACAAACTCGAAATCTTCTTACTCACCATGCGCGAAGATGCGGACAAAAACCGGCTGGCCGCTGAAAAGCGGGTCAAAACGCTCATCGGGTTACTGCTGACCATTTGCCTCACGTTGGTTTGGGTCATCGCTGTCGTGATGAGTTTGGACCAAATCGGTCTGGACATCACGCCAATTTTGGCCAGTGCCGGCATCGTGGGACTGGCCGTAGGGTTTGGCGCACAAAATCTGGTCAGGGATGTCATTCATGGTTTTTTTATCATCTTAGAAAACCAGGTGCAGGTCGGTGATGTAGCAGTCGTTAATGGAACCGGAGGCTTGGTGGAAGCCATCAGTTTTAGAACGATTACTCTTCGTGACCTGTCGGGAACAGTTCACATTTTTCCGAATGGAACCGTGGCCACTCTCTCCAATATGACGAAGGATTGGTCCTATTATCTCTTGGATATCGGCGTGGCGTATAAAGAGGATACCGATCGTGTATCTGCCGTCATGAAGGAGGTAGGCAAGGAATTACACGAGGATCCGGAGATAGGGCCAAACATTCTTGAACCCATTGAAATTCTCGGAGTGGATCAATTTGGTGATTCGGCGGTCGTCATTAAAGCCAGATTGAAAACTCTTCCCATCAAACAATGGATGGTAGGGAGAGAATACCGTCGCCGGCTTAAAAAGGCCTTTGACGAGAAGGGCATTGAAATTCCCTTTCCCCATCGAACTCTGTATATGGGAGAGGCCAGCCGACCATTCACCGTCAAAGGCACTTTCGCCCATGCGGAGATGGAAACTCCTTAATCAGAAGTGGTCTTTATGAGGCTGTTGAATAATTGAAAGTTCTGGCGTGGTGATCCGTATGAGGGTCACCGAGAGGCAGATGAAAAAAATATGAGAATGCTCAAAAAAAGGTCCGTCCAAAGATCGTAGGGAGTAGGGAGTAAGGAGTACAATGACAAGAGTCAACACGTTCAGCGTGTCTTTTTCCCACCTCCTGACTGCTCACTTCTCACTTTTCACTGGTTCGGAACACGCCGCTGGCCTATCTGCCGTAGCTCGGTGCAGGCACGGCGGCCCCTTTGGCCAGACTCAGGACATGTTTTTTCAACACTCCCATTATTATTTGCCGTTTGGTGGAGATATTGAAGTGCTCCCGGATGGAAAAGCTTTCCAATATCCCCACGCCAGCAGGCCCCATCCCACCAGAAAACACAGGCCTCCCAAAGGCGTGATCATCCCCAATGCCCGCACACCTGAAATAGATAAGACATACAGACTTCCTGAAAACAACACGATACCAAGGAAAAAGGCCCAGGCGGCAAATTGGAAATATCGAGTAGGAGCATAGGCCAGGCTCAATCCTGCGCCTAGCATGCCCAAGGCATGAAACACATGATAACGCACACCCGTTTCAAAGACATTCATCATGTGTTCTGAAAGCAGGGGCCGCAGTCCATGCGCCCCAAACGCACCACCTGCCACGCCAAGGAGGGCCACCAACGCCCCACTGATGAGTATCCGCCGTGCCATATTTTTGATTCCTATCAGGGTTAAGAGACAATGATATTTATGGAGAACTTGTTGATGGATAAATTCGTCCCCATCGAATCTTTTGCCATACCCGCTCATGGGCCCAATACAAAAATATTTTCGTGACCAATTCCGTCAATCCAACAGAAGCGGCAAGCAGGAGTTCTCCTGAAAAAATAAAAACTAATAAGGTGGTGTCCAAGGTCCCGACCGCCCGCCAACTGACACCCTTCATCACGCTACGCCAATGAGTTTCCATATGTTCCTCTTATGATTGACATTGTCCCCTCACAGCAAAAAATCCGCCTACGATTGATGAACCGGGGTCTTGACATCCGTTGCACGTGAACCCCGTTTTCGTTTGATGTTCGTTAATGGCAATCCCTTATCGGGAAACACGAAATCTTCCAAGGAATAATGATCGAGGACAGAAGCAATGGCGTTCCGAACTTCCAGCATAATGCGTTGAATGGGACAGGTGGTCGTCGTGGCATGCGGACAATCCTGACATTTTTGATAAGCCGTCTGACTCACACAGGCAATCGGTGCGAGCGGCCCATCCAACAAACGAATTATTTGCCCTAATGTGACTTCACGAGGCGATTTAATTAAATACACTCCGCCATGGGCTCCACGACGACTCCCGATGAGCCCTGCGTTTTTTAACGACAACAGAATCATTTCCAGGAAACCCAACGGAATATTTTGTCGATCTGCCAACAATTTTCGTTGGACGAGCCCATGCCCGAATTCCTGAGTGAGCTCGATCATGGCCCGCAAGGCGTATTCGCTTTTCTTGGAAAATCGCATAATACTTTATGAAGTTAACTAATAATATTCACATTGAGACACACTTCGAAGGAGGGTACGCCTCAACTGTGCGAATTCCGGCCTTCAGTAACCAAACATGAGATCGGGAACAAGTTGATCGTACCAATTAGCAGACAGGAACCTTTGAGGAAATCAGATGAGAAAACCGTCGCAAGCGGAAGAACACGGCAGAACAGTCAAGGGATGACCGGAACTCTCTGAGGGCAGGGCTACCAAATAGCCTTAATAACTTATTGATATTAAAAGTTATTTATATTTGCTCTTTTAGCTGTTACCCCCATAGTTGCCCCCATAACTAAAGGGCATCACCTTCCGGATTTTCAATACATCCCTGAAAGATTTGGACGTGGATCATACCGAGGTTCATCGCCGCGTGTCCCCAGCTGCAGCTTCGCCTGGTGGCTGAGCTCTGGCTCCTTCCCCCCTACTCACGAAAAGAATTTCACGTAAACCTCCTGCTATCCCTCTTCATTCCTTGGTCCACTGCCAGTGTCAGACCAGCCAATTCGCCCAAAACGCATTGGCTCATCGTTGCTATCCTCAGGTGCCCATATGCCACATAGTGATTGGAAATCGGCATGAAAGAATACCATAAAAATAGAAAAGAAGTTATTTCCTTTTAAAAATTAAATCCAGTGCCTTTTCTTGCTCACTCCAAGAACGTGGCGCCATTGTCTTTTTTAGTTGTTCAACTGATTGCCAAATCTGTTCCCCTAAACTGTAAAATACATCCATTCCGGTGTCCTCCCCAAGCCTACGACAGGTTGCCGAAACAAAAACTCCAAAGCCTAATTTGGGATCAGCAAGCTCAAAGAAAATTTTCTTGGTTTCATGACCAGAAAGCAAAATTTTCTCCTCTCTTAATCCTTGGGTCCTTCGAATGTATTCAAGAATTAAATATCTCCCCCAATTACCTAATCCTGAATTTTCGTATTCCTGATGCCGTGCAGTGGCAGTAGAATTAAGTTTGCAAAAGACCTCCGTTAAGACCGAATTTGGAATCCCAACGCCATGTTCTGCAATTGTTAAACGGAGAATAATATGCCCCTGATCCTCAAACCAATCCAGTCCCCAATCAGAATGCCATGTTGGTGTCTCAATTCTTCCCATATTACTCGCGGTAAATTTTGCAATCGCTCTTAAAATCTCTTTTAATCCTTCATCATAATTAGTCCTAAAATCTGCATACCTTTTATCCCGGAGAAATAATGGTATCTCACAATCTTCTATCAAAGCAGGAATAACAATTACTCGCTTCTCGTCGAGCTCTCTTATCAATCCAGCATTGAGTTCTTTACTACACCAATTTGAATGTATTGAAGATTTGGATAAGACAGCTATCAAGGCACTTGAATCTCTTATGGCCTGTTGAACTTTATCAAGCAAGGACTCTCCTACCTTAATCTCCCATCTGTCTACCCAGACATGATTTTTGGCTAAAATTAAATTTCCAGCTAGTGTATCAACGAATTCCTTGTCCTGATGTGAGTAACTTATAAATACAGGCATTAAATGCTCTAAGTTTTAGTTAGGGCTGAGGAAAACGCAAAAGTCAAATCTGAAAGAAAGAGACCATTCTGAAAGATTTGGAGTATTTCGTCAATAAATATTGTCTTTTTCAAGACACCGAAAGTGGTGATTTAGTTGAGTGTGACAGGTGGAAATCTACAGGTTCAAGAATAGAAAATGAATGGTTAAAAAACCAATAGAAAATTCAGGACGAGCGAATTATTGGGAAAAGCATTTTGAGAGAATAGCCTAGGACACCTCAATCTAAGCCCTGAGTTACAACAACCCTCATCTCCTGGGTGTGAGGTTTTAATGTTTATAGATGTTTTTGGTTCAAAGGATTTTGGAAATAGGTGGACGAGGTCCAATTCACTGGGTAACGCTGAATTTTATTCTTTTCCCAGCTATTCATAAGTCATATTGTTCTATAACTCAAGCTAGCGGTGCGCATTGGATATAGGATTGGGAAATCCATAATTAACTAGAAATTTGCAGTCCGGGTTTGTTTATAATTCGCAATCTATACACTACCGACTAAAATGTCACTCCCCACTGGTAGAAATAAAATCACGAGACTCTGCCAACCTTCTTTAATCATAACTTTATCTTGACAATTTTTATTTTTAACATTATTTTAATATTATCTTAATAATATCTTATTACTATCTTAAAAGCATTTATCAAAAGGAGGCTTTATGAAGTCGACTGAGGATGTAGCTGTATGGGGTGTTTTTGTTGGAGACAATGGTGATCAACTCGAGGTTTTCAACTCAAAATCTGGTCCTTTTCCACCACGGGAAAACAGCTCCGGGTATATAGCAATCGGATGGCCTGCAATAGGTGACTTACGAATGTTTAGGGACAACTACGCCGATTTCGTTCATAAGTTCCGCGTAGTTTATTCTGACCAATCTGAACGGGTTTTTAAAACTAAAGCAAATATGCCTTGGTACTTTGCTTTTGAAATGAAAAAAGGTGATTGGATTATCTCCCCAAGTTCATTCCATCAGATAGTTATGGTGGGGAAATTAATTGGAGATTACCAGCCTGACTTTCACAATGAAAGCACACTTTATGGAAAGAGGCGATCAGATTTCGTCCATCTCCGAGAAGTCCGTTGGACGCACATTATTCCCAAAGGCGATTCTCGGTATAGCAAGTTAAACCGAATAGGTCAGCTTACCGTGTCCAGACCACAGCTGACCTACACAGAGCTTCAGAAAATTCTCAATCAGGCTGCGGCAGCATAACTGCTCAATTGAGGCATATGTACCGGTAAAGGCATGAAAGTACGGAGCGGACTTTAAAATGTCTGCCACGAATCTCCACACCTTTAGTATTCCAGAGGTTGGTAAAGTTAGAACTACAAAAAAAAGGAGTTGTCTGAAATATGTGTACTAGAGAAGATTTACCTTCCGAACATTTGTCCGAACATTTGATGGAAACCTAAAGGTTTCTAGTTCAGCTCGTAATTATAGGTCTCAAGTTTATGCAAATAAAAAGGGTGGCTCAGTGATTGCAATACTTGCCTACCTTGCAGAGGTAACTGTGTCGGGTGGTCATGTTCAAAACCTACAGAGCCCATTATTCACTTTTTCCTCGGCTGGGTACTTGGGGGAGTAGCCACCATAATGAGTGCCTTGGAGATCCGAGCGGGGCGGGCATAAATGTATTTCTATTGTATTTTATACTTGTACGAAATAGGTGTAAGATTATCATCGTGCACTTGCCATGGGTCAATGATTCTAACAACGCCATCTCGCGCAGACTTTCTATTAATAACTATTGAGTGCACAAGAAAAAGGATCATATCCTTTTCTTGCGAACGGCTCAATTCAACCTCGTTTCTTGTTAGTATGATAGCGTTACCTTCTGTTTGCGTCCCCTTTACCTCCACAGTTTGCTCCATGCCTTTCTTTTTTATTAAGAAATCGTAAGGATGCGTGGTTGATACATCTTTGACGTCATATCCTTTTTTGGCATAATACTCTTTGCAGGTTTTCATGGCATAGGATTCAACTATCAAACGTGTTTCTAGGTCACTCTGAAACCCTTGTCCGCCAATTGATATGCCTGTGGTTATAATACCTTCCTGGATCTCATCTTCTAACGATGAAATGGTTGGACCTGAATAGTTTATTACGAATTCAATAACGTTTCTTATCCATGCGTATTTAGTGTTTCCCAAATCTTTCTTGTTACCTCTAGCATCGAGCAAATAAAAGGCATTTGCCTGTCCTGGCTTTCCTTCTTTTGTGCCACGGATATCATGCCCTACAGGAAATCTTCGTTTACTTATTGGAAGCAACACGCAGTCTATGGCGCGTGCTTTTATATTGTAGGAGTAATTTTCCCTATGCAGGAGGGAGGTTGGATTCTGTGGGGAACGGAAAATGGTTGCGTTTTTATACCACCCGACGACTATCTGCCCTTTATCTATTGGATTCGTGGCAAACCAGATAACCAATACTTGTTCAATTTTGTCTCCAGAATATCCCTGTTCAATTCGTCCAAGGTTGATCTCGGTTGGCTCTTTCGTGTGTGGATGGAGATACCCATAAACTTTTCCAGAAATGTTTAAAAAATTGTAAGCTTCATACCCAGTTTTTTCCACATTGTAAGAACCTCCTCCTACAGGTTTTTCATCACCCGGTTTTGGTCCATGGTAGAATTTCATGTAGCCAACTCTGGCAAAAATCACTTTCATTGTTAGTGCTTCTTTAAGATGAAGAACTCCGCCCTCACAGGCGGGGTCTCCTACAATTCAAGCTGCGCTTGACCTGTCTCCTGCTCGCCCTGGTGCCGGACATACTGCCGAATTGCGGCTTCGTTAATGCCCACGGTGGAAGCAAAAAATCCTCGTGCCCAGATGCCACCCCTATCCCAATACACTTTCGCCAGATAGTGCGGGAATTTCTCTTTGAGCACCCGACTTGTCACGCTCTTCAGAGTCTCCACCACCTTTGACACTGCATACTTCGGCGGAATCACATATGCAGATGCACATGATCTCGATCCACACCGATCTCCTCAATGAACCAATCCGGGTGAAATTCCCGCACTTCCCGGAGCACCTTCTTGAAGTACTCAGCGAGCCCCAGCACGAGGATTTTCCACCGATACCGCGTCACCCACACCAGTTGGTACTGCGTCTTGTAGACCACATGAGCCTGGCGATGGAGCTTCATCGGGTGGCATTATAGCACCAGGACGAGCAACAGACAGCTTCCGGCTCACACCCCCACCCTTACAGGTGGGGACTCCCGCGCAATTAGAATTAGTTTTCTTCAATTTTTTGTGAATAAACTGGCATTAGAAATGCCTAGGACTTGGACAACTGCTTTGGTAATTTTCTCAACCTCTGTCTCCGAGGGAGACTGTGGTAATCTCAACCGCTCAAGGATTTCTCCCTGCTCCCGATTTGAGACATGCCCATAGCTGCGAAACGTCGTTAAGACTTCCTCATGCCCAAGATTCTGGGACCATGCCTTGAACTCCTCTGGTGTCAGGCAAATTGTCTGTCCAAGGCGGACGAGGGTATTTCGGAAGCTATGCGGGTTGAAGTAGGGCAACCCCGCGTTGGAAAACGCCTCATGGAAGATTTTACGAATGGGAGTGGCCGTGCTCCAGTTTTGCCGTTTGAGCCCCTCGGCCGTAAACTGGTTGGCTTTGTCCAAGACTACATTCGTAGCAGGAAAGAGGGGATCGTCATGACTCCAGAGTTTCTCCTCCCTCAAATACCTCACCCAGTCGACCACAATCTGGTTAATTTCGTCTCCGACCGGGAAAAAATACGTGATGAACGTCTTGCTGAACTTGGTATGGACCTCCCGTGCATCCTGAAAGACGCTTCCCACGACCACATCCACATGCTTCAGTTTCATTGAGGCAACGGCACTATCCCGCGCCCCGGTCAGGAGCGTGAAGGCGATCAGCGCCCGATTCCGACGTTCAATATCTGAGTTGAACGGCATCCTCGCAATGACGTGTAGAATTTGCTCCACCGTCGGGACCGGCTTCTCTCTGCGGGCATTGGCGATCCGTGTGTCCTTCTCGGACAGGTTGAAATACTCGGCATCGGCTTATCCTCCTTGGGCAGACAGCATGGCAAAATGGAATCTGTTTGTCAGAAGTTTGTAGTGATCCCCTTATATTACAAGACCTGCCCTTTGTATTGACCCTGGAACCAAGCCCTTATTTTAAAGACGATCTCTTTGAACCGACTACTGGAGTGCGGAGAATAGACTGGCGAGCGGGAGTGAGAAGTTTGGCGCATGCAGAGGCGTCACACTTTCATCTGCGCGAAGGATTTTGTGCGTTTCATAGCCAGATGAAGAGGGATTCCGAAATACCTCAAGCTGATGATCGCCAATATTGACAATCCAATAATCAGGAATTCGGTGTTCTGCGTACAACGTCGCTTTAATGGTGCGATCGAAAGACAAGCTGGTCTCGGCCACTTCTACGATGAGAAGCGCGGTAGTGGGATGGGCATGGACATAATCCAAGGGTTCACCGGGGACCACTGCCAGATCCGGCTCGGGTTCTGACGTTTCACCAAGGGCTAAGGGGAGTTGGGTACGGACAGCTACCCGGTCACCAAAGGCCTGTTGTAGCTGGGTATCGAGAAAATCAATAAAGGCAGCATGTGGCGTACCCTGAGGGGTCATGGCCAGAATTTCTCCGTGAATTAATTCTACTCGCTCTTCGGGACGAAGAATGCCCGTTCGAGCCATTTCATGATACTCGTCACGGGAGAACCGGCGGATGGTGGTGACCGAGGTTATGGACATGCTTCACCTTTTTCCACATTCTAGCAGTGGGACAAGTGCACAACAAGGTTACGTCTCTTTCCTTTTGAAATGGGTCAGTACGGATTGAAACGCTTGAAAACTCTTGAACCCCTTCACATCCTTGCAAATCCGTAGCAGCACCTGCGATGGGTTGTGCCTTTTCGTTCCTGCCTTCTCTTCCAAGTCATTGTTTAGGGAGGGTTGAGGCCATTCTCGTTTACCCCCGGCTGTCTTGCCCATTACTGGACACATAGACAATAAAAAATCCAGCATTTACGCTGGCTTTTTGGATGTGGTTGGAATGTATTGGATCAAAAATTGGTGGAGGGCAGGGGAATTGAACCCCCGACCTCGACGTTGCGAACGTCGCGCTCTCCCAACTGAGCTAGCCCCCCACGTTTGGGAATCTTGATATCGAAAACTTTAGGTAGAAAGAAACAACATCAATTAAAATTGCAGAAGAATTATAACTGACCACCAGTCGGGTTGCCATCATTGGCCTCATTTTTTTGTTTGTGCTTCGCCCAACCCGTCATTCGCACCAATCGTTTCCGTCTGAGAAAGAATTCGAACCTTGCGCCCTTCAACAAGATTCAATCGCTTTTGCGCCATGAGTTGAATGGCCTGGGGATATAACCGATGTTCTTGTTCCAGGATGCGAGCCGATAAGGACTCAACGGTATCTTCTTCCAGAACAGGAACGGCGACTTGCGTAATAATCGGCCCTTCATCAACCCCTTCTGTCACCAGATGAACCGTGCAACCGCTGACTTTGGCGC
>WHTE01000113.1 GCA_009377845.1 Nitrospirales bacterium | reverse complement strand
TTTCCGCTTGGACCGGCATTGCCAGATTCGCCCACAACCCTTGGTTGCGCATCCCGAGTACGTCCGATCGCAACGGCTGGATACTCGATTCCACGCGATCCGTCATCGAGAACAGGCCCGGGCCGTTCGGGTACGCCTCTTCTCCGTGCGCCTGTGTCGATGATGTTGTGTTTGCAATTGCGGTGTTGCGTTGCGCCAGGATGTACTCCAGACATTCCCGGAATGGCCGGTCGTCCGGCGCGTAAATAGAGGCCCGTTGCTCCGCATAGGGTTCAGCCAGCGGATCCATTCGTGTCGCTCGATGCACAACTTGCTCGATCCACGGCTTGGTCCGGATATGCGTTAAGCAGATGAGATGGGTAATGGCCGGCACATCCAGGCCTTCATAAGCCATGGCCACAGTAATCAGGCAGTCCACCGCCCCGCTTCCCTGCCGCTTAAACGCCTTGATCGCCTGATAGGCTGCCGTGGAATCATCACTCGTCGCAATCCTGGCAGGGACCCCCAGGTTCTGGAGCCAGACCGTATACTTCTGCGCCTGCTCAATGTTGGCCGCCACCACCAAAAGCTTCGATCGGGGATAGGTCGTGCGATGCACCTGCCAGTCTTTCACGCCGGTACTCAAGAGTTCCAGGGCCGCTTCCGTTTTCAGTGCCGTGAGGAGTGCCGCCGCTGTCTGTTTACCGGCATGCGCCAAGCTCTCGACATGGTGTTGAATTCCCTGGGCGTCTAACCAGGTGGCCTGGTAGTTCGCGTATTGTACGGTCAGATCGATGCAGGCATGTTCGCGCAGGGTATCGGCTAAGGTGTAGCGAATGACGGCGCGGGATTCCCTGCTGTCCCAGTCAATCCGGTCTCCCTGATCCGTGGTGGTATACGGCAGGAAGGCAATTGGGGTTCCTTCGCCACGCTCGAACGTCCCGCTCATCAACACCCGCAGAACGGCCCGGTCGTAGAGCGGCTGAATGGCCTCATGCCAGATGCCTCCCTCTTCGATGTGATGAGGGTCATCCAGAACGAGGAGATACCGCTTGCGGCGGAATTCTTTGGCGTTGCTCTTGCGAGTGTCGGCTGCCAGTGCTTGATAGGTCGTGACATAGGCCGCGCAACCCCTCGTCGGATGGTCCTGGTTGGTGGTCATCATAGCCTCAAGCCTATGGCCGAGCAGGGCACGATGGCTGGGATCCTGAAAGCCCCGCGCGCCCTGATCTTGCAAGACACTTCGCGGGACAATCCAACACAGGGCGTCCGCGATCACCGGAATCAAGCGTGCCGCCAGAATCTGTGGCAGCAGGCTCTTTCCTCCACCGGGTGTCACCGTACACACGATGTCTGTCAGGCCTCGTCCGCCCAGGATTTCCTCGCAGATCTCCGCTAATTTCCGTTGATGCCGGCATAGCTCCATCGTTACCCCTCTGTCAACTCCAATGGCAAAGGGGGCATAGGATGCTCAGGGGCTCGACGAACCTTGCCCTTCTGGTGCGGCGATCCCGGCGATTTCGCACGATTGCGCGCGCTCACGGGATCCTCAATATTGCCGCATTGGAGGCAACGGTCCATGAGAATCAACTGACTGCTTCCTTCCAAATCATAAACGGACTCTTTCACAATCAGTCCGCCACATCGGGTACACGCCATGAGGAGTTTCCTTTCTTGATAAAGACGTTGGTTGAAATAGGGTCGCGCATCGTTCTCTTTGCCACGATCCATGTGATCTCCCATGGTGGGGTGATGGCGAATGACCGATTCCCAATCCGGGAAGCCAGTTTCGCCTGGGCAACAAGCACAAAACGTAGAGGCCACACAGAGGTGCCGGAGGATCATAAATCCCCATCTCTGGGAACAATCGAGGCAAGTGATATCGATGGCCGCGAAGATGGACATAGAGAGAGTAGCAGGCTTCCCTCTCACAGGGCTCCAACTCTTAATGGAATTGACCCGGAAGGAACGGGTCAGGGTCGAACGCTCTGCCGGCATGTGGCCACGAGACTCTTCGAGGCCATCGTAGTGGAATTACCAGATCTGCGCCAGGATGTTCTCTTGCCTTTCGTGAAAGTCAGTAAACGAGTTCATAGTTTCTCAAAACAGGCCACGGTTTGGGAAGGATAGAAATACCCAAAATGCAGACAATTTGCAAACAAATAGTGAAGCCCTCTATCCGAAATCGAGATACCTGTTCGTTGCAGAGTGATTTCGTGTCGTGTCTCAAAAACTGCTTGACAATCCTGTCGTGCTGAGCTTATCGGGACTCATGTATTCCTTTCCTATCCGCCCTCTGATCTGGTCGTAGACGCAGGACAGCCAATGTTCCGGTTATGACGATCATTGCCAGGATGTTCGGTAATGCTGTAGGCTCCCAATCCTGTTAAGGATCAGCGTCCGCTCCCCGTGTTTTTGCGAGATGCACGCCCTCCCTGACTTTCGCGCCATTCCATTATTGGTGTCCAGGTCCTCTATCGGAAACGACGCACCGCAATCGGTGGCCCACTGCTGGTGCCTCCCGCGCATGTCCTGCGTCTGATTTTTCTTGAGATAAACTGACGAGGTGACAATGAAGGAGAAGAGACATGCCGAAGGCTAAACGAGAAAAGAACTGCTATGTGTGCGAGAAAGCTGATTTGATACGAATGAGTTTTATGGTCTGCGCACAATGCTCTCGCCATTTCTGCAGCCGTCATGGAGATCTTAAAATGGATGAGTGTACAAACTGTCTTGAAGGAGGTGAAGAAACGTAAGCGGGGTGAACGGCCTTACGCTCATAATCATACTTATATGACAATCTCTACAGACCTGTTTGATGCCGACTCCCTCCAAAATAAACGGGGAAGGGCTTGTGATGAAGCAATCAGGACAGATACCTGGCATTGCCATGGGGGATGTTCTCCCTGATGTTTTTATCTCCCTTGGCGGGAGTGGATTTCCGTGGCATGTGCAAGCCATACCGGCAATGGCGATTTTCGTGTTGGGTTATTTTTTTAAGCCCTTTGGCGTGCTGAATCTGCGGGAATGATAGGCGGACGCACGCGGTCTCGCATGACAGTGATTCCTCGCAAGATGGTTGTCTCTCTCAACTACTCGGAAATATGAAATATTTCAGTTGTTTCCTCGTAGAGCTGGCTCCCACTGGCATAGCTTGTCGGTTTGATCTACAATAAAAAATCTCTCACAGGTGGGAGGACGCCGTGATGGTCGCTCCCGTTAAGGTTCGCAAAAAGGGTCTTTCAGGTAGCCGCTCTTTTGAGGCTCGGGGGTCCCCTGTAGCCACCATTCCCTTTCCACTCCGGTCTTTCCCATCCTTTTCACTTTCGGCTTTTCAGTGTCCGGGGACTGCCCCCTCGACGTTTCTCCTTGCGTGTCTCATGTTCTGTCTTCTGGGCGCGGGGCATGTTCTTCCATTACTGCCCGGCAACGTACAGGCTGCCCAATCATTCCCCAACCTTTCCCAGGCTCATCTTGAACATGGGCAAGATCTGGTGAACCGGGGAAACCTGGATGATGCCCTTGAAGCCTTTCAGGCCGCCATCTCTCTGGCTCCGGATAATGCGGATGCTCACTCCAATGCGGGGTATGTGCTTGGACGAAAAGGCCTCATTCCAAACGCGATTGCCGCCTACCGGGAGTCCGTCAGGTTACTCCCGGACGATCCCCGGTCCGGGGAGGCGTATGTGAGTCTGGCCTATGCGCTTGAGCAGGCGGGGGATCTTGACCGGGCCATTGATGCCTGGCGTTCGGCCTTGCGCTTGAGTCCCGGCCATACGCGGGCCCGACGCAATCTTGAATTGGCCATCCAACAGAAACTGGATCTTGACCGGGCCGTATCTGCCTGGGAGGAAACGGTCCGTTTGCATCCGGACGAAGCTTTAATCCATGCCGGTCTCGGCATTGCGCTGGGTCGATCAGGCGATATAGAACGCGAAATTGCGGCGTGGCGGGAAACGATCCGCCTTCAACCGGATCACGCCATGGCTTATGTGAGTCTCGGCATCGCACTGGGCCGGAAAGGGGATCTTGAAGGAGAAATAGCTGCCTATCGGGAGGCGCTGCGGTTGCAGTCCGACGACCCAGATGTGGTCCAGGCCTATTTCAATTTGGCCTATGCCCTCAGTAGGACAGGGAAGCTTGAAGAAGCAGTCAGAGCGTGGCGAAAAGGTATTCACCTTAGTCGGCATGGTGCGGATGCTCACCGCCGGCTGGATCTGTTGATTGGAAACCAAGGCATGGTGGAGCACTTGATTGCAGCCTGGCAGAACGTGATCCGCCAGCGGCCGGAAGATGCCGGGGCATGGGTGCGTCTGGGACTTGCCCTCGGAACAAAAGGCGACCCGGACGGCGAGGTAGCGGCTTATCGTTATGCCATTGAACTGCAACCCTCTCCCGCCCTACTCGGTGAAGCCTATACCCATCTCGGAGATGCGTTGACGCGAAACGGGGAATGGCAGGAAGCGATCGAGGCCTACCAGACTCTCGTCGATCTCCGCCCCGACGATCCCCATGCGAAGCACCGGTTGAGCGGGGCCCACCGGCAGTTGGGCCTCTCCCTCATCAAACAAGGGGCATTGGACCGGGCGATCCAGGAGCTGGGATTGACCCTGCAACTCAATCCAACCGATGCTCAGGCTAAGGAAGCCTTGAGCAGTGCGCTGCTGTTGAAAGACACCCACGGAGACTGACCGGTGTTGCCACTCCCGGTCTGACTTCCTGGTAAAGCTTCCTTCTTACTTACTTCCACTCTCCTGGCATGAGGCTGTTTGTTCGATAAAAGATAGGAATATTCAATTCCAAATCAGGATGGCCTGGTCCACCCCTTCGTTATCTTGAATCTTTTCTACCGTGACGGTGAAATCAATGGCCGACTTCATGCCGTCACCCACTTGTTCATGAATGATGGTAAAGACCGATTTCCCGGATTGCGATCAGGCCTCCGCCCTGCGGTACATGTGCGGTTCCTGAAAAATGGCCGGATCGTAAGATTCCATCGGACTTTTCCGCATCATTGCCCGGAGTTCCTTCATTAGCCCAGGCAGCAACGTGGTTGGCTTTATGCCTGTGCTCTTTTTAAGTTGAGTCCGCAGAAAAAAATAATGCATCACCTGGATTCTAACCGGAGGAGCCTGTCGCGCTTTCCGTAACTACGAGGCGGAGTCTTTCAGGAAGGTGAGCATTCACTCCCGGCTATTTATCGTGGTCCTTTTCAGCTGGGATAGACACTGATAGGCTAAGAGCTTTGGCCGTTTCGTCGTCAGTTTTTCGGGAGACCTGTTTGGCCGATAACAGTTTTTCGACGTTTTGTTGCCTTTTCATTATCATCGCGGTTTTTCTCGTTGCGACCCCGTTGTTCCTAGGGTGTATTTGCGGCCGGCATACACACGATTGGATTCTTTCATGGCAGGAGATTCTCAGCAGCCGATGATGATCTGAGAAGCGCGCCTATCTGAACCTCCCGGCTCTTCATGCCTGTCATCAGTTTTGTCGATACATGCGAGTACTGGGTCATGGGTGAATCTCTGACGCTGTGATACCTTACCAAAGAACAGGATGGAGATCGATGCAGTGGTCCTTGTTGCTGGCGATAACGTGTATCTTCGGGATTCTCAAGCCGGAAATTATCATGGTCCTTGGCCTGGGAACGGATGAATGTTTGGTTTCAATGATTTCGGATAAAGGTTTCGTGTCCCCTCGTCGGCAAGTTGAACACGGGAACCTGCCAATGGCTCTTCATCCGCACACTTTTCCGTCCGCTGAATAATTTTGAGATCAATTGAGAATTCTCAGATACCTCCTTCTCGTATATAATTTGTTAGTGACTTTTCCCGGTGAACCATCCCATTAAGCTCTCCTCTCACTTCTTGCCTGATCAACCCGTATTCACGACACCTTCTGCATGAACCTTTCTCTTCTCATTTTGCTGGGTGTTTTTCTGGTGATCGCCTTCCGAAAAATCGGAGGCATCCCTGTGAAGATCTGGCACGCCATGGCTGCCGGAGCCGTGTTGGTTCTAGTGACCGGCCGGATTTCACTCCTTAGCGCGATGCAGGCCATCGACCTGGATGTGATGGTGTTTTTATTCGGGATGTTTGTGGTGGGGGAGGCGTTGATTCTTAGCGGATACCTTTCCGCCCTCGCCTACGGAATCCTGCATCGGGTGAAATCAGCCGATGGGTTGGTCCTGACGCTCTTGTTCGGGGCAGGGCTCACTTCGGCGGTGTTGATGAACGATACGCTGGCAATCATCGGGACGCCTCTGGTGTTGCGCTTAGCCCGTGAACATCGTCTCGAACCCCGATTGCTCCTGATGACCTTAGCCGTGGCCGTGACGACCGGGAGCGTGTTGAGCCCCATCGGGAACCCGCAAAATCTCTTGATTGCGGTTGGCGGACCGGTTCCGTCTCCCTTTCTGACGTTTCTTCAGGCCTTGGCTCTCCCCACCCTTCTTAATTTAGTGTTGGCCTATGTGGTCTTACGGGTCATGTGGCCGACGGAATTCCACGCAACCACTCTCGTGCATAGCGCAGTGGCAGTCAGTGATCCCGCCCTGGCACGTCTAGCACGTCTGGCATTATTTCTCCTACTCGGTCTGATTGCTGTGAAGATCGCGTGTGTGGCCCTGGCTGTGCCGCTTGATTTCCGGCTGAGCTATCTGGCGATGGCTGCCGCTTTGCCGCTGCTGGCGTTCAGTCGACGGCGTTTGGAACTGTTGAGACAGGTGGATTGGCCCACGCTGCTCTTTTTTGCCGCCATGTTCGTTTTAATGGCGAGTGTCTGGCAGACGCGAGTGTTCCAGGGCTGGACGGCTCATCTCCAGATAGACCTCACGTCCCTGCCTTCCATCCTGGGACTCAGTATCGTTCTGAGCCAACTGATTTCGAATGTCCCGTTGGTGGCTTTGTATCTGCCCCTGGTGTCTGAGGCCCCTGGGTCCCTTCCAGCCCTTCTGGCTTTGGCCGCCGGTAGTACGATTGCGGGCAATTTGTTCATTCTTGGGGCCGCCAGTAATGTGATTATCATCCAGCGGGCGGAGCAGGAAGGGCACACCTTGAGTTTCGGGACCTTTGCCTGGATCGGGGTGCCGTTAACGATTCTCCAAACGCTCGTCTACGCCGTGTATCTAGGGTGGGTTCTGTGATAATGGATTGCGGCAGTTTCAATAACCAATAGAAATGATGTGCTGCGCAAAGGTTATGGAGAGGGGGCCCGAAGGTAGCGGACCAGGCCAAGGATTTGTTCATCCGTAAAGGTGTCCGCCCAGCCATGCATTTCGACCCCACCACCGTTTTTGATAATGGAGAATAGTTCCTGATCGGTTTTGGCTTGTGTCGCTTGCGAGGTCAAATTGGCGGGGTCCTGTTCCAGGAAAGGACGTAAACCGCCTCTCCCGTCCCTCTGTGGACCATGGCAGTCCTGGCAATACTGGTGGAAGAGGGCCTTGGCGGATCGGGTCTCCCCCTCGTCAGCTAGAGCCGGGAGAAGGGGGATGATGCTCATGGCCGTGAATACGATGGCTATCTTCACGAATGGGTTCACGTGTCTCATCGGAAAAGTTTCAGACGCCCCACATCATCCGTATTGGCAGAGCGGGAGTAAAAAGTGACACGTGAGGGGTAAGGCGTAAGGAGTGAAGCGGGAAGATCTGTTTTTTCTCATACTCTGCACTCCTTACCCCTCACGTGTCACGATTCCATTCGGCCTTACCGGACCTGTCTGTTGTACCCGAAACGGCGCAGATGCAGATGCAGGAAGGGTCTATTCCTTTTTCATGACGAGCACGGCAGATCGTGCGGCACCACCACCGGTAACCACATTCACAAAAATCATTCCTGTGGAGAGATTGTCGGGCGCCGTCGCTTCTATTCTCTCGTTTCCCTTAAGCATAAAATCCTTCGCATTTTCGTGCCCAAAGGTCACCGAATGCAGGCACTCTTTTTTCTCCCCAAAATTTTCTCCAATGATTGCCACTTTAGCTCCGGCCTGAAACTCATCAGGTTCAATTTTTGTGATTTTGGGACGGAAGGTTGAGTCGCAAACCGGATCCTCCTTGAGCTTTTGCTCACTATTTACGAAGAGTAATTCGGTGGTCGTCACATCAGCCGCCCCTTCTTGAGGTGTGCCGGGTGTTGATTGTGCCTTCGCATCGGCCATCCACATCAGGTCTAATCCTTCAAAGGACAGCATTATGATAACGAGTAACGTCGCGACCCTCATAATATCCCTCACAGGTAAAAGATGAGAAAAAATCCACACCGTCATCAGGTTTGATGTATTTAAACGTGATTGAATCCTCTAAAGCTAGTCCCTGGAAAAGATTTCGAGTGGACCTCTTACTGACCTTATGGCGATGAAGGTTCACAGGGCGCTAATCGTCGGATGTAGGCGGTGACGGCGCGAATCGCTTCGACACTGAGTTTGTCCCACCATCCGTGCATAGGACTGAATGCCAGCCAGTCCCCAGATGATGGCCGACCGAAGGTCCATTTCCGATTTGGCTCGAGACGTCGGGCGCTGAAAGTTGGCGGGCGGGACGATGAGCTTGGCAGCGTCCGGTCCGTCGCCTCTTTCTTGGATACCGTGACAACCCACACAGTGGGCCGCATACACGGCTTCTCCTTTTAAGAGGTCGACTCGAGGCTCTTGGCTCCAGCGGGTATGCCCCATCCGCTCAGCGTAATCAGACTCTAGAGCATGATGCGAGATTTCATGGGATGTCCTTCCTTGTCGGTGTCCATGTACCACGATAGGACATACCCGGGTTGCGAATACGAGGAATGGCTGGTTTTGGGTATCATATTCGGCATTCTCCCGGGTCGCAATGGGCGCTCTGTTTCCAGAGCCGGGGATCGACCTCTGCCCCGACTTCCATCACCTGGGAATCCTTCGACCCATACCGGAAAAGGGTCACACCCTTGAGTCCGAGTTCCCAGACACGCCAATAGGGGCGAGCGACTTCTTCGCGAGTGGCGTCCTTCGGCATATTGATCGTTTTGGAGACGGAGTTGTCCACATACTGCTGGAAAGCAGCTTGCATCTGCAGATGTTTCTCGGGAGGAATCTCCAATGCCGTCAGAATCAATTCTTTGATGCGCGAGGGGATATCCGATAGGTGACTGATTGTTCCCTGGTGAAACACCTCCTCTGCCAGTTGCGTGGTGTCGATTCTCTCGGCCCGGCAATATTGCCAAAAGAGGGGCGTCATTTCATACAACGGATTGCCGCCGAATGAATGGATCCGTCGGTAGATCAGGACAAACAGCGGTTCAATGCTGGCCGTGGTGCCCGCGATGAGACTGAGCGTGCCGGTCGGGGCAATGGCGGTGCAGGTGGCGTGCGCCTTTGTTGATTGGCGGGAGCATAGACACTGTGTGGCCAATTGGGAAAGACTCCGCGTTCCCCTGCCAGGTGTTCCGATGCGCGATGCGCTTCCTGCGTCATGAATTTCAGGAGGGTTTTCCCGAAATGGAGCGCCTCGTCGGAGGCATACGGAAGTCCTAGCCGTATGAGCACTTCCGCCAATCCCATGACCCCCAATCCGATTTTTCGATTGCCGCCGTGGGAAAGTGATTGATCTCGATCAGGTTATCCAGAAAACGGACGGCCTGATGCACGGCTCTTTGCAATTTTCCCCAATGCATGAATGGCCCGTGAGCGTCGCTGGCCAGGAAGTGCGGAAGATTCAGTGAACCCAGGTTGCAGGATTCATGGGGCAAAAGCGGAATCTCCCCATATGAATTGATCGCTTCCAAGTCCCCCAACCCGGGCGTGGGATTAGCCCGGTTGATGGTATCCAGTAAGAGGAGGCCGGGATCTCCGCTTTGCCATGCCGCGTCGGCGATATCCTGAAGCAGGCTTTTAGCTTTCACGCGTGCGGTCGGACGTTTAGTCAGGGTATGGATGAGGTCAAAATCCCCATCATGGCGAACCGCCTCCAGAAAACGATCCGTCACACCTACGGAGATATTAAAATTGCGCAAGCTGGTGCCATCTATTTTGGCGTGGATGAACTCTTGAATATCCGGGTGATCGACCCGGAGGATGCCCATGTTGGCCCGACGGCGTTTGCCGCCCTGTTTGATGTATTCCGTGGTCTGATCGAAAATTTTCATGAAGGCCACGGGTCCTGAGGCTTTCCCGCCGGTCGAGTGAAGCAAATCCCCTTTGGGTCGAAGGGAAGAAAAGGAAAACCCTGTGCCTCCACCCGATCGCTGGATGAGTGCGGTGTGTTTTAAGGTTTCGAAAATGTCTTCCAGGGAATCAGCCACGGGAAGGACAAAACAGGCGCTCAATTTCCTGCCGGGTTTCCGGCGTTAAACAGGGCGGGACTGTTGGGAAGAAAATCCAATGAAGTTAAGAGTTGCTGAAACGTCTCCTGCCAATGCCCTTGTTGGGTTGGATTGCCCAGCGTTTCTTCGGCCCGCGCAACTGTTTGGGCCACGCGAAAAAACAGTGCCTCCGGAGTTTCCGCAATGTTTCCGTCTTTCTCCCGCCGGAGATATCTCGCCTCCAGTACCCGTAAAGCCTGAGGAGTGAGGTGTCCGGGGTTCATGCGGGAATCCTACTGATGGAACTGGACAGACAGGTCGGACCTCTTCACTTTTTGGTTTTTGACATTGTGGGTTTTGGGCGTGGACGCGTTGGGGGTTTGGGTCCTTGCCATTCTACCCTGGCCTGTTTGTCCTTGTGCGACCATTGGTAGGCGATCTTTCCTTTGAAGGCCCGTTCGAGATGCTTGCCAAGGCGTTGGGCAAAGTGTTCGGTGGTGGTTTCGATATCCGCCCCGTCGGGGCGGGTGCGAATAGACATCACCCGCTCGAGGGGATTGTTGCGAGTCGCCCGATTTTCCTCGTTATGAATGAGACCTAAGACTTCGGCTTTGTGAGCTCCCCAGTTGGGCCAGTGGAGAGCTAAAAATCCTTCCGCGTAGCCGTCCCGTAATTTCCGGCAGGCCGGACAGACAAAACTCTGTGGCACCATGACTTGTCTGGTCGGTTTTTTGGGGCCGCTGGCGCCTGATTTCGTAGCACGAGAGGAGGACGTTCCTGGAAGACGCCAACGTTTTCGTTGATACACCGCGTGACATTCCGGGCATTGGAGTAATCCCTTGGGAGCCGTCTTCATCGAATAGGGATCATCACTGGTGAGTTCCTTTTTTTTGTACGATGTGGAATACGCTCGCCTTCCTGTCATAGCCATACGCTTGCCTCGCTTCTTTTCGTGTAAAAATTCTGTTAAAAATTCCGAATCCAATGCTCATACTTCTAACAAGATAATTAACAAGTTTCATGCCGCCGCTTGCGTTCCAAACTTTCTGGGGAGGAGTCAAAAAGAATGTATACCAGCAAGGTCTTTTGGTGTGGCTGACAGATTTTTGAAAGGGAAGGCCGGTTGAAGGTGTCCCTTCATGCTACATATCGGAAAAGTTCAACGGTCCCACTTTGCCCCAAAGGGAGTGTTGAATCTAAATCCGGCAGTTGAGTAGGTCAGATTAGGCAATCGGGGGCCGTAACCCGACAAATATGATGTGGGAAGATGGCAGGCGTCAGGGTGCGTCGGCGTAAAAGCCGGAGGAAAGTAGCGAATGAAAGAGTCGTACAAGGTAAGACCTAGCCAGTCGCCTTGGCCTCGCGTGATGCGTGTTGTTGGGCAACCGGCAGGACGAAGCGTTCACAGAGGCACAGCCGGGCTGTGTATTGAGCTCCGAAAACATCCTTTTGTGGTGGCCGACCTTGTCCTGACAAGGGGAAGGCAATAGTCATGTCGAACATCAATGGCGAGTCCGATGTGACCCCCACGGAGTCGAAGACCACAGGCACGGGTGGAAACTTTTCTCACGGAAGCCGAGAGACCCCGGCGACATCCGCTTCTCCCATGGAGGCGGATCGGTTGGAAAAGGCGCGAGGCCACACGTCCGACATGTACGTCACCGGGGAGTCAGACAGTTCCATCGTACCGGAGAACCCGGCGAACAAGGGCGGCGTGTCGCTGCCTGCGGAGTCGGCGGAGGGAAGGGAACTGACCAAGGAGAACACCGAGCCATCGCTACTGGACCGGACTCAACGCCGGAACTCGGACGGAACACCGTTCGTCCCCAGGTCGCGTGGATTGCCGGGGGTACGTGAAGCGGCACAGAAGGAGAGGACGCTGAAGTTCACCAGCTTGCTGCACCACATGACGCCGGAACTCCTGGGAGCCAGCTTCTTCGCACTGAAGAAGCTGGCTGCGCCAG
>WHTE01000112.1 GCA_009377845.1 Nitrospirales bacterium | reverse complement strand
CAACGAGTGAAAATTCCGATGTTTGGGAGAATGAACTCGCTGAATTTGTCGGTTGCCGTCGCTGTGACACTCTTTGAAGCGGTTCGGCAACGGACTCAGAAAGGATAAGGGATTCTCAGAAATTATTTTATCTGAATCAGACCTTCCTGAATTGCGGCATTGAGGAGTTGCGCGGCATTAGAAACTCGAACCTTCTTCATCATATTGGCCCGGTGAGCTTCCACAGTTTTGACACTAATATTTAATCGCTGTGCAATCTCTTTATTCTTCAGTCCTGACCAGATGAGTTGAAGGATTTCTTGCTCGCGTTGAGTTAGAGCCTCAGGTCGTTTGCGCTTGACAGGTGGCATGTCCAATTTTTTTGGTTTTAGTTGGTTGGTCATGAGTACCTCGGGCTTTTTCTCTAGGCGAATTATCTAAGGGAGAATATCAGGTCATTTTTTGAAAGTAAACAAAAATTTGTACGTAGACCTACCCCAGTTTAAACAACTAAGGAATATGTGACATTAATGGCTCACTGGATTGTTTGGCCAAGCGTCTTTATTCTTGGAACCATCATTGGAAGTTTTTTGACGGTGTGTGTCCACCGGATTCCCAAGGGGCAATCCGTGGTTGCCCCCAGGTCGGGATGTCCTCATTGCGGAAGGCAAATATGTTGGTATGACAATGTGCCACTTTTTAGCTTCCTCTGGTTACGCGGGAGGTGTCGAGCCTGCCAAGCGGGTATTCCGCCCCGGTATCCCATTATTGAGTTGGCGAATGGCGTGGGATACCTTCTCGTGGTCTGGCGGTTTGGCCTCACCTGGCCCACAGTCGTCTATGCGGGGTTGGTGTCGGTGTTCCTTGTGGTGTCTTGGATTGACTGGGACCACAAAATCATTCCAGATGTGATCACGTTACCGGGGATCGCGGTTGGCTTCTTGTGCGCAACCCTCCTGCTACCGACCGGGTGGGTCAATTCGCTTGTGGGTATTCTGGTGGGAGGCGGGGTTCTGTTAGTCCTTGCCTGGGTCAGCCCATTCTTGTTTGGGAAAGAAGGAATTGGGGGCGGGGATATAAAATTTTTGGCCATGGTGGGAGCCTTTCTGGGATGGCAGCAGGCCATTTTAACTCTGATGGTAGGATCGGTGGCGGGAGCTGTTGTCGGTATTGTGTTGCTTGCCTCTAAGGTTCTAGAGAAAGGCCAATACATTCCTTTCGGGCCATATTTAGCGCTAGGAGGGTTAATTGCGGTTTTATGGGGACCGGAATTGTGGCATTGGTATTTTAATGGCTTGTTATAAGGGGCACGTGATGAGACCCGCTATTCATGTATGAAATGATGGAGTCGGTTAAAGAGGGCAACGGTAAAGTGATAGGCCTGTTGAAAATATCTTTTCCGTGCTCCAGAGGCTTTACCCTCACCGAATTGATCATCGTTCTGGGCATCATGGGGGTGGCCTTGATGTTGGGGGAGACATGGCTGTCATCGCAATTGCCCAATTGGCGATTGAATGGAGCCGCTAGACAGGTTGTATCTGACCTGTTAGCGGCAAAAATGAAAGCCGTGGTTAAGCGGAACAGGCAGCGGGTCATTTTTCAGGACGATCACCGGTATGTGTTGTTGGATGACGATAATAATAACGGGAAGTTCGATCCTGGTGAACATCTGGAAGGCCGCGATATTCGGGAGAGCTATCGTGATGTCGTGATGATGGCATCCAACAATCCCTCATTTTTGCCTAGAGGAACGGCGTCCAACTTAGCCTCTATTATCCTTTCCAATTCTGCCGGCAAACGAATCATTACGGTCAGCATAACCGGACGAGTGAAAGTGAAGTCCTAAATGAACATATCTATTCAAGAGCCGTATCGATTTTTGGGGCGGCTGAATAACCAACGGGGTCTTTCCTTGTTAGAAGTTCTCATGGCCCTGGTCGTGGTCTTCCTGGCGCTCCTTGGATTTGCGGGATTTTCCGTCGTGGCACATACAGGTATGACCGCAAGTGAAAAAATGACGCGAGCCGTCACTCTTGCCCAGGAAAAATTGGAAGACGTGCGTCGGGATGGTATTCCCACTTCGTTAACCAGCACATGGGTTAACACGGAACCCTATGGTTCTATTACAGGAGCGATGCATCATCAACGTATCCTTACAATTCAACCTCACACTCCAATGCCCGGCTTACACAAAGTCACGGTAGAAGTGCTGTGGGATCACGATGCGCATACCACTTCATTCAAAACCTATCTAACGAATTAAGAGGAGATAATGATGATGTCACGTGTTCCGACACGGTCATCCCAAGGATATACGCTCATCGAAGTGGTAGTGGCCCTCGGCTTAAGTCTCCTGACGATGATTGCGGTGTATTCGCTGTATGTTCAAGAACTTAAAGCCCAGGGCGTGCGAGAAAATGTCTTGGAAATGAACCAGCAGGCTCGTGTGGTGGTGGATTTGGTGAGCCGGGAAATTCTGATGGCCGGTTATGATCCACGCGGGGTGAATCGTGACACTGACCTCACCAATGATTTTGATGGCATTACGTATGATCCAGGCAAGCTGTCTATCAAGGCTGATTTGAATGGCAACGGCAGCACCAGTGACGCCAATGAATCGATCGTTTTTGTCTATGATGCCGCGGCCCATTTGCTTCGGCGCAATACTGGAGGCGGGAATCAACCGTTTGGCGAAGACATTGAATCGTTTGCCGTGGACTATCTTGATCAGGCTGGCAAACCGACATCAGACTCCAAGGCCATACGGCAAGTGGGGATCACGGTGACCGCACGGACATCAAATTCCGATTCGCAGTATGCTAAAAACGGTGGATTTCGAACCGTGACGCTCCATTCCCGAATCACGATAAGAAATGGCCAATTATGAACGGACTTTTAAGCAAAATAAGAGCCAGGCCTTGTATCAATTCTACAGGTGGGGCGCTCATTGCGGCACTGTTCTTGGTGGCCATTTCTGCAATTATGGGTGCGACGATTCTTTTTGCCACGTCCACGGACCTTCAGATCAGCGGCAATTATCGAAGGGCCATGGAAACATTCTATTCCGCAGAGGCGGGCATTGCAGAAACCATCATTCGTTTAAGCGGATCGCCCTTGTCGAATCCAGCGTATCTAGGCGACCCCTCTGCAATCATGCAACAAAATTGGTCAGCCTATGTGTTGTCCAATCCCGGTTGGAAGTGGCAGGATGACACCGCATATTCAACTCTGTTGACCAACTATGTTCCCGTTAGTGGGAATCTCACCAATACGGCTGTTCTTCCCAATAGTATCCAAACCGATCTGCCCTACTGGACCAAAGTTCGTCATAAAACCGAGTATGACGCCGAACAGGCCGGGCACAGTTCTCTGACACCCCATTACCAGGATACCGATGGAGTCACAACGCCCCATTCAAAAAGTAACCAAGGCAACCTGGTCTTCTATGGGTTTGCATCAGGAAATGGACTCACGCCCGCGTCATTTACGTCTGCGAATCCAACACCATATTCCCCAGTCGAAATCATCATCAGTCAGGGTGAGGTGGAAGGGGCCATGTCCCTCATTCAAGTAGAGGTCGCACATCCATCCGGCCCCCCATTGCTGGCCCCGGTGTATGCTAATAGCCATGTCGTTTTTGCTGGAGGGACCGCAGCCCTTCAAGGATTTGATAGCTGTGGACTTTTGCCAGAAGGCCGGCCCCCTGTGTGGTTAGGACCAGCAGGTGCATTGGCGGGAACCCCCACCTTCACGGGAAACCCACCGACGCCACAAGTGGGCCAGGAGGCCCTGGATTTGGTTAAGGCTGTGGATTCTCTCAAGCGGGAGGCTCTGGTTATTAACGGGGATCTTGTGAGCGTGAATCCGGGTGCGACAGAAAGCCCTGCCTTGCTGTATGCCGAACCGCTTGCAGGAGGATTTCCGAGTGTCCTTGCCGTTCAGAATATCAACGGATTTGGCGTGTTCCTGGTTAAGGGGAACGTAAAAATTTCTGCACCTTTTCATTGGGAAGGCCTCATCATCGTTTCAGGACAAGCCACGTTTGATGGTGGACTCGGGATTTCAGTCATTCATGGAGCGCTTTTTGCGGACCAGGTGCAGATACTAAGCGGCGACGTGACGATAACCCTGGATTCCTGTCCGATTGCTTCGTCTCTTCGTACTCTTCCGGTTGCTCTCCTCAGCTGGCAACAACTTCTCTAGGAGCCGTCGACTGACCTGTCGATCCCCTAAACCCGACAGGCTCCTAGGCTTTCCTTGTATCCCATGCAATTAGTTTTCAGAGGAGATCCAACAGAAAAGCGGGCGGCGCTTTAGTGCACGTTCTTAGCGAGCCTAATGTGATCTTCCTGCATCGCGGTTTCTCCTGATCCCGACCCATCCATTTCAAATATTATCGAGGAGGAAATCTCTCTTAATGAACATAACTTCCTGAATCCAGGAGCGTTTTCTTTTCTTATTGAGAGTCTTCCCAATACTCCCATTTTTGCCAATCCTTTCTGATGCTTTTGAATTGGGGTGAAATGGGTCTTTTGATTGATTGCAGGGGCTGGATACCGTTCTTACAATACCGTTGTCACGGAACGGGTGGTGGAGGAAGGGTTCTTCACTATCTTGACCAATTCCTGAGTGGCATGTTTATGAAAGTATTTCCGGAAAATGTGTGTTCTTAGTTAACCTTTTATGGGGTAAAAGCCATGTCTAAACAACCAGATATTATTTACACGAAAGTTGATGAAGCGCCCGAACTTGCGAGCGGATCGTTTCTTCCAATCATACAGGCTTTTTCGAAGGCGGCAGGAGTGACTGTCGGCACGAAGGATATTTCGCTTGCCGGGAGAATCATTGCGCAATTTCCCGAAAAACTGAAGGCAGAACACCGGCAACCGGATGACTTGGCCTTACTGGGCGAACTGGTTGAAAAGCCTGAAGCCAATGTCATTAAATTGCCCACTATTAGTGCGTCCCTTCCTCAAATAAAAGGGGCCATCGCCGAATTGCAAGCTCAGGGATATGCGGTTCCTGACTATCCCGAAAATCCCAAAAATGATGAAGAAAAAGAAATCAAGGCTAAATATGACAAGGTGAAGGGAAGCGCGGTGAACCCGGTTTTACGCCAAGGCAACTCCGACCGTCGGGCTTCGGCATCCGTCAAGCAATATGCCAAAAAAAATCCCCACAAAATGGGCAAATGGACCAAGGACTCACGCACACATGTGGTGCACATGACGGCCGGGGATTTTTTCGGGAATGAAAAGTCCGCCACTATTACCGAGCAAACGACCGGAAAGGGCAGAATTGAATTTGTCGCACAGGACGGGAGCGTCAAGGTCTTAAAAGAAAAAATGAAGTTGGAGAAGGGCGATGTGCTCGATGCCTCGGTGATGAGCTGCCGTGCCCTCCGCCAATTCCTCAAGGACCAAGTTGCGGATGCCAAACAGAGTGGTATTTTGTTGTCGTTGCATCTGAAAGCCACCATGATGAAGGTTTCCGATCCCATCATGTTTGGCCATGCCGTCACGGTGTATTTTGAAGATGTGTTTAAGAAACATGAAAAGGTCTTTAACGAGCTGGGCGTGAATCCGAACAACGGCCTAGGGGATGTGTATGCCAAAATTGGCAAATTGCCAGCCGTGCAACAAGAGGAGATCAAAGCAGACATTCAAGACGCGTTGAAGAGTGGACCCGCCCTCGCCATGGTGGACTCGGACAAAGGCATTACGAACCTCCATGTTCCCAGTGATATCATCATTGATGCTTCTATGGCTGCCGCGCTTCGAACTTCAGGGAAAATGTGGGGCCCCGATGGAAAAGAACATGATATGAAGGCCATGATTCCCGACCGCAGCTACGCGGGCATTTATCAGGCCGTTATTGATTTTTGTCGGGAGAATGGTGAATTTAATCCGTCCACGATGGGGAGTGTGCCCAATGTGGGCTTGATGGCCCAGAAAGCCGAGGAATACGGATCGCACGATAAGACATTTGAAGCCACTGGCCAGGGGGTGATCCGGGTGATTGATGGATCCGGGAAGGTGTTGCTTCAACATGATGTCGAAAAAGGAGATATCTGGCGCAGTTGCCAGACGACGGATATTTCGATCAAAGACTGGGTGAAGCTGGCAGTCAATCGAGCGCGAGCCTCCTCAACCCCCGTGGTGTTTTGGTTGAATCAACAGAGAGCACACGATGCGCAGCTCATTGAAAAAGTGAATCGTTATTTACAGGATCACGATACGAAAGGTCTGGACATTCAGATCATGGCGCCTGAGGCTGCGATGAAGCACTCTCTGGAGCGTGCGAAACAAGGTCTCGACACCATTTCTGCAACCGGAAATGTTCTTCGGGATTATCTCACCGATCTCTTCCCGATCTTGGAGCTGGGCACGAGTGCCAAAATGCTTTCCATCGTTTCGCTGATTAACGGCGGGGGTCTGTTTGAGACCGGAGCCGGAGGGTCGGCGCCCAAGCATGTGCAGCAGTTTGTGAAAGAAGGACATTTACGCTGGGATTCTCTAGGCGAATTTTTAGCGTTAGCCGAATCGTTTGCCCATTTTGGTCAAACCAAGGACAATAAAAAAGCGAAGGTTCTTGCGGAGACACTTGATCGGGCTACCGGTAAGCTCATGGAAAACCGAAAGTCACCGGGTCGAGAACTGGGGCAGTTAGATAATGCAGGAAGTCATGTGTACGAAGCGTTGTATTGGGCGCAAGAGCTGGCGGCTCAAAATGACGATCAGGACCTGAAAAAGCAGTTTGCCCCGATCGCGAAAGAACTGGAGTCCAAAGTCGATGTCATTCTTGAAGAGCTTAAAGCTGCAAAGGGACGACCTCAGGATATCGGCGGGTATTATCACCCGGATCCTGTCAAGGTGAAGGCTGCCATGCGCCCCAGCTCGACATTCAACAAAATCTTGGAGAGCGTGGGCTAAAGAGTAACCGTAGATTGGTTCTCTCAAAGAGATATTGAGGGTGTGGACAATGAGCCGGGCTCTATCAGGAGCCCGGCTCATTGCTTTTTATGAGAACATCTTTCGGTAAACTTCATCTCCTGGTCACCCCTGCAAATAATGGTGTTGTCCCTCCATTCACGGGATTGTTCTGGTTCATTCACTGAACCGGTATCAAACAAATGTGAAAGCCTGGTATTTTTCTCACTCCTTCAACCCTAAGTCGAAAGTAATTAGGCTTTAGGCTGCTGTCTTGAATCTCCCTCTCTGCAACCTTACAATTTTAAAAGTTTTTAAGAATTATTTCTGTTTTTTATGGAGATTTTTCAGGCTAGTCTTAAATGGCGTTCATTTTACCACTGGGACTTTTGAAATGGGTTCCATGGGTCTTTTGATTGGTTGAAGAGGGAGGAGGCCATTCGTACAATGCACGTTTCCACGATACTGGTGGGATGTGCTAAGTTTGTCCTTAACCATCTTGATGAGTCCCTGAAGGAAGGGTTGGATTATGGCAAAAGTCCTTGAAGGCCCGGGAATGGGTTTACTGCGAAAATGGGGGATTTCGACTCCAAATTATGTTGTCGTGACATCGAATGACGAATTTGACCAATTATCTCAGGTCAATGATTGGCTCCAAAAAAGTAAACTTGTGGTCAAAGCACATGAAGCGCTTGGCTCTCGTTTTAAATTGGGCCTAGTCAAAGTTGGCTTGGACTTAGCAGCAGCAAAAGCGGCTGTGCGAGAGATGCTTGGGAAAAAGTTGGAAACGATTACGATTAGCCAGGTGATTGTTTCAGAAGCTGTTGATCACAAAGAAGAATATTATGCCTCGGCCAAATCTGTCCGGGATGGTGTGGACCTGATGGTGGCGACCTGTGGGGGCATCGAAGTGGAATCGAATTGGGATAAAGTGAAGCACTTATCCCTAGAAATCGGAGATACTCCTACCGACTCGGCTCTGTCTTCGCTGGTCAAAGATGCTGGTTTTTCCGGCGACACCGCTGCCAAAATGGCCGAGTTCCTGAAAAAATTGTTTACCTGCTTTGACAATGAAGATGCGCAATACGTCGAAGTGAATCCGGTTGTCCTCAGTGGCAAGGGGGAACTTGTGGCCCTGGATGCGGTGACGCTCCTGGATGGCGATGCCAAGTTCCGTCACAAGGATTGGACCTTTCCGTTCGCCGCTGAATTTGGCCGTGCTTATACCAAAAATGAAGAAGAAGTCATGGCCGTTGATGCCAAAGTGAAAGGCTCAGTCAAGCTTATTGAGATTCCCGGTGGCAATATTGCGATGTTGCCTGCCGGTGGGGGAGCCAGCGTCTATTATTCAGATGCTGTGGTGGCCCGTGGCGGGAAACTCGCCAATTACGCTGAATATTCCGGAGATCCACCTGACTGGGCAGTGGAAGTTCTGACGGAAAAAGTCTGCTCCTTACCAGGCATTAAGCACATTATTGTGGGTGGCGCAATTGCGAATTTTACCGATGTGAAAAAGACCTTTGGAGGGATTATCAGTGCCTTTCGCAAAGCCAAAGCTGAAGGGAAACTCCAAGGGGTAAAAATTTGGGTGCGACGAGGTGGCCCGAACGAACTGCAAGGATTAGCGGCCATGCGTGCGCTTCAAGATGAGGGCTTTGATATTCAAGTGTTTGACCGCAAGACGCCATTAACTGACATTGTCGATATGGCCATGGCCACAAAATAACCTTCTTGACCTTGAGGATGTAGGAGACCGTTTCGATGAGTATTCTTGCAACGAAAGACACACATGTCGTCATTCAAGGGGGACTTGCCGGTGTGAATGCCGCTCGTCGCATGGCTGAGTTCCGGTACATGATCAAGCAACCATTAAATGTGTCCGCGTTCGTGTACCCTCCCGATGCGGGGAAGACCAATGAGATCATCTGTGGTACTGGGTTAGTGATGGTCCCCATTTACAAAACCGTCCAGGAAGCGACCGCTAACCATCTGGAGATTAATACGAGTCTCGTGTATATCGGCGCGGATCGGGCCTATGCCGGCACCATGGAAGCGTTGAATGACCCCCATATTAAAACGGTCTCCATGATTACCGAGGGTGTGCCGGAAAAAGATGCGAAACTTCTTGGTAAGCATGCCCGCAAGCTTGGGAAAATCTTTAATGGCCCTTCGTCGATTGGTGTGGTATCGGCTGGCGAATGCCGCCTCGGAGTGATTGGAGGCGCTTTTGACAATTTGGTGGCGTGCAAGCTGTATCGTCCGGGTTCATTTGGTGTGATCACCAAGTCAGGAGGATTGTCAAACGAGATTATTTGGATTTGTTCACAGTTTGCGGATGGCATTACAACGGCGATCGGCATCGGTGGCGATGCCTACCCTGGAACCGACTATGTCAGCTACCTAGAAATGTTTGAAAACGATCCGCAAACCAAGGCTGTGGTGATTGTCGGAGAAATGGGCGGTGATTTGGAAGAGCGTGCCGCCGAATGGTACGGGGCGAAGAAACGCCGGATTAAGTTATTGGCTGTCGTGTCCGGATTCTGCCAGGAAAGTCTTCCGAAAGGGATGAAATTCGGGCATGCAGGGGCGAAGGAGGGATTAAAGGGTGAAGGGTCCGCGCGGGCAAAGTCCGAAGCGCTGAAAAAAGCCGGTGCGATTGTGCCGGATACCTTTGGAGCCCTGGGGCCGGCCATCAAGGCGACGCACGAAGAATTGCTGAAAACCGGGCAGGTTAAACCCATACCGGAGTTGGCTCCAGCCGAAGTTCCTAAGCTCCCCAAAACCGTTCAAGAGAGCATGAAGGACGGGGAAGTGCTGGTGACGCCACTGATTAAGTCGACAATCTGCGACGATCGCGGTGATGAACCTCTCTATCATGGATATCCGGCCTCTGAACTGATCAATAGCGGGTATGACATTCCGCATATTATCGGCCTGCTTTGGGACAACCGGCTGGTCTCCAAACAAGAAGCTGAAATTATTAAACGAATTATCATGCTGTCAGCGGATCATGGCCCTTGCGTGAGCGGAGCCTTGACGACGATTATTGCGGCTTGCGCGGGAATCGGCTTATCCCAGGCGGTTGCGGCCGGTATGATCATGATCGGCCCACGCTTTGGCGGGGCGGTGACGGATGCAGGTCGATGGTTTAAATATGCGATTGACAACAAACTCTCCGTCGAGGATTTCCTGGCCTATATGAAGAACAATGTGGGTCCGGTTCCGGGAATCGGTCATCGTGTTAAAAGCTTGCGAAATCCCGATAAGCGGGTGAAGGAGCTGGTCGGTTATATGAAAAGTTTGAACATCCCCACTCCGCACTTGGATTTTGCCTTGGAAGTTGAAAAGGTTACCGCCGCTAAAAAAGATAATCTTATCCTCAATGTCGATGGCACAATGGCGGCGGTGTTAGTCGATATCGGATTTCCCGTGGATAGCCTGAATGGTTTCTTCGTATTGGCGCGAACCATCGGGATGATTGGCCATTGGACGGATCAAAAGCGGCAGGGGAGCCGGCTCATCCGGTTGTTTGACTATCTGGTGAATTACGCATCCCCCAAGCGACGGGAGGTCCCTCCGCTGAAATAACACGAAGGTAAGTGATCGGTTTTCGTATAACTTTATCCATAATGAACTGAACCCAGGAGATGGCGATATGTCCGTAGAAATGGTCAGAAAACTGTATGCCTCAATGCCGGCAATTGTGGACAAAGCCCGCAAGAAATTTGGCCGTCCTCTCACGCTGACAGAAAAGATCCTGGTCAGCCATGCGGATAATTTTGACACCCAAGTCTGGGAACGCGGAAAGGCCATGTTGGCTCTTCGTCCCGATAGGGTCGCGATGCAGGATGCGACGGCCCAAATGGCCATGTTGCAGTTTATGCAAGCCGGAAAAAAGAAGGTTGCTGTTCCAAGCACGATTCACTGTGACCATTTGATCAGGGCGGAAGTGGGATCGGAAAAGGATCTGTTGCGTGCGTATGATGAAAACCGCGAGGTCTATAATTTTCTGGGTTCGGCCGCGAAAAAATATGGGATCGGGTTTTGGAAGCCGGGATCAGGGATTATCCACCAGGTTGTGTTGGAAAATTATGCGTTTCCTGGCGGGTTGATCATTGGAACCGATTCACACACGCCGAACGGGGGCGGGTTGGGAATGTTGGCTATCGGTGTAGGTGGAGCCGATGCGGGTGAAGTCATGGCCGGTCTGCCCTGGGAGGTTCTGCATCCCAAACTCATTGGGGTGCGGCTGACTGGAAAGCTGAGTGGGTGGGCTTCGCCCAAAGATGTCATTCTGTATATTTGTGGCCTCCTCACCGTGAAGGGCGGCACCAATAAAATCGTTGAGTATTTTGGGCCTGGTGCGGAAACCATCAGTGCGACAGGAAAAGGCACGATTACCAATATGGGCGCTGAACTCGGGGCCACGACTTCGGTGTTCCCCTTCGATCAAAAAATGGCGGCGTATTTAAATGCCACGGAACGCGGCGACATTGCCAAACTGGCCGAAGCCAATCGGGATCTCTTGGTTGCGGATCAAGAAGTCTATCAATTCCCAGAAAAGTACTTTGATGAAATTGTTGAAGTTGATCTGTCTACTCTTGAGTCTCTTGGTTGCGGATCAAGAAGTCTATCAATTCCCAGAAAAGTACTTTGATAAATTGTTGAAGTTGATCTGTCTACTCTTGAGCCACACGTCGTGGGACCGCACACCCCTGATCTCGCGCGGCCTGTCTCTAAGATGGCCGCGGAAGCCAAAGATAAAGGCTATCCCGTTCAGCTGAAAGCCGCGTTAGTGGGGAGCTGTACCAACTCCTCGTATGAAGATATCGGACGGGCCGCGCATATTGCCAAACAAGGGTTGCAAGCCGGGCTCAAAGCCAAAACGGCTTTCCTGGTCACTCCTGGGTCTGACCAAATTTATCATACCATGAAGCGCGAAGGTTTTTTGGAGACCTTTGAAAACATGGGTGCCACGGTCCTGGCCAATGCTTGTGGTCCATGTATTGGGCAATGGAAACGGGCTGATGCAGTAAAGGGCAAAGCGGATTCTATTGTGAGTACGTTTAATCGGAACTTTCCCGGGCGAAATGACGGGATGAGTGAGACGTTATCCTTTCTGGCCAGCCCGGAGGTGGTGACCGCCTATGCATTTTCCGGGGATTTGGGCTTTGATCCAATTAAGGGAACGATGAAGACCGCAGACGGAAAGGACTTTAAGTTTGAGGCACCTCAGGGAGATGAATTGCCGGCCAATGGTTTTGCCAAGGGGGAAGATGGATTTGTCCCACCTGCTGAGGATGGAACCGGGCTTGAAGTAGACATTCCCCCCACAAGCGAGCGG
>WHTE01000111.1 GCA_009377845.1 Nitrospirales bacterium | reverse complement strand
GGAAACCACAATGGGGGCATGTTAGCCTTCGGCAACGACGCATTGTTGTATATTGGGATGGGGGACGGTGGATCGGGTGGCGATCCCGAAAATCGCGCGCAAAATCGAGAGGAATTGCTGGGCAAAATGCTTCGCATCGATGTCGATGGGCCTCCGCCCTACCGTATCCCTCCGGACAATCCCTTTGTGGGACAGCAAGGCAAACCGGAAATATTTGCGCTTGGGCTTCGAAACCCCTGGCGATTTTCATTTGACCGCAAGACCGGAAAATTGTGGGCCGGGGATGTCGGGCAGTACTCGTGGGAAGAAATCAATGTAATCGAAAAAGGGAAAAATTATGGATGGCGGCTTTTGGAGGGAACGCACTGCTTTAATCCCCAAACCAACTGCCGGCTCATTCCCAATTTGGTGGACCCGCTGACTGAATATGCCAACAAACAAAAGCGTTGCTCTGTGACGGGCGGGTATGTCTACCGTGGCACACGGATACCGGCATTGCAAGGGACCTATCTGTTTGGAGATTTTTGTTCGGGAGAAATCTGGGGGTTTCGAAACGGGCAGACAAGCCTTCTGCTCGATACGGATCTCCAAATTTCATCGTTTGGAGAAGATCGAGAGGGAGAGTTGTATGTGATCGGGCATCAGGGCCTGATTATGAAAATGGTTCCTATATCCGGGAAACCGTCTGATTAACCCGTAGAACGCCCGGGACTTTTGTGGCTAGGACGAAATTCCTTCCAAGTCTCCGAAGATCCTAGAACTTTTCCACTTTTCGGAAAAGTTCGATTTCATCTAACACTTTGCCCACTCCGTAGACGACCGACGTGAGAGGGTCTTCCACGGTAATAATGGGAAGATTGGTTTCTTCCTGAAACCGGGTGGCGATGCCCGGCAACAACGACCCCCCGCCCGTAATCACCACTCCTTTATCGATAATATCTCCGGCCAGTTCCGGCGGCGTATTCTCCAAGGCGTTTCGTAAGGCATTCACAATAGCGTGGATGGGGTCTTCCAACGCTTCTCGAATTTCAGAATCATTCACCACCACCGTCCGGGGAATACCCGATATCATGTCCCGCCCTTTGACCATCATCGTTTTGGCTTGTTCCAACGGATAGGCGGACCCGACTTCGATTTTTACCCGCTCGGCCATGTGATCACCAATGAGTAAGTTGTACCGGCGTTTGATATAGCTCATGATGGCATCATCCATGGAATCGCCCGCCACCTTGACGGACTCACTGCAGACAATGCCTCCAAGGGAAATGACCGCGATATCGGTGGTGCCCCCGCCAATATCGATCACCATGTTCCCCGACGGTTCCGTGATCGGTAACCCGGCACCGATGGCGGCCGCCACCGGCTCTTCAATAAGATAGACTTCCCTGGCGCCGGCTTGACTGGCCGATTCCCGGACCGCCCGTTGCTCCACTTCGGTAATGCGGGATGGAACGCCAATGATACACCGGGGCCGCACGAACGCCCGCCGGTTGTGCGCTTTAGTAATAAAGTAATGCAGCATGCGCTCCGTCATGGCAAAATCCGCAATGACCCCTTCTTTAATCGGTCGGATCGCCACAATATTGCCTGGCGTCCGGCCCACCATGCGTTTGGCTTCCACGCCCACTGCCAACACTGTGTTCGATTGCTTTTCGATGGCCACCACCGAGGGTTCACTCAGGACGATGCCTTTGCCCCGTACATACACTAGCGTCGTCGCGGTTCCTAAATCGATGGCTAAATCACTCGAAAACCACCCTAGAATATCACTCAACCCTGGCATGAGCCCCCCTGTGGAAAGACGGTTGATTCAGAAAATGCCGATCATGCATGAGCCTGTTCGGCACTACCGACATATATCGGGACACAATTTGTAAAAATAAAGGAATATCGGGAAAATGTTCGGGAATGTTGTTGAAACCAAGAAGCCACCGGTTCTTCCTTGAAACCAAGCTCCTTCGAACAATCCAGAGAGCGGGAATTCCCAAACCTCCATCTGGACTGAACGGATTTTCCGAGAGGGGCGGCATGAGACAATTGCCTGGCTGTGGCCCGGCACAGGCTAGGCTATCACCGTGTCCATGTCAAGAGTACAGAGTACAGAAAAACGATTTTCGAGTTCCAGGCGGATGGTCGGACTCATTCACCCTCTCAACGTTTTTCCACAACACTTGCTCTGAAGGCCGGGTATGGTATAAGTAATGGAACCATTTGCCGAGTCCTGCTCGCATTTTTCCTCTGGAGAAGAGTTACCTCGATCGTGTCTAAAAAAGTTCTTCTGTTTGTCATCATCTTTGCCCTTATCGCTGTCTACCTGGGATTAATTGGGAACGCACGATGGGGAGACTCCACCGCCCCTGAAATCACCCTCGAACAGCCGTTTGAGCAGGTCGGCCCGACCACGCCCCTGGTTCTTCGTATTCAGGATAACGGGACCGGGCTTCGTGACGTATCGGTCCGCGTCATTCACAACATGGAAACCTTCATATTAGCCGATCAAGCCTTTCCATCTGACGGGTGGCTTTCCGTGTCCGGAGGCAAGGAACATGAATTCACGCTGAACGTAATTCCCTACGCCAACCCGGACCTTCCTCGACGGCAAGGCCAGGCTCAACTCATTGTGACAGCGCGAGATTATTCATGGCGAAACTGGTTTGAAGGCAACGGGCAACGACTGGAGAAGGAATTTACTCCGCAATTTACGCCGCCTCGCTTGGAACTCCTGTCCCCACCAACCACCATCGTGCAAGGAGGAGCGGGAATCGTCCGATATCGAGTGGTCCCGGAAGTTTCCATTCACGGGGTGAAGATTGGAACGGCGTTCTTTCCGGGATACCCTGCACCGGACAAAGCCGGCATGTTTGCCTTCATTGCCTTTCCCTATAATGCGCCGCCCACGACACCTATTCAGCTCATCGCCGACGACGGGTATGGGAATACCGCCATCATGGATGTGAATTTCCAGGTCAAACCACAATTCTGGCGCACCCGCTCCATCAATATTTCCGACTCCTTTATTCGTAAAACCGTCCCTCCAATCCTGGCCCAAACTCCGGAATTACAAAGCCTGGGCGATCCGCTGAAGGATTTTCTTCTGGTCAACGACACATTACGCAAGATCAACAGCACCACCATTGCCAACCTGGCCAAGAAAAGCCGCCAGGAGCTCTTGTGGAAAGGGGCGTTTCGCCAACTATCCGGCTCACAGGTTGAAGCGTCCTTCGCCGATCACCGCAAATATACGTATAACGGGCAGGTTGTTGATACCCAGGATCATTTAGGGTTTGATCTCGCCGTGACTCAGCATTATCCCGTTGAAGCAGCGAATAACGGTATCGTGCTGTTTGCCGGATACCTGGGAATTTATGGGAACACCCTTATTGTTGATCATGGGTTCGGGCTTCTTTCCTTGTACGCGCATCTCTCTTCAATTGACGTCAAACCCGGTGACGCGGTGATCTTGGGGCAACCCATTGGCAAATCGGGCACAACCGGGCTCGCGGCAGGAGACCATCTCCACTTCAGTCTGATTCTGCACGGCGAGCAGATGAATCCCACGGAATGGTGGGATCCCTTTTGGGTGAAAACCCGCATTAAGGACAAGTTGGGATTGCCTTCCCTTGTCAAATCAACGGACGAAGAACCGGAAACTTCCACAAAAAGCTTAGGCCCCACACGTCCCCCAGTCCAGTAATGTGACAAGACGGCTTGACCTTCCAAAATCCTGATTCACACATGAATTTCGAGACCCTCTGAGCAATCGAAGGATACGAACGTATGGCCAAACGTACCCGGTCTGGCATCGACTCATCCAACATCAACCCTTCTCAGATCATCACGGTTCCGTTGGATGAGACCACACGGCAACGCTATTTAAATTATGCGCTCTCGGTCATTACCTCTCGAGCCCTTCCCGATATCCGGGATGGATTGAAACCGGTGCAGCGGCGCATTTTGTTTTCCATGTATCACAACCATCGCCTGGTGCCTGACCGGCCACCCATCAAGAGCGCCAAAGTTGTGGGGTCGGTCATCGGCGAATGGCATCCACACGGGGATGCGGCGGTCTACGACGCGATGGCCCGAATGGCCCAACCCTGGTCATTGCGCAACACCCTGGTCGATGGCCATGGAAATTTCGGCAGCCAGGACGGGGACCCCCCTGCCGCGTATCGATACACTGAAGCCCGTCTGACCCCCCTCGCACTCGAACTGCTGACCGAACTCAATAAAGACACGGTCGATTTCCAACCCAATTACGACGGCAAAGGGGAGGAACCGCTGGTACTCCCCGCCCGCTTTCCCAATCTGCTGGTGAATGGATCAACAGGCATTGCCGTGGGCATGGCCACCAATATCCCACCCCATAATTTAGGAGAAGTCATCGAGGCCGCCATCGCATTGATCGTGAACCGGGATGCCTCCATTTCCGATCTCATGAAATATCTCAAGGGTCCGGACTTTCCGACAGGCGGCGAAATCCTGAACAACAGGGCTGAAATCAGGGAAATGTATGAGACGGGACAAGGGTCGATCCGGCTTCGTGGAGAATATGAAGTCAAAGATTTGGGTCAGGGTAAATCGGCAATTCTCCTTACCTCCATTCCCTTTGCCGTCGATAAATCCACGATTGTGGAACGGATCGGCGAATTAATTATGGCCAAAAAGGTTCCGCAATTGGTGGATGTCCGGGATGAATCCACGACCGAAGTCCGGATTGCGCTTGAGACGCAAAAAGATGCCGATCCCCATCTGGCGATGGCGTATCTCTTTAAAAATACGCCGCTGCAAAATAATTTTTCCGTCAATTTGACCTGCCTGGTTCCGGTACCCGGATCGACCGTTGCCCGTCCTGACTGCTTGAATCTCAAGCAGATGCTGGAACATTTCATCGACTTTCGCTTTATCACCGTCAGACGGCGATTCACCTACGATTTGCAAGTCCTGGAACGGCGCATCCATATCCTGAATGGATTCAAACTGATCTTTGACGCCCTGGACCAGGTGCTCAAGATTATCCGGCAAAGCGAGGGCAAAGCCGATTCCGCCGAAAAACTCCAACAACGATTCGGACTGGAACCCATTCAAACCGACGCGATTCTGGAAACGCCCATCTATAAATTATCCCGAACCGAAATCAAGAAGATGCTGGATGAGCTGGCAGACAAGCTGCGCCAGGCCAAGGAACTCAAAACCCTTCTGGCTTCCAATACGAAATTATGGGATGTGGTCAAAAAAGAGCTGGAGGAAGTTGCAACAACCTATGGCGACAAACGTCGAACCAAAATCGGGCGGCGGCAAACCGAGGAAATTGAATTTGATCCAGACGCCTTCCGGGTCAAAGAAGATGCGGTGATCACGGTTTCGACGGACGGATGGATCCGGCGAGTCGGCCTCATTAAAGATCTCTCCAAAGCCCGGGTTCGGGAAGGCGATCAGTTGATGACGATTTTAGGCGGGAGCACCCTTGAATCGGTGGTGTTCTTTTCGAATTATGGAAGCGCCTACACCATTCGCATCGGCGATATCCCACCAGCCCGAAGTGGATTTGGAGATCCGGTACAAAAACTGTTCAAATTCAAAGATGGCGAACGCATCATAGCCGGGTTGAGCTTCGATCCGAGAGTGCTGTCAACGGACCAATCCTCCCTTGCACCTTCAAAAGGTCGCTCTTTGCCACTCTTCGACGCCCTGCCGACCGGCGCACGGGGAGAGGCCGTCGCCATCACCTCAAGCGGAATGGGAGTCCGGTTTGAGCTCGGCGCCTTCCAGGAACCTTCAACTCGTCTGGGTCGAAAATTTTGCAAACTGAAGGAAGGGGAAGAAGTCGTCGGGGTCAGCCATGTGACAGCTCCCCTGACAAAAACCGTGGTGGTCGTGGTCTCGGCTCGAGGACGAGCCTTGCTCTGTCAGGCCGAGGAGGTTGCTCAATTGGCCGGACCCGGGCGTGGAATCATCGTCCTGAAATTAGACCAGAACGATACGGTGGTTGGCTGTACATTGTTGTCATCCAAAGAGGAGGAACTGGTGCTCCTCAAGGAAGACGGTGGAACCCTTCCTGTCTCCCTTCGCAAGTACCAGGTGGTCGGACGCGGAGGAAAGGGGCATCCGTTGTTCAAGCGGGGTCGCCTGACCGGCATGGTTCCTGCTGAATTAACCGTTCCGATCTTCCAAACCGAAGTCACCTCCTAGCACGCTGAGGCGCCACGCCATGGACCTTTTGACATTTTTGATTCCCATTCACTCACGAGGATCCGTTCATGGGTAAAACATATGATGCCAGTGACATTGTGGTGTTGGAGGGTATTGAACCCGTCCGACGCCGCCCTGCTATGTATATCGGAGGCACCGACAAGACGGGCCTGCACCACTTAGTCTGGGAAATTCTCGATAACGCCATCGATGAAGTCATTAATGGCTACGCCACCCACATCTTCGTGGAACTGGATAAATCCTGCGAAGGTCTCCGCATCACGGACAATGGCCGTGGCATTCCGGTGGACAAACATCCCACACACAAAAAGTCCGCGTTAGAAATTATCATGACGACCTTACATGCGGGAGGAAAGTTTGACACAGGCAGTTACATTCATTCCGGCGGATTGCATGGAGTCGGCGCATCGGTCGTGAATGCCCTCTCCTGTCACCTGGAAGTTCAGGTGAAACGTGACGGCAAGGAATGGGAACAGACCTATCAGGCCGGGGTGCCCCAAGGTCCCGTCAAATCCCTGGGCAACGCGCGAGGAACCGGAACCTCGGTGTATTTTCGCCCGGATCCCAAAATTTTTGGCAAAACCATTCAATTCGATCCGGCCGTGTTGCAGGAGATGCTGGACGCCAAGGCCTATCTCCACAAGGGGCTTAAGCTCACGTTCAAAGATGGCACCACCGGAGAAACCCACCAGTTTCATCACGAGCAGGGCATTCAGGAATATTTGCGCAAATTGGTTGCCGATCGCGGGCGAAAGACCACTGCCGATTTCGTGTTTTACCTGGAGCGCCAATTTAAAAATGGCGCGTCAGGCCCTGAGGAAGCCGCGCAGGGACTGAAGATGGAAGTGGCCTTGCAATGGACCGATGAACCGGCCGAATTCGTCAAAAGTTATGTCAATGGGGTGGCCACCCCGAATGGGGGCACTCATGAAATGGGATTACGCGGCGGCATCGTGAAAGCCGCACGCAATTACATCGACACCCACAATCTCACGCCCAAAGGCCTTTCCCTGCAAGCCGAGGATATTCGCGAAGGCATGGCGGCCGTGCTGAGCGTGCTCGTCTTACACCCGCAGTTTCAGGGACAAACAAAGGAACGGCTCAATAATCCGGAAGTGCAGGCGCAAGTGGATAGTCTGATCCGGCCGGCCTTTGAAACCTATCTCAACGAAAATCAAAGTATTGCCGAAACCCTCGTAGGTCGCATGATTCTGGCGGCGCGAGCCCGTGAGGCCTCTCGTGAAGCCTCCAAAGCCGTCATGCGAAAGTCGGCCATCAGCCATCGCCTCAACCTGCCGGGGAAACTGGCCGACTGCCAAAGCACGGATCCGACCGTCAGCGAACTGTTTATCGTCGAGGGCGATTCCGCGGGCGGAACGGCGAAACAAGGACGCGACTTAAAAAATCAGGCCATTCTTCCCATTCGGGGGAAAGTGCTGAACACGGAAGAACTCCCGCTGGCTAAAGTGGTGGAAAACAAAGAGCTGGCTGATGTCGTGAAAGTATTGGGCTGTGGAATCGGAAAAGACTTCGATCTCAAGAAGCTCCGGTATTACAAAATCATTTTGTTGATGGACGCCGATATTGACGGCTATCACATTAGCACTCTACTGCTGACGTTTTTCTTCCGGCACATGCCTGAACTCATCCGGCAAGGCCATGTCTACATTGCCCAACCGCCTCTCTACCGAATTGAAATCGGGAAAGAAATCCGCTGGGCCGGCACCGACGAGGAGAAGGACCACATCGTGGCCGAGGCCCGCAGCAATGCCAAACCCACCATTAGCCGGTTTAAAGGGTTAGGGGAAATGTTTCCTCAACAGCTCAAAGTCACCACCTTGCACCCCGCCACTCGCCGTTTACTCAAAGTCGAACTACTGGATGAACTGCACACCGACCGAACGTTTCAGGATTTGATGGGCAAACGCACCGAGGCCCGGTACGAGTTTCTCATGGCCAACGCCGGGCTGGTTGACAACCTCGATGTGTAACACACGATAACGCGTGAACAGCGAGTAAGTGGAGCATTCTCTTAATGGTGGAGGGACGTTTCTTTTTCCCTCACGTCTCAGGGTGTTACACTAGCCCACATGAATACCGACATCGCCCGGCAACAATCCGAAACAGCTCTTGACCAAGTCAAACGTTACCACGAGCAAACCAAACATGAGTTCAACCGGTACGCCCGCTCGTTAGGGTATTTGGACTGGGCGAATCAACCCAATCCATTCCGTCGATTCGACGGCGCCCCACTCATCCCGCTTCCTCGCCTCGCACTCGACGAAGACCCCCTTTCTCCATCATATGAGGCGCTCTTTCATTCGCACTCGATCCCCTCGCACCCCGTCACCCTCAACACCGTATCCCGGTTCTTCGAATATGCGTTATCACTCACGGCGTGGAAAGAATACAACGGTACCCGCTGGGCGCTGAGGAGTAATCCCTCCAGCGGCAACCTCCACCCCACGGAGGGCTATTTCTTTTGCAGTTCTCTGGCTCAACTTGCGCTAGAACCAGGGCTCTACCACTACGCCCCGAAGGAACATGCGCTCGAACATCGGTGGGCCCTTCCTCCTGACCTCGCTCAATGGATCCTCCAAGAAATACCTTCTGGGGGATTTCTGGTGGGCGTCACGTCCATTCATTGGCGGGAAGCATGGAAATATGGAGAACGAGCCTTTCGATACTGCCAACACGATGCAGGCCATGCTATTGGCACTCTGCGAATTGCCGCGGCGACGTTAGGCTGGAATCTGTTGGTGTTGAGTGGCACAATGGACGAGACCATGGCACGGCTCTTGGGTCTCACTCGACAGCAGGACTTCCAAGAGGCCGAACGGGAATATCCGGAAATGCTGGCGGCAGTCTGGCCCAGAAACCTCCACCCCCCTCCCACTCTGAATCTGGCATTCCACAATCCCGATGATCCAGTGTTGTCATCCGGAGAGTGGAAAGGAACGGCGAACCGTTTGAGCAAAGATGAGCCGGTTTTGTGGGAAATTATCGATACGGTCGCAGAAGCTTCCTGGAAATCAACCCAGGAAATCGAACGCCTTGCCTTTCATTCTCCAACTGCCCCCACGAGCGCACGTGAAGGGATGGGACCTGAACCCCTAGCCGGTCAAATCATCCATCAACGACGGAGCGCAGTCGCATTCGATGGGCGAACCAGTCTCTCCGCTCATCGTTTTTTCACCATGCTGCAACGGATTATGCCAATGGGGGATTTGCCTCTACCGGATCGCCCCATGCCCTGGGATGCCATTTCATGGGATCCCACGATTCACTTGGCCTTGTTCGTTCACCGCATAGACGGCCTGCCGCCTGGTTTGTATTGGGTCAACCGAAGTCCGGAGCAACACCCCATCTCGTTTTTCAAAAGCGCGATGCACGAGCAGTTTGTCTGGTCTACTCCTGAAGGATGCCCAGCCAATCTTCCGCTCTACCTGTTAGAAGAAGGCAATGCCCAAAACCTGGCCATGCAACTCAGTTGCGGGCAGGAAATCGCCGGTGATAGCGCCTTTGCGCTCGGGATGGTCGCGGAGTTCGATGAAAGTCTGGCGAGGCATGGTCCTTGGTTTTACAAACGGTTGTTTTGGGAAACGGGTCTCATTGGCCAAGTGTTATATCTAGAAGCCGAAGCGGCTGGAATCCGGTCAACAGGTATCGGCTGTTTCTTTGATGATCCGGTGCATCGGGTACTTGGGGTCCACCCTCAAACCAAGTGGCAATCTCTTTATCATTTCACAGTTGGCGGTCCACTCGACGATGGACGCCTCACCACGTTGCCTCCATACGGCCCCCACGTCACGTAAGTCCCTATGACCGAAAAGTCTCCGAATCCTTTGCCGCGTGCATTTTTTGATCGGCCGACGTTGAAGGTCGCTCAAGAATTGTTGGGGAAGGTGCTGATTAGACAGGCTCCAAACGGCATCATTCAGACCAAAATTGTCGATACGGAAGCCTATGTCGGACCGAAGGATAAAGCCTGCCATGCATCCAAAGGCCGAACGAAACGTACAGAAACCATGTTTGGCCCGCCCGGATTCACGTATGTGTATCTCATTTATGGAATGTACCACTGCCTCAATATCGTGACCGAACAAGAAGAATATCCTGCTGCAATCTTAATACGAGGCCTGGAGATCTTGGGAAAAGATAATCCGACAGGTTTATCCACACGCATCGATGGTCCGGGTCGAGTCTGCCGATTTTTAGAAATTGACCGCACACACAACGGACTGGATACCACGCTCGGCACGACTCTTTGGATCGAAGATCATGGCCTGGCCATTTCAAGAAAACACATTCACACTCTTCCTCGAATCGGCGTAGACTATGCTGGGGAATGGGCTAAAAAACCCTGGCGCTTTTGTCTCCCCGCACCACCGTCTTCCGGGAAACGCAGGACATCGCTTCGCTAATCCTGTATTCTCCAAACTCTCAAGTCCACTCTCGCCTACTCACAACGTTCCCACTCGCATAACCTCATCTTGAACAACCATGACCTTCTACGTTACCCTAGACCGACAGAAACATGTAGGCACGATTCCGTACGCAACACTACAAGGGCCTATCATTATTCAACGAACGATAAAGGAGGCAATACAATGGGTAATCCGCTAGATACGATTTCTGGAACCATCACGGCGGGCTTTGTCCTGACCGTCGTACTCTATGTCCTGGTCAAAGCCCTGATCTAGGGCTTCACCGCAAACCAGGCGAAACACGACACTTCATTATTCACTTGACTGAAACGAGGGATCTACTATGGAAAGTTTATTAGTGTGGGGACATTACCTCGCGGGTATTACCTGGATTGGAATTCTGTATTACTTTAATTTCATCCAAGTACCATTTTTAAAAGTCGTCACACCCGAAACCAAGGCTGAGGCATTTAAACACCTTGTGCCCAACGCGCTCTGGTGGTTTCGCTGGGGAGCTCTGTTCACCTGGCTATTCGGCGCCGCATTGCTGATGAATCAGCATCGTATGGGGAGTGCCTTTTTACTGCAGGGACCAGATGCCGTGATTGGCATGGGAGCCTGGCTGGGGACCATTATGTTGCTGAACGTGTGGGGAATTATTTGGCCCAATCAGAAGAAAGTCCTTGGGCTCAAGGAAGCGACACCCGAAGAAAAAGCCAAGGCCGGGCGAATGGCGCTCTTGGCGTCCCGCACCAATACCATGCTTTCCATTCCCATGCTGTTCTTTATGGCCAGCTCCGGCCACGCTTCAGGGCTGTTCTGATCTCAGCCATCCGTTCACATCGAATACGGCAGAACGACAAAAGCCGGGGTCCTTTGACCCCGGCTTTTTCCATGCAAGCTCACTCTTCTCTCTCTACTTACCAGAAATGCGTTGAGGGATTTTAAGAATGAGGAAGAAATACTCCACAACCGGGAACGATGGTTATTCCCCATCAAATCCAGAATCCTCAATTGGCCTTGGCCTTTCACTCCCACCTCTTGGGTTCCTACCCGGAACTCAACCCGCTACGGATGGAAAGGAAAAACCAACTAATCCTGGACAACGATATGGGTGTCGGTTTCTTCAACCCCCGGGATCGTGTGAATCTTGGTCATAATAAGGTTGGACAGAGCCCGATCATCGGGAGCGTTGACGAGACCAAAAATATCCGGCTGTCCGAAACACGCGTGGGCTTGCTCGACACCCGGCAACGCTTTGAGGGTGCTGAGCACATCTTGGGACTTTCCGGCTTTGACTTTCATGAGGATGTAGGCTTTAGTAGGCATGAATTCCTCCTTGGTGAAGACCGATCGTCAGCCTGTTCTAAATATATTTTTTCTCTTTTACCGCGGGTGGACAACTGTTCACTTATCGCATAGCTTCTTTTCTACCATAGTCTGAGTTCCGGTTCCATGGTCCTGACATTTTCTTATTCCCCGGTTTTTTTTATAACCCCAATCCCCAGCTAAACGTTCCTACCTGATCTGGGTTGCGCACATTGAAACACGGACAGTAGGATGAATTCCATTCCCTTGAACCTTCTTACACGGGCAATTGAAGGAGCGTCAGATGTCTAACATCGTG
>WHTE01000110.1 GCA_009377845.1 Nitrospirales bacterium | reverse complement strand
TGTATAACGACACGGTGTTGGGCTTCAACAAGTCGGGCAAGGAAGCGGTGCGGCAGCAAGTGGAAGAGCCGATTTACATCCGGCCCGCCGAGCGGGTGAACTGGCTGTAAGCGGGCGACCCCGAGGGGTTCAGGAAAGGCAGGGAGCGAGGCACGTCGCTCCCTGCTTTTTTTGTGGTGCGCCGGGGGCTGGGTCTCCCACTCGCCGGGGGAGCGGGTCAGGGGAGCGGCGAAGACCCAGGGCAGCTCATGAGCGAGAAGCGGCACCAGACCACTGTCGGGCGGATCTGCCAGGTTGAATAGTCTGGGAAATCAGACGGGTGGATGGTGAGGCAAGGACTGAATCGGTTGGGGTGCAAGCACAGCGACAAAAGCCTATCGCTGGGGGAACAAGGAAGGGAAGCAACGCCTCCCGATGTCCATAGCATTTTGTTCCGGCTTTCTTCTTGCTATCTTGCTATAAAAAAGAAGTGTCACAATCTGCCTGACGTCTTTCAGACCATGGCAGAGAACATTAGGCAGAAGGCCGTTGGTTTCCGCTCGAGCAACCCCTCTCGGCCGGTCATCTGACTGTCACCTGCCAGTGTCTGCCGAGTGCGGTTTTAACGTATACAGCTTAATGCGACACGGAACGCGCCACTTTCAATCACCCAATAGCAGCACGTCGCCTCATCCTTCACCGTCAAACACCTATAAAAATAACGGGTGGCTTCCCGGCAGTGGACAACTCGTGGACGAAATCCCACCTCCAGACATCATGCTTGTGCGTGGCTGAGGGCTGAAGGATCGCGCCCCGGCACCTCAGACCCCACCCCGAGGCGAGCGGTTGTGCAGATCCAGGCCGTCAGGCGAGGACTGAGCCCGCGCGTGCGCGGCCCGAGCCACCTACCGCAGTGTCCGTGGGTTTTCCACGTTGTTGCTTGTGGTTTCTTCATCACTTCCACTAACCAGATTCCGTTTGGCCCAGACTTTCTTCAGGCGAACGTTCTCCTGCGGAAGCAAAGCTGATGCAACTCCCGCATGTGGGCCAACTGTATGTGCCAAAACTGCTGATTCGGTACATCGATTGCCCCGAGATTACTTGCTGCTGAGCTGCCGCGTTGATGGTGGTCGTTTCCGCTGCCAGCACAATCTGCACGATCTGCTCCTCTGTAACAGTAACAGGTTGAGGAAACCCTCTCAGGTGGCTCAATTTTCTGTGGGGCCACTCGGCCGGTTAATGATGTTTTATTGCGATAAAAAATCCAGTCAAAAACAATGGAAAAATTTTTCGCCCGTGGTCGTCATTTAATTTCTGCTTTTGTAAAATATTTAAAAACTGACAATTCGACTCTGCCAGTCAGTGATCTTCATCATGATATTTTGTTAAGAAAAATGTAAAAATTGTTTTGAATTCGGATAAACCCCTGATACAATTATATTTTAACTAATTGAAAATGTTGAATTCTTTATTGATCACTTCAATCTCGGGTTTTCAATAAGCGTGACTAACATTTCCAAACCTATTGAAGATCTCCCATTTTCAGCACAAGCTGTTTCCTTTGGGGAAATTATAAAAAATGGGGAAATTCCAAGACATTATTTGAATAGTGATTATATTATGCATCAGTTTGTTGAACGATTGGTGCATTATGTCCTGAGTGTTCCACAAGGAAAATTTTCTATGTCTGAATTGGGTAAACTTTTGGAAAAAATGGAGCCAATTCATCAGGTTTTTTTCTTTAAACGGCTAAAGGAAAATAGCCCAAGCAGCTTGAAACAATTTGCTCCATTATATTACGGGTTTATGGCGGAATTTCATCCTTTATTATTTACCTGAAAACGACGGAGTAACAGGTATATGGATTCTCATGATGCAATTAAAATAAAAAATTCCTAGAAGGATCACACGTAGCAGTATATAATTGAATAAGGAGTACAACAATTTTTTGTGAGGAACGGATAATGAATTCAACTTTACATCGGGCCGTGGCGAGTTTTTATAATCTCATATATGAAGGGCAGGCTTTCGCCTCAACTATGGGTCGAATCGATGCAGCTGAACAAGAAAGGTATTTTGGTCGGGTAGAAGGGCTCAATTGGGTCTTAGACCGATGTCAGGAATTGGAGGATGTGGATATGAATCTGACCACTGCCTCCCTTCAGAAATTGTTAGGGGACGTCAAATCAGACCTGGAACATGAACTCTCTATCCAACGGAGGGAAAAAGGGCGGCGTGCTGATGGGAGAGAAGAAGCTTTACTCTTTGTCAGTGATTATCTCACCAGTTTGATCACCGCCACGGAAATCGAGTCAACGAAAAGTCCGGTGTAATTGTCTGACTATTATTTTGGGACCACTCAATTAATGTCATGGTCCCAACCCTTTCGTCGTCTTCCTAACCACATGGGGTTGTCCAGAAAAACAATGGTCCGTGAGTGGATTGTGTTAGCCCTGTGTTTAGGGTTAGGGGCACATGTGGCATTGGGCTTTCTATTGCATGGAGAGCAGGATTGGCCAACCGAATCGTACGGGTATTATGGAATTTTTTTTGGGGTGTTCATCTATGTTGTGGTACAGATTGGTCGATCTATATGGTGGGTAAAGAAAGGAAATCAAAATACGCAAGGTTCATAATCAAGACCTTTCCGCGGTAGCATCCGCGTTTTTTCTCTCCGTATCGATTAAGAAGGGGGTCTTTAGGCTGGGGAAAGATCAGATTTCTCTATAAGAATGCCCTCTTCGATAAGCATAATAGGAATTTGATCGCGGATAGGATAGGCCACTGTTTTATCTTTTCGAAGAAGGCCTCCATCAATTTTTTCGGTGACGGGTCGGCCCCCCTTCGTCTTTAATTCTCCTCTTAAAATCCGTTGATTAAGTCGTTCAACGACCGCTGACTCCAACAGACACACCTCTTGTTTGGTCTCTGGGCAGCAGAGTATCGCCAAAAGATCAGCGGCAATGCCTCCTTTTCCTAGTGACGCGTCTTCAGTTCGCACTGTCAGGCTCCTTTCCTATGGGCTTTAATTAAGCAATTTTTTTTATAAATGTAGCACTGCCCTTGTTTCGTGGCAAGAATTTCTGCAGGCATGCAGAATGGTGAACGCCAAAACCACTGTTTAACTTGAGGTGCGGAGGAGATGAATTATTTGATAGACTGTTTGGGAATGAATTGCCCGCCTACTTTATGAGTGCACTCTCTGACCATACCTTCAAACGGTACTTCCTTACCGGCTTATTTCTCATCATTCCGGCTTGGGGAACAGTGTTAATACTCTATACGCTGCTTGAAGCCTTAGAGCATATGACTGTTGATATTGTGTGGGCATTATATGGCGTAAGGATTCCAGGTTCAGGTATCACCTTTTTTTGTCTTCTGGTCCTCTGGGTGGGAATGGGGACGACCCATTTAATTGGACAGCGGATCCATCAGAAATTTGAATATTCTTTAGAACGGATTCCATTTGTGCGTAGTATTTACCATACCCTTAAAAGTATGGCGGATGTCCTCAAGTTTCGTGATCGGTTTGGTCAGAGCAAGGTCGTCGCTTTTCCCTTTCCCCGTGACGGGCTATGGGCCTTAGGTTTTGACATGGGGTTGCCTCCTCGTAGGCTGCAAGTTGCTCCCGAAGGACCCTTGGTGATGGTCTTCGTCCCGACAGCCATCCATCCCTTCACCGGCTATCTGGCATTTGTCCCAGAAAGAAGCCTGAATCGCATTCAGTTGAGGCCAGAAGAGGCGATGAAAATGGAGTTTTCCGCCGGACTCTACTGCACACGCTTGGGTTGGTTGTCCCCAGCGAGACTTCCGATGAAGGAAAGTCCAGCCGCCAAACGTGATGAATAAGTCATCTGCGGTAATTGTCAGACGGGCAACCATGTCTGACCAGAAAATAGTCGTAAGCTTTAACGCCGCTTTAGCAAGTGAAACTGAAAATCGAGTCTTGGATGTCCGGATCCTTCAATTGGGTGTAGAAGCGCTCCTGCAAGATCCCCATAAGGGATGGTATGCGGTCGCAGAGAAATCACTTGATTGTGACCAGCGCATAGTGGTTGGGCAGATACTGGTGACCTTTGAGTGGAGTGACTGGCGAAACGGGAACTTTTGGTGGCTTCAAAGTTTGTATGTGCATCCAGATCACCGCCAACAGGGCATCTTCCGAAAGCTTTATGACTATGTGCAAGCCCAAGCCCATTTAAACCGTGAGGGAATTTGCGGGTTTCGTCTGTATGTGGAAGAGAATAACCATCAGGCCCACCAGGCCTATGCCAACCTTGGGTTTCAAGAAACTGCCTACCATATGTACGAGAAAGAATTTCTCTTAACGCACTCATCCTCTCCCAAATCAATCTTTTAAATGAGTATTCCCTGTTATAGACTTCCGGGATTGAGAAAAGCCGGTACAAGCAACAGGCGTTTCCTCAGAATGAGGCAGGGCGCTTTGGTCTGTCTTCTCAGCGTGTCAGGAGCGGGCTTTGCAGGGGAACCCCCCGGTGTATTTTCCAACCCCTCTGCCTCGATAACGCCAGCAGAAACCCGTCCACACGTGAGAGATCTTGGGATCAAAATCGGCCGGTATCGTCCTGGCATCAGTAACGCCATCACGGACGTCCCGGGCGTGAAAGTGGGGCATGTGACCCTTAATAAAGGCGAAGGTGCGTTGCAGGCGGGTCAGGGGCCGGTTCGGACCGGTGTCACGGTCATTATCCCGCGGGAGGATGTTTGGCATCACAAGGTTCCGGCTGGAGCGTTTGTGTTAAATGGGACAGGGGAAATGACCGGATTAGCCTGGGTCGCGGAATCAGGATTCTTGGAATATCCCATTGCGTTAACGAATACGTTAAACGTCCCTCGTGTGGCTGATGGCGTCATGAGCTGGATGATTCAACGCTATCCCGAAATAGGGATAACCGATGATACGCTCACCCCCGTCGTGGCTGAATGCGATGATAGTCGGCTGAATGATAGCCAGGGGCGGCATGTGTCCCCGGAAGATGTGATCCGTTCGCTGGAGACGGCTACTTCGGGGCCTGTACAAGAGGGATCGGTGGGGGCAGGTGCGGGGATGGTATCCTATCAATTTAAAGGGGGAATCGGTACAGCCTCTCGAGTGCTTCCCCCCGAGGAGGGAGGATATCGTGTAGGCGTCTTGGTGAATGCCAACCATGGCCGTCGGCATGAATTGACCATAGCCGGAGTGCCGGTTGGCCATCTTTATGAAGGGGCAAAGGTTTCCAAAAATGACTCCAAAGAACTGACCATCGCTTCTCCGGCCGAACCAGCGGCCGCTCTATCTCACAAACGGCAGGACAGCGGATCCATCATTATTATTATTGCGACGGATGCCCCCCTCGATGCACGTCAACTGTCCAGACTCTCACGTCGGGCCAGCATAGGATTGGCACGAACCGGGTCCATCTCCCACCATGGCAGTGGAGATTTTATGTTGGCGTTTTCCACGGGCAATGTCATTCCCCATTACCCGGAAAAACCGACTTTTCTCATGACCCACCTCGCGGATACGCATCTGAACCCATTGTTTCAAGCCACGGTGGAAGCCACCGAAGAGGCAATTCTCAATGCCTTACTGCAAGCCACAACTGTCACCGGGAGAGATGGACGACGCTTTGAGGCGATCTCTATCGAAAAGGTCCGTTCGATTTTGGATGCCTATCGTGCCCCAAATCAGTAAACGGCGGTCCAGGAGCTTTCTAGTTCTCTCTTTTTTGAGGTTCAGCAAGGAAGAGATGGTGATCCCCTATTCAATTCAACAACTCTATTTCATGGACATCATTTGGCGAGGATTGCTAGACTCAAGGTGAGTTCAATCACGATGCAATGTCATGTGGCCCTTTCCCAAGAATCGAATCCTGAAGTGGCCGCCCAAGCCGTGGCGGAATCAGTCCATGAGGCCTTAGGCGAAGCGGGGTGCCATCTCGCCTTTGTCTTTTTTTCTCCCCATTTTTCCTCAGAGATCCAGGTCATGATAGAGATGATCCACGAGAAACTTCGTCCTCAGACATTAATTGGGTGTATGGGGGAAGGCGTTATCGGGGGCGAAAAAGAAATTGAAGAACATCCGGGTTTGGTGCTCTGTGGTATCAGGAATACCGGCATGCAAGTGGTGCCATTCATGTTAACATCGAAGACAGAGGGGGAGGCTCCTTCGCTAGCGGGCTGGCCGGTTGGATTAGAGTCCACGGCACATCCTCACACCTTTTTTCTCTTTGCCGATCCGTTTAGCACGCCCATCGATGAACTATTGTCCCTGTTGGAACAACATGCTCCAGGATCGTCCGCCATTGGAGGAATTGCCAGTGGAAGCATGGAGGTCGGGGAAAGCCGTTTGGTCTTGAATCGGGAAATTATCGGATCCGGGGTGGTGGGGGTCGCGGTTAAGGGTGGGGTGGAAATCCGGACGGTGGTGTCCCAGGGGTGTCAACCTATTGGGGAACGCTATGTGGTGACCAAGGTTGATCGGAATGTCATTCAGGAGTTGGGGGGAATCCCGCCGTTGGAGCGCTTGGAAACCACCCTGAAAGCGTTGAGTGAACGCGAACGACAACAAGTGGCCGGCGGATTACAAGTGGGCATTGCCATGGATGAACATCGCTCGGAATTCGGGCAGGGAGACTTTCTGATACGCGGGTTGTTAGGAGCCGATCGGCAATCAGGGAGTCTCGCGATCGCGGATTTTATCCAGGAAGGCCAGACCATTCAGTTCCATGTGCGGGATGCCCATGCGGCAAGTGAAGATTTTCATTTACTCCTATCCAAAGAACGGGTGACTCATCCGGACAGTCTGCCCAAAGGGGCGTTGTTATTTAGTTGTAATGGGCGAGGACAGCGATTTTTTGAAACTCCCCATCATGATGTGGTCACCGTGCAAGAACGAATGGGTGCCATTCCTATAGCAGGGTTCTTTGCCGGTGGAGAAATTGGCCCCGTGGGCGGAAAAAATTATTTACATGGATATACGGCCAGTATGGCTCTTTTTTATGACGAAGCATCTCGCCCGTCATAATCGTACACGGCCTCGGACAACACAAACATTAGCTAAGAGAGAAGGTTCATGAAGAACAGTATGGCGTTCCATTCAGATTTTCGTTTACCCGTATTCCTTGTGGGGTGTTGGATCATCCTCCTCATCATGTTTGTCCTCAAACCGCTTTCTGGAAAAGCAGCAGAAGAAGCCATGGTGACCACTGCGTCAGGATTACAATATGTGGATCTTGTTGTCGGCTCTGGGCGGGAAGCTCATGTGGGAGAAAACGCCATTGTCCATTACACGGGGAAACTCACCGACGGAACTCAATTCGATAGCTCCAAAGATCGTAAGGAACCATTTCCATTTCGATTGGGAGCCGGCCACGTTATTAAAGGGTGGGACGAGGGCGTCGAAGGAATGAAAATCGGTGGAATCCGCAAATTGGTTATCCCGCCTCAGTTGGGATACGGTTCTCGGGGAGCAGGATCAGCTATTCCCCCAAATGCGACTCTCATCTTTGAAGTCGAACTTCTCGATCTGCGTTAATGAACGAAACCCCTCTCGTTCACGCCCATCGTGCTCTCAATGCCAAGGTGGTGGATTTCGCCGGCTGGCTCATGCCCATCCATTATACCGGAGTGCTTGAGGAATACTATGCTGTCCGGAAAACGGCCGGTCTATTCGATGTCAGTCACATGGGGCGCATCCAGGTATCAGGGGACCAGGCCGAATCTTTTCTGCAATGGATCAGTACCAACGACGTCAGTCGCCTCCGGGTAGGGCAGGCGCAATATGCCATGGTATGCCATGCCTCAGGGGGCATCCTCGACGACGTGTTTGTGTATAAAACCGGGCCTGCCACCTTTTTGGTTTGCGTCAATGCCTCCAATCGGGAAAAGATTCTTCAGGGGTTTCTGGAAAACCAGTCTGAAAAATTTCGGGGAGCGGTCATCCGCGATCGGTCAGCCGAACTCGCGCAAATTGCGATCCAAGGTCCGGCATCAAAGGCCATCATGCAAAAACTCATGGGAGCGCACATCGAAACTCTGAAGCCCCGGTACTGTATGGTGCTGGAGGGCATGGGGTTTTCTGGTCTGCTCAGCCGAACGGGATATACCGGAGAAATTGGATATGAATGGTATCTGCCTGCCGCGCAAGCCCCACAAGCGTGGGATCAACTGTTGAAGGCTGGTGCGGAATGCGAGGCCAAGCCCGCAGGGCTTGGGGCGCGAGATCTTCTACGATTGGAAGCGGGCTATTTGCTCTATGGCAACGATATGGATGAGAACACTTCGCCGCTGGAAGCGAATGCGGAGTGGGTGGTGGCCTGGAACAAGGGCGCGTTTCAAGGTCAACTCGCGTTACTTCAACAAAAAGAGGATGGCCTCACTCGTCAGCTTGCAGCCTTTGAAATGGTGGAACGCGGTATTCCCCGTCACGACATGACCATTTTCAGCAATGGCCAGTCTGTGGGTAAAGTCACCAGTGGAAATTTTTCACCCATTTTGCAAAAAGGGATTGGGCTGGGCTATTTGCCCCCTGCACTGTGCAAGGAAGGCATGTCGCTCGAAGTCGACATTCGCGGAAAACGCGTGCAAGCGAAGATCGTCAAACTCCCGTTTTACAAACGCCCAAAATTCTGACAAGTCGTCATATTGACCATTACTAGTGAACCGAAAAATCCATTGTCGACTGAACGTATCTATGCCGGAAAAGTCTTAGTTCTCAACCGGGAGACGGTGACGTTGCCCAATGGGCAGTCCACCGAGCTGGAAATCATCCGGCATCCGGGTGCCTCGGCCGTCGTGCCGATCAAAGATAACGGCACCGTCGTGCTCATTCGCCAATTTCGGCATGCGGCGGGAGGGTTCATTTATGAAATTCCAGCTGGCAAGCTTCATCCGCAAGAAGATCCCCGAATCTGCGCAGCACGCGAGCTGGAAGAAGAAGTTGGCTATCGGGCGGGTCAGTTGGAGTTACTCACCAGTATTTGGACCGCGCCAGGATTTACGGATGAAATCATCCATATTTATCGCGGGATGGATCTACAGCCAGGCTGTCAACAGTTGGACCGCGATGAAGTGTTGGAAGTGGTGGAATGGCCACTCGAAAAGGCCATTGCCGGAATTCAGAACGGCACCATTCGTGATGCCAAAACGATCATCGGATTGCAGCTCGTGTTTCTAGCCTCCCATTCATAAGCGGTCTATCCGCATTTGCGAACGGGATGGTGAGCGTCTGGTTGGTGGTCCGGTCGGTTGCGGAAGAATAGCAGGCGGCAATGGAGTGCCAACTTGAGAAAAATCTAGAGGACGGAGCTTTTGTGGACTGGCCTTCTCATCCGTCAAGGACGCTGGCTAACGGTCGAGAAAGGGTATCTCCATACACACTGGTTAATTCCACACGGCCCAAATGGGGAGTCGGCCGTTGATGACGGCTCTCGCAACGGAAGTTTGGGGGCTCACCCAAAAAAGACATCAGATAATTTGCCAACTCCACTCTCGACACGGCCCGAGTGGCTGAGACATGTCGGATGCCTGTCTCAGTGCTCTGCGCTAACTTCATGACGCGCTCAGATAGATCCGTCACCCAGACAACCGAGCGATCTTCATCTTCAACAATCGTAATGGGAAGATTTCGTTGAGTGCGGTAACGAAGCCAATCCAAATGACCTGTACGCCCATTCGGCGACGCGCCAATTGCCAGGCCTGTGCGAATCACCAAAGACTGGTGCCGTCCCAAGACCAGCTCTTCCGCATCGACGCGGGTCCGGCCATATACACTAATGGGACACGGGCGGGAGTGTTCATCGTACTCGCCATCCCCGCCAAACACATGATCTGAAGACACATAGACCAATCTCGTTTTTTCGGGCAACGCCTCTATCACCCGACGGAGATGTTGCACGTTGATCTCATGTGCCCAATCGGGGTCCGCTTCACACTTCTGCACATCACACACAGCATGGCAATACAACAGTAGGTTCGACTCGTACTGAGCAAAAATGCGTTCCGGCCAATCGGGATTTTCCATATGAAGGACTGGCCAGTGCCTGACTGGTTGCGAGGTGTTGCCTGGCGAGATAAACGGCATAATAGTTTCAGGAAATAACCTGGCCAGATTAAAACCAAGAATGGAGGTTGCTCCAAAGAGGAGAGTGGAGCGGGTCACCCGGGCTGAGTCTTGAAGGTGTTATGGTAAATCATGATGCTTTGAATTCCCTGGCACCCCGGATTGGCAACCGGAATGTTGGACCTTTCATGGTTAGCCTGACAATACGGCGAAACACTTCACGTGATGCGGAGGTATGTGTTCTCATGTCTTGCTGCTAAAAAGGAGTCAGCCGCGTTCTCATGTTCAGTGAAACATGAATCGTGAGGAGCAAGAAATCAGAACATGCCTTTTTTCCGATTTTACTCCTGATGCTTCATCTCATACTCCTCACGATTCCGTGCGGCTTAGCCGGCTTGGACTTTTGCACTAGCCTGTTTCTCCTACCAAGCGCTGTTGCATGTTAGGTGCTCTCTTTAAAAGGCCCAGGCCACAAAAGAGTATCGCTCTCCTTTCGTGATTTCTTTGACTTCATGTGGATACATAAAGTTAGAGGGAAAGACGAGCATATCCCCTGCTTTGAATTGAATCTCATGTTTGGATGAGAATAAAAACTCCCCCCCTTCATAATCCTCATTCAAAATTCCTACTAAGGATAAGATGGGTATGCCTTTATATTTCCCATCAAAAATCGAATGAATATGATCATAATGTTTTCTCATCATGGTCCCAGTGCGGTAGCGATTAAATCGTATGGGCGTAAACGTTTGGATAAAACTTTTAATTCGTTCATCTTCTTGATTCGCAAACTTGATCATGTACTCTTCGACGGATTGGCAAATGAATGGCGCTAACGTATCTTGTAGGGCTTGAGTGGTATTTTGGGTATCCAATTCCTTTTCAGGTTCAGATTTAAAATTATCTTCTGAATAGTTATACCAGTTGTGTGGCTTCCACTCTTTGCCTTTAATTTCCTGAACAATATCCTTGCAAATATGTTGAGGAATCACGTTTGTCACAAATATATAATCGTACACGTTATCCATTGACCGTCTCCTTGAAGTTCGGATGTATGACACTGCCAGTGCTGCTTTGAGATGTCACCATTCTTCAGTCGCTTCGAGTTTCAGATTTTCCAGTCAGTGTGGCCCAGATAGGCCGTTGGTGGATTTTAATCCCCAAGTGGACGGTGTGGCCAGCCCTTATTATGCCGCCGCCAACATTCGATGAGCATCAGGGCTCGGGTTAAGCAAAGAAACCGGTCACAGAGGCTTCCAAATCATCCGAAAAGATTGAGGAAATGCAATAAGATCCTTTTTCCCTAATGTTCCGTCATAAACCAGCCGGCGATGGAGAGTCGTTTATGGTCTCCGGCGAGAGCATCCACCCGGCATACTCGATGTTGTCGAGGCACCGCAAAGATGGCTAATGAGCCAGGCGAGGGAGGAATGCAATGTGTCACCTGTAATGACGTATTCCTCTTGGAGTCTGATTGAGGGCCATACATGATGAGTTCTCCCCCCCAGTCTGGATGCCATTCCTCGTGGAAATAGGTGGCCAGTGCGAGACGACGAATTGGAGGTCGATGGCCCTGGGCATAACTATAGACGTCGTCGGTATCGTCGTGGGTTGAAAGACAGTCACCCGCACCATACGAATAAAAGTTGAAATTGACATGCCGCCCTTTGATGTTTGGAAAGGATTCAACGTAAGCGGCAATGCAGGACATACCGACCCGTTGGATAAAGTGAGCGGCGTCGGAGGGACTAATCTCCGCTTTCAACCAGTTTCCGCAATTGGGAAAGGCTTGAGCCACGGGTGGCATATCGGACAGTGCGATCCATTTCGATCGGACCATCGCATCCCGAAAAACCTTTCGTTCTTCCAGACTCCAAAAATCTTCCAGGATCAACACCGGATCGTCGGCAAACGAAAATCGGTCAGGATTAAATTGAGAGAATTTTGCTTTCATGGGTACCTTGCCAACAAAAAATATGATTGAATTCAGAAATCCTGGAGAATTCTTTTAGCAAGTTTCCCCAAGGGGATCAAATGCGTCAGGGTGTTCGGGATGTGAACCATTCTGAATTTCCCTACGCGAAAGGCCTATGTCCCTTCCCTGCGTTTGAGACGTCTTCCCCATTTTGAGAGAAGCATGTCTGATTCTGGGAACATGATGGGTTCTGCTTATTAGGGCGTGTTAACACTAAATGGTATATGTTGTATACTGCGGCCATGGAACTTACCAAGTCGCAGTACCAACTCATTCAACCCTTTTTGCCCCGTCAGAGGGGGAATGTGGCATTAAGCAACCAACAAGTCCTG
>WHTE01000109.1 GCA_009377845.1 Nitrospirales bacterium | reverse complement strand
CAATAAATTCTTCAATGTCGGGGTGATCCAAATCCAGGCAGACCATTTTGGCGGCCCGGCGGGTTGTCCCTCCGGATTTGATGGCACCAGCGGCCCGGTCGCCGATCTTCAGGAAGGACATCAGCCCTGACGAGCGGCCGCCTCCGGATAACGATTCCCCGTCTGCTCGCAACCTGGAGAAATTGGTACCGGTGCCAGACCCGTATTTGAAGAGACGGGCTTCGCGAACCCACAGGTCCATAATCCCGCCTTCATTCACCAGATCATCAGAGATCGATTGGATGAAGCAGGCATGGACTTGAGGTCGCTCATAGGCATTGCGGGCCTGTTTGACCCGATGCGTATTCGGATCGACGTAGTAATGCCCTTGTGAGGGACCAGACAGGCCGTAGGCAAAGTGCAGTCCGGTATTAAACCATTGCGGAGAGTTCGGAGCGGCCATTTGCCAGGCCAACATGAAACTGAGTTCGTCCTTAAAAGTTTCGGCATCTTCAGGAGTGTCAAAATAATGATGGGTTTTGCCCCATTCAGTCCAACAGCCGGCGAGTCGGTGGAAAACTTGCCTGGCATCACGTTCGCCTCCAAGAAGAGGGCCGCCCTTGTTGTCATTAAGGAGAGGCTGTCCTTGGTCGTCAATTTGGGGAACCCCGGCCTTGCGAAAATATTTTTGGGCCAAAATATCGATCGCCAGTTGGGACCAATGTTCAGGGGCCAGAATGTTGTCCTGATGGAACACGGCCGAGCCATCGGGGTTTCGGATTTCTGATGATCGGGTGGAAAAGGGAATGGTTTGATACGGGCTCTCACCAGCTTTCGTGAATCGACGTTCAATTTTCATGAAGGGACTCCTTTGGAAGACACTGAAAACTTGTGGGGTATTTCTTCAGTCATTTCCAGCTGCTTAATTGGTCGTACCTAATCTTCCCAAGAAAGCACATGTGAGAAGTGCCTCTTTACTGTCTCCAATATGGCCCCCAATGAAGTTATTTTATAGGAGGCGGCATACGACAAACAGTTCTACCAGAAGCCATCAATCCAGTGTGTCGACGAAATGGTTAAGCCTCTAGTTGGGAAGTTTCGACCTATGCCAAATGCATGTACACGTCAAGGAAAAACAGGAAAATATCAGACCGGAAGAAATAATTGGTATAAACCAATGACCCACAATCTATAGCGGATAAAAAAAATTGTCAATACTAAATGTTGTAAATTTCGCTTTATGGATGGGGATTTCTATGTATAACTTGTGAGTTCAAAAATCCTAATATTTCGTGCGGGTTTCTAGTGAAATTTTTGAAGTTATCAACAACCTGAAATCTCTAATCTTCCAGTTATGCACATGAAGAAGTTTTAGGAAGCAAAAAAATCTGAAAAATGGAACGTATGGGTTCACTCTCCACTTTGGTAGTCCTCAGCGACTCTTTGAGAAGAGAAAAAACCTCAAAAATCAGGAAAGCGAAATGGGAAGAACGAGGTGAAAGGACAGAAAGGAACAGAGGAGTCAAGAGGGATTCTAAAAAACATATCTTTCAAAAGTGTTTTGATTTGAGGCGGCATCTTATGCCACGTTATGACGTGTGGCGGATGGACACGTCGTGGGCCATGGGAGCCTCAGAATTTATCCTTTTCTCAAGGAAGGAGCCTAACCATGTATGTGTGGAGTAAACAGTTAGTCATTGGGTTATTGCTGGTGTTTGTCCTATTGGAGGGGATGTTTTTCTTGATGACAGGCAGAGCCGAGGAAAGCCAGTTACATGTCCGGACCACCCAATGGATTACGGCCAATTATGTGTTGTTGATGATTTGGATCTTTGTCTGGATGTATGATCAAGCTCGGGTGAGAGGGAAAAATGTGTGGGTGTGGTTATTGCCCTATGTCATTTTTCCTCTTCCGACGCTGGTGTTCTTTATTCTGAGGTTGCAGCGGCGGATCGCCTGACCCGGTTTACCCGATAACCACCCGAGCCTGGGCATACCGATAGGGTTTGGAGATTGAGGTTTGGATGGCAAACAACCCGATCATCAATGGACCGAACCGGCCCAGCAGCATGGACAGCATAATCATCACTTTTCCAAAATCGGTGAAAAGGGCGGACAAGCTGGCAGTGTCGCCATTCCCGACCGACATGCCTACAATACCCAGGGCTGAGGTGACTTCGAACATGAGGGATAAAAACGATTGTGACTCGGTGGAATCCAACAGAAGGGTCATGCCGGTAATCAGGGTCAAGGCCAGAATCGTCAAGCAGAGAGCTCGGGTGATGAGATCCTGGGGAATTCGCCGGTGAAAGACTTCCACGTCTTTTTCCCGACGGAGCATGCTGATGATCGTCAAAAACACAATCGCGGCAGTGGTGGTCTTAATGCCTCCAGAAAAACTCCCCGGCGATCCTCCAATGGCCATCAGTAACAACAGAAAGTAGAGTGTGGCATCGCGCATATCGACAATGTCGATCGTCGTGAAGCCGGCTGTGCGGGAGACCGCGTGAAAGTACGAAATGGTCAACTTTTCTCCGACGGATGCTGATTGAAAGGTGGAAGGATTGTTCCACTCCAGAATGGTAATGCCCAGGGTTCCGACCACGATGAGAATGGTGGTAGTGAGGATCACCAATTTCGTGTGAGTCTGCAGCCGGAAGCGTTTTCCGCGAAAGTTGTCGAGCAGATCTTCAAACACCAAAAAGCCGATGCTCCCGAAGATCACCAAAATGGTGATGATTCCATTGATCGTCCAGTCTGTTTGATAGGATTTCAAGCTATCGGAAAAAAGAGAAAACCCCGCATTGTTAAATGCCGAAATAGCATGGAATATCCCGTAATAGGCCGCCGTACCCCAAGGGAAATCGACGGCAAAGCGTAACGTCATCAGCACGGCTCCCAGGCCCTCCAACACAAAGGTAATGATCCCCACCAGTTTCACGAACCGGACCAATCCCTGCAAATCCATGGTATTCATCGATTCGCTGAGCATCATGCGGTCTCGCAAGCCAAGGCGACGCCCCAACATGAGTAAAATCAGCGTGGCTGTCAAGGCGTATCCCAATCCGCCGACCTGAATCAAAAAGAGAATCACCCCTTGTCCAAACAAGGTGAAATCATGTGGCGTATCCATGACGATGAGGCCTGTGACGCAAACGGCGGAGGTCGCGGTAAAAAGCATGTCAAGGAACGAGACGTGCACTCCGGGAGGAGTTGCAATGGGGAGCATGAGCAAGCCGGCACCCAGGAGAATGAGTGTTATGGCGGCCAAAGCCACTATCTGCCCGGGAAGTAAGCGAATGCCCGTGACCCGGGCAATCAGGAGTTTTCCGAAACCGTCACTCATAGCGTGAAGCGAGAGCTTTCGATTGAGAGGGAATCGGGATGGACGGAGACATGACATCGTGATGGAAACAGCATGGATGACAAAATTTGGTCAATTTCCAAACACAGACCTCCTGTCGGAATGAATGATAGAGATGGGGTGGGGTGTGGGAAAAGAGAATTGAAAAAATATGGCTGTTGGCCAATCTTGCAAGAAAGCGGCCTCGTCGAACTCGATGTCCGGAAAAAATACTAGCATGTTCGGACGGCAATGGGAACCTCGTTGCGCTCTGCCTTCTTGTTGTGTGGAAGGAGCTTCTTTATAATCACAGCCTTATGATTTCGCAGAATTTCCATCAACCGCGTGTGACGTTTTATACGTTAGGGTGTCGGCTCAATCAAGCTGAAACGGCTTTACTCAAAGACGGGTTTCAGCGGGGCGGGTTTGTCCCAGTAGAATTTGGCCAGGAAACGGATGTATTCGTGATCAATTCCTGTACGGTCACGGAAGGGGCTGAGGTGGATTGCCGACGAATAGTTCGCCGGGTCCTCCGTCATTCCCCACAGGCTTTTGTGGCTGTAAGCGGGTGTTACGCCCAGACCGGCCTCGAAGCGCTTCGAGGCATTGAAGGTATTGATCTCATTGTGGGCAATCAATTTAAGATGCAGCTTCCCGACCTTCTTCCTCCATTTTCCCAACTTAAAAAACAGACCGTGCCGCTGGTGCATCATGGGCGGATGGATCCAGAGAATTTCTTTATAGGAGGTGTAGGAGCCTATAACACCACTCGCGCGAATTTAAAAATCCAAGACGGGTGCCAATTTATGTGCTCGTTCTGTCTGATTCCGTTTGCCAGAGGCCGGGAGCGGAGTCGGTTCCTGGAGGATGCGGTTCGTGAGGCCGAGGAGTTGGTGGAAAGAGGGCATCGAGAATTAGTCTTGACGGGAGTGAATATCGGGCAATACCGGGATGGAACTGCGGATCTGTTGGTGCTGCTTCAACGGCTTGAATCCATTGAGGATTTGGAGCGAATTCGCATTTCCTCTATTGAACCCACGACGATTCCTGAGAGCCTCCTGGACTATATGAGTCGTTCCAGCAAGCTGTGCCGGTATTTACATGTACCGTTACAGAGTGGGGATGATCGTATTTTGCAAGCCATGAATCGGCGGTATTCGGTTCGGGAGTATCAGGAGGCCATGGAATCAGCTCTCCAACGGATTCCGGACGTGTGTTTCGGCACGGATGTTCTGGTGGGATTTCCCGGAGAGGGGCCACGCGAATTTGCGAACACGCAAGCGGTGGTGCGAAATCTTCCCTTTGCCTATTTGCATGTGTTTAGTTACTCGCCCCGTCCCGGTACGGCCGCGACAAAGCTGCCTCATCCGGTGTCTCCAATGACGATTAAAGAACGGAGCCGGGTCTTACACGAAGCTTCGGATCAAAAACGGATGGCGTTTCAGCAGCGGTTCTTAGGGCGACGAGTCTCCGTGTTGTTTGAATCAACGGAAGTCGAAGGGTATTGGCCGGGTCTGACGGATAATTTCCTCCGTGTGGCGGTTCGCTCTCCTCGCCGGTTGCACAATACCATTCAATCGGTCGTCGTGACGGGAATGATGTCGGATAAAGTGCTGGGACTGTTGGAGCCATCCTCTGAAGGCATGAGGTTGGCAAAAGACCTCGTGCCCACCTCTTCACTCGTATCAGCCACATAGGGAATCTATTCTGTGAGCGGAACCCCCTTACTCCTCCCTACCAGTTTGAAAGTTCAACCCAGTTCGTCCGGCAGAAGTGGCTATCAAGTGTATATGGAGACGTTCGGGTGTCAGATGAATGAGTATGATACGGAAATCGTCCGTTCGCTTTTGAAGACACGCGGGTTTCAATTTACCCCGCATGATGATGAAGCCGATGTCATTCTGTTTAACACCTGCGCCATTAGAGAAAATGCTCACAATCGCGTGTATGGCCATTTAGCCCGCTATACCAACAGAAAACAGGAACGCGGGTTGGTCATCGGGGTGTTAGGGTGTATGGCGCAGAATCTCAAACAAGAGCTTATGGGTACTCGATCGTTCATTGATGTCTTAGTCGGGCCTGATGGATACCGGCGACTGCCCGATCTCCTTCTGGATGCGCTGGAGCATCACAAACGAGGGCTGGCTGTTGATCTGTCCGAATATGAAACCTATGCTCACATCGTTCCGGATCGGCCGGTTGGAGTCAATGGATGGATTGCCGTGATGCGGGGATGTGATAACTTTTGCTCATTTTGCGTGGTGCCGTATACGCGAGGACGAGAACGCTCTCGAGACCCGGAGGGGATTATCCAGGAAGCGCATCGCCTGGTGAGCCAGGGAGTTCGGCAAATTACTCTGTTGGGACAAAATGTGAATTCCTACCGATGTGGTGAATGGGATTTTGCTCGATTATTAATTGCTGTGGCGGAGGTTCCCGGGATTCAGCGTGTGCGGTTTATGTCTCCACATCCCAAGGATTTCCCTCCGGCTCTGCTTGAAGCCGTTGCGGAGCATCCCGTCATCTGTAAGACGATTCACTTGCCCTTGCAATCGGCCAATGATCGCATTCTGGAGCGCATGGGGCGGTGTTACACTCAAAAGGAGTATCTCAAGCTGGTTGAGGCCATCCGGAAGAAAGGCCCTATTGTTTTGACCACCGATCTTATTTGCGGATTTTGTGGAGAAACCGACGAAGAGTTTCAGGATACCTATCGCCTGGTGCAGGAGGTGGGATATCAGGCGGCGTTTGTTTTTAAATATTCGGAGCGCAAGCACACCATCGCGGCCAGAAAATATGCTAACGATGTCCCCGAACAGGTGAAAGGGTATCGGACAAACCAGATCGTCGAATTGCAAAAAGAGATTTCCCTTTCAAAAAACAAAGATCTTATTGGAACCATTGTGAATGTCATGCTCGAGGGCAATTCGAAGAAATCCGATCTCCAATGGATGGGACATAGTGACCACAATGTGACGGTTGTGTGGCCAAAAGATGACTTAGTCCGTCAGCCGGGAGACCTGGTGCCGGTTCTCGTCCTGGATGCCTCACCCTCCACACTTTATGGTCGTGTTCAATCCTGATGGATTCCTTGTTTTCCTCTGAAGCCAAAAGGCTTTTGCTGCTCTGCCCTCTCTACAATTCATCCTGTATTTTTCATGCTAATCCTCATGCGTCTATCCTCCCAAACTTAGCCTTTTGATCTATCTGCCTCGTTTTTGCCAGGTTCAAGCCGGTACTTTTGCGATCAGGTCTTTACCTCAAGTCAGATGCTCATTGTCCGATAAAACCCTTGGATACCTATTAATTTTTAGACACATGGCAGATTGATTTTCTTCAAAAACATGGTGTTCCTTCCGGAATGAACTACACATAAGGTGTGAACAAGGATGCACCATGAAAAGCCAGAGTGACTGGTGACTGCCTTCGAAGGCATGAAGCAGCGGCCAATTGCGAAAAAAGGGACAAGTCTAACGGATCATGGATTCCCAGATTCTTCAACGTATTAAAAATTGTAAGACTCTTCCGGCGATCCCAGCCCTGCCCCTGCAAGTGCTGCAACTGTGTCGAGACGAGAGGACCAGCGCCAAAAAAATTGGGGACGTCATCAGCAAAGACCCTTCCTTTGTCGCCAAACTGTTGAATGTGGCCAATTCCAGTTTCTATGGGGGCAGTCGGCATAAGGTCACCACCGTCACTCATGCGGTGACGTTGTTGGGCATGAATTCTATTGCCACTTTGGCGTTTTGTTTTTCGTTATACCGAGATTTGCGAAAAAAAGGTGGAGGAGCTTTTGATCATACCCATTTTTGGCATCGAAGTATTTTGGCGAGTTTGGCCGCGAAATTATTGGCCAAGCGCGTGCGGGTCACGAACGAAGAAGAAATTTTCCTTGCCGGGTTATTGCAGGACTTGGGCGTGTTGGTGATGAGCGAGGCGTTAGGCACTGAATACGGGTTACTCTATAAAAAAGCTGCCCAGGATCATCAAACACTCGAGGCGTTAGAACAGGGTCGATGGAAAACGGATCATTGCGAGATCGGAGCGTGGCTGGCGGAAACGTGGGAATTGCCTGAATTGTTGCGGGAAACTGTCAAAGGCAGTCATGATCCTTCCCTGGCGTCCAGTAGCGATGAGGTGTCTCGGTTAACGATTCAGTGTGTGGCGTTGTCGGGCCGGCTGGCTGATATGTGGTGCCACCGACAACCAGAGACTGCCATTCAATCGGCCATTCAATTGTCAAAGAAACTCTTGGATCTTGAACCTGACGGCGTGGTGGAAGTCGCCAAGCAAATTGCTGAAGGAATCCCCGATATGTCCAGCTTTTTCCAGATCAGTCTGGGCAAACCCGATGAAATTCAAAAAGTGTTGGATCTTCTTGAACAAGTCGTGACGGGCATCTCTCAACCCGAAATCCCGGAACCGGTCCCTGCCTCTTAAGTGAGTCTTTCTCTTCCATCTTCCTCTCTGTTTCTATAATGTCTCTCCCTACTGCGCCTATTGTCATGCTGAGGGATCGGCAAGTGACTCCTCATGTAAGGTGAATGAAGGTACAGGTCTGGGCGTCTGCTTTTCGAAAGCGAGAATCCGGCACAGGAGGCCTTGTGCCGCAAGGCGGCAACATTCGAGGTCTCCGTTAACGTTTAAATGGAACGGGATTCTATCGGCTCAAGGGAACTGTCAGAATCGGAATCCAGTCCTTGGGATCTTCACTCCGGGCGCGGATAAGGTCGAACTTGTCGACTGTGAAGCTGAGGCGCAGGGTTTCGGGTAAGGTCGCCGCGATCTTGTCTTGAAGTTCGATGGAATAATGGCCATACAACAGACTGAGATGCGGCATAAAAGGGTTGGTATCCTTTACGAACAATCTTCTTGCCAGTTCATGGGCATTCATCATTGCCGGAGTTTCCTGAGCCTTCAGGAAAACGCATTGAAAGTACTGATCCCCATAGCCTGGTTCGGTCAGTTGAATGTCAAAAGGCTGAAGCGATGTTCCGAGTTGCGAAGATCGAGCGGAAATCTCCACTTCTGTGCCTGGGAGTGAACCCAGAAGTGTGACATGTGGTTCGAAGAAAGGGCCTTGATACGCCTTGCTCAGTTCGGCCATGGTCTTCACAAGAATATCGTAAACCTTGCCAGATGGTTTAAGCCAGAGATGATAAGTAATCGCCACTTGCGCCTCTCATGCCTTTCGCAAATCCCTCAACTGGCCCGCTCCATTATTGGGCGGCAGCGTGAAGGTATCGTTATTGGCTCTGTGGATGGGTCAGGCCTGAAGATCAGTGTCCTAGAGGGCGTAGAAACCACAAAATATAGGAGGGCTCCTAGGTCAAAGTGGTTTCTCTTGGTTTTGATGGCCTGATTCCGGTCCAGATGAGCAGTCCTCCGCTGATGACCAATGTTGCTGGGAGGAGCATCATCATTGAAAAAAGGTTCTCACTGGCTTGCCAGGCCGCCGAGCCCATTTCCCCGCCCACAAATGCGAACCCTATGCCAATTGTTACGACAATAATCCTCAAGACGAAGAAGGCCACCCGTTTAATATTGATTCGATGCCCTTGGGGACCTTCAACCTCCCTGTCGGTCTGATGCGTCGTAGAAGTGACCTCGGAATCGTTTTGCTTCCCCTGGATGAGAGGTCTCTCAGCCGTTTTTTCGTCACCTGATTTCTTCCTGATGGGCCCAAGAATTTGAAACCGAATGGCAATGGCTCCCTGGTTTGCGACATAGATGCAATCCAGCCGGAGTTGCAAAAATGGCCAAAACCCACTGCTCACAATCTGCTTGGCCACATTCCCGGGAACGTATCCCAACATTTCGTGTTTCGTAGAAAAGATCTGCTCCGATATCCCTAATATCTTGATAGCATGAGGATCCTGGGGATTGCTCGGTTCTTGTTCCCAGTCCAATAGTTGATTGGACCCTTGGATAAATTGCCAGACGGCGGCTTGCCGGTCTTGAAGCCCCTCAATTTCAAGGTTCTCGTAATAGATTTCATACCCGACTTGGATAGGGGGCAAGAAGGAAATGACTTCATGCATGACAAATTTCTCACCGTCCCTTCTTTCTGACATCCTTCAGCCGTTCTCGTATAGCTGAGTTCATGGGAGAGTATCGGTTACTTTCCTTTCAAAAAGAATGTTGTTCTGACCATTTATGCCAACAGGTTCACTCGGTCTGCCCATGGCCGCGCGGAGACTCAACTGGTCCTGATCAAACGCAATTGTCTACACCATACAAAAATTTGGGGCTAAAGGAAATGCATGGTAAGGGGAGCAGATAACTAAAACGTGGTCTTCGGTGTGGTCTTTTCGCCTGATTCAAGAAGGTGGATGGCCCCCTCAAAAAGAGCCTTGCTTGGCTGAGAGGTCGGATCCGGCTGGAGGATTAATTCCATGATTCGTTCTTAATGATGGCATTGTCGGTATCGGTGAAGCCTGTGAGGTCTGAGAGATACGGGTCGGGTTGGTGATGAAAGGTGGGAGGGATTATGTGGGTGCCCTACCCTCGCGAGTATTATTGGCAAAGCCACAGGAGTACTGCGGAGATGAAGATGAGCCAACACCCGATACCGATAGAGAGTTTTTCTCCCTCGCTTTGATAGTAAAAACGTTTGTTCATCTCATATTTCCTTAATTGCTAATATGAAATGTACAGACGGCTGTTGATGTCGACAATTACTCAAACGACGTACACCCGACGCGCTGCCTATCATGAGACATGTTTTTCCCGAATTAGCGAGTGGTTCCCATAAAAAAAGAGCCTGACCCGGTGTGGGGTCAGGCTCTTTCTTAATAGATCACCAGAAAGGGTATTTCGTCTATTCCGTGTTGATGACTTGCTCTCTTCCCCTCAGCGTTTACGAGTACCTTGTCACCTCTCTAGTTTTGAATCTCCCAGTCGGTGGAAGCGGAACCCGGGAAACCCACCGACGTAATCGTCAACCCGTTCATCAGCCACACGGCCACCGTGCCACTCGTGCTATGGCGCCAGATGACATCCGCCTGGCCATCCCCATTCACATCGCCCACTCCCGCGATCTGCCACACCAACGGCACCCCACCCGGAAAACCGGGGGTTCCAATTGCGACCCCATTCATCAACCAGATCGCCGTAGTACCATCACTGGTGTTGCGCCAGACTAGATCGGCTTTGCCATCGCCGTTGACATCTCCGACTCCCGCGATCTCGAAATCCGTCGACGCGCTGCCGGGAAAACCCACCGACGTAATCGTCAAGCCGTTCATCAGCCACACGGCCACCGTGCCACTCGTCCCATTCCGCCAGATGACATCCGCCTGACCGTCCCCGTTCACATCGCCCACTCCCGCGATCTGCCACACCAACGGCACCCCGGCCGGGAAACCGGAGGAGGCAATTGCCGTCCCATTCATTAACCATATCGCCGTGTTCCCGGCATTGGTGTTGCGCCAGATGAGGTCGGCTTTACCATCGCCGTTCACATCGCCGACGGTTTGAATGTGCCAATCCAGCGAGGCGCTGCCGGGAAAACCCACGGACGTAATCGTCAAGCTGTTCATCAGCCACACGGCTACCGTGCCACTCGTGCTATGGCGCCAGATGACATCCGCCTGGCCATCCCCATTCACATCGCCCACCCCCGCGATCTGCCACACCAACGGCACCCCGGCCGGAAAGCCCGATGTGGCGATCGTAAGTCCGTTCATGAGCCACACCGCCACCACGCCGCTATTGGTGTTCCGCCAGACGATATCATCCTTGCCATCACCATTGAGATCGTGAGGGACATTCATGCCTATCGCAATTGGTGGAGGGATGGGACCACTCCGGGTGTCCGTTCCCGTCTGAGTCCACTGACAAGTATCTCCCACAAGGTCTTGACCACTAAGATTGTATGATAAAGTATTCCCCACAAGGGAACCCGTTAAAGTGTATGTGCCGCTAAACCAAAATCCCCCGTTAAGTGTAACCACATACGTGCATGAGGTATTTACTGTTCCATCCGCTGCTACGGTTCCTGAGCATGTCGTGGTTTGTTCAACGGTAAATCCGCCATCAATCACGGTATCCACATTGTTGACACTAAAGTTGCTCCCAGTTTGGTTGGTAATACTGTAGATACTCCCTCCCGGATCATTGTAGGATCCGTTATCCGCCGGATCCTGACACCCCGTTAACGATTCGCTGACGGGGCCCTCTGTCCAGGTGCCTCGAATATCCGGCACTGTCGCCCCATGCACACTCTCCATGGCCAAAGGCAAAAATAGTGACCCACTCGCTAAACCCACTTTCACCAGTAAAAATATCCAATTTTTGCGCTTCATGTGACTAGGTCCTCTTTTTGAATCCTTAACAGTCGTTGGCAATAGGTGAATACGAAAAAAAGCAAAAAATACGTCTTTTATAGGGCAAGGATTTTCATTAGCACAAATCGCTTGCAAAGGAGCACGTTGACGAAGTAGGGAGAATGAACAGGTGACCTGACACAAGGAAGCTTTGTAGAAAAACCCCCCAAACGATGATCACGATCTGTTCATTCATCGGCCTAATATGCCCCAAATTTCAGTCATATCATTCTTGCTGATCGGATGCGTACCATTTTTTGCCACCCCAAAAGAGAGGGGTATGGCTCAAGCCCCCGTTCCCGCTCCCTGGGGGCAACAAAAAAGCCAGACCCATGAGGGGTCGGGCTCTGGCGGAGAGGTATTGAAAGGCTGCTCTTGCGCAGTAGTTGCTTGATGCCGCTTGCGAAGAAGAAAAATTGGATGATGTGTTGAGAAAATCTTTGAATCGTTTGACGCTACGGGCATTTTGTCTATCTGCTTAGTCTTCCGGTCTAGGATGATGTCACGTGAACAGACTGGAGGAAACGGTTAGACCTTCCATCCTTTTTAAAGAACTGTTGACAGGATTGTTTGAGGGATTTCAGATTAAAGGGCTTAAGGAAAAAGCCCTGAGCGCCTTTGTTTAGAAGCTGACGCAGGGCCGGGAGGTCTAACCCGCCGGACATCGCCAGCACCGGCATCTGGTAGCCTAACCAGCGTAATTCATCCAGCATAGTTCGTCCGTCCATCACGGGCATATGCATATCCAGCAGAATGCCATCGACAGCATGATTCACAGCCACGTCCAAGCCTTCCCGTCCATTTCGCGCAATCAGCACGTGATATCCCCAATCT
>WHTE01000108.1 GCA_009377845.1 Nitrospirales bacterium | reverse complement strand
GACGATCAGAGCGAGGATGAGAGTGACTCGAATGGGGTTCATCATGTTACAGGCTTCGCCGTCTTTTCCAGACGGAAATGCCTAGAAATAATGTGAGGAGTGGAAGGAACAAGACCTGGAAAAACACGAGTGCTTGTTCCTGCGAGGGATTCGGAACGAAAGGATGAAAGGCCGGCTCTTTTGGCGTCAGCGAAACTAATGCGTCCTCTTGAGCTAACCATGCGATCGATTTCAAGAAAAAGTCCGTGTTTCCCGGATAGGTCAGATAACCGTTGGTGGCAAATGCGGCATTGCCCACGATGATGATCGCGGATTGGGCCAGTGAGGTTTGGTCGATCGGTTTGGGCTTCAAGAGGCCAGCTACGGTAAACGGGCCTTTTTGGTCTTGACCCGCAGTGAATTCGGGTTGAGGACTGGTGAGGTCCGTTTCTGCCCAGCTTTCCGGTGAGGTTTGCGCCAAGGGGATATACTCCCAATCCTTGCCTTGTGCTGCGTCGAAAGTCACTGGGCGTGACACGGGAAACAGAATAGGGGTAGTGAAGTCTTCGGTGATGTCATGCGTCGTAAACGTGCGAACGAGCAAAGCCGTGGGACTCCCGCGTCCTAAACGATCTTGTTCATCGGCCAGGATGCCTGTGCCCAATTGAATCCCCCACGGTGAGAGGAGAGGGGTCAAGGAGGTTTGGCTACCGGGATCGCCCATTACTAACAACCGTCCTCCTTTTTCCAGAAATTGCCGAATCTTTTGTTGGTCTTCAGATGAGACTGATTGTGTGGAGGAGGCGATCACGAGTACTGAGGCATCGGTGGAAGCCGTGTCTTGCCATTCCACCGTCCCGACGGCATAGCCTTGCTTGATCAGGGCATCGCCGGCACGAGATAACCCGGACGATTCGGTATCCGAAAGGCTTTTTTCGCCATGGCCCGTCACAAAGGCAATGCGTTTTTTGATGTCCTGTGTGACCCGGAGCAACGCATTGGTCATGTCGGCTTCAGAGGCCCGCTGGAGATAGAGCTTTTGGGAACCGCTTTCCAGAACGGCGGTATCGATTCGCGATACTTGGTAATCTTTTGCCTTGCCTGGTTGGCGTTCGGGATCGATGAATTTGAGCGTGATGAGGGGGCTTTCCTTGGCATACGTGGTTAACAGGTCCTGATAGGCACCATAACCCGGGCTCCCTTCATGCGTGAAGACTGTAATTCCCACCTCTCTTGGCAGTGCCCGAAGAACTTGATAGGTCTGTCGGCTTAAGGTGAAATTTTGCGTTTCTGAAAAATCCCATTCTGGCGAATGCTTGGCCGCGAGAAAATTTATTAATCCGACGACGACTCCCGCAAGCAGTACTGAAAGCAGGCTGTGTGCGCCTAGTCGGGTAGATCGCGTTTGAGCCAAAGCGGTGAGGCTTCGAAAATGCCAGGCGAAATAACCCAGGAGGCAAAGTGTGCCAAGCCCTAGCAGGATTGACGCGAGATTCCTGCCCTCAGGATAGACCATGGGAAGGCTCAGTCCCGTTAAGGACAACACGACTCCCGTCATTCCGAGGATTGAGGATAAACGGGTTACTTCCATCGGTAGGCATCGACGGCTTGGTGGGCGGCGAACCACATAAAGGCTATCCCTGAGAGGTAATAGAAGATATCTTTAAGATTCAAAAGCCCCCGGATCATTCGTTCATAATGTTCGGTAAAGGAGACATAGGACAGAATCTGTCCGATCGTGGTGTCGCCAACAACCGTCCCTAACGCCCCGAGCATCCAGAGACCTAAGATAAATCCAAAGCTCAAGAAAGCAGCAATGATTTGATTCTCGGTCAATGCTGATGCAAAGAGACCAATCGCCAGCATAAGGGATCCCTGAAGGAACAGGGCCATATAGCCAAGATAAATAGGCCGCCAATCAAAGGTCGCATAGGCGGAGAGGGTGATCGGGATCAGACCCGTGAGTGACAAGAGACCGGCATAGACCATGAGGACGCTCATGAATTTTCCGGATACGATTTCATTCACGCCGATGGGAGAAGTGAGGAGTAGCTCGAAGGTTCGAAGTTTCCGTTCCTCCGCGAACAGTCGCATGGTCAGTAATGGCAGAATAATCATGAGGATCAGGTTCATGCTGCGAAAGAGGGGTCTGAAGAGCATGTCATTGAGATTGAGTTGAGCGTAGGTGTTTTGTATCTGCATCAGGCGGAGCGCCTGGTTACTCGCATTGGCCACGGCCCAATAGGCAAGGAGTCCGACGATAGCCAAAAAGATGGCCGCGATCACATAGACCACCGGAGACACAAAAAAACTCCGTAATTCTTTGGCAACAATAGTTTGAACGGGGGTCATGATGAGAAAGAATCAGGATTTACGGTTGGTGTTTCCCATACGGCGTGCTCATGGAGGACCGCTGGGGTTGTCGGTTTTCGTAAGAACTTTAAATACATCCTCAAGCGTGAGAGGTTGAGTTTTTAATTCCAGAAGGCCTACATTCCGAGAGACGACCAATTTCGTGAGTTCCTCTCGGATGTCACGCCCCATCTGGGTTTCCAGGACATAGGTCTGAGGAGTCGACCCTGGAGAGACCCGAATGACTCCGGGAATATGGTGGAGTGCGTCTAATAGCTGCGGATCAGATTCTTTCACGGTCAGGCTGAGGGTTTCCGATTCACGGAGTTTGGCCCCTAATTGTTCTGGAGTGTCTACGGCTACGATCCGGCCCCGGTGGATAATAATAACTCGTTGGCAAATGGCGGTCGCCTCGGCCAGCATATGTGTACTGAGGATAATAGTATGGGAACCCGCTAAATTTTTGATGAGATCACGAATTTCAATGATTTGATTAGGGTCCAGTCCTGTGGTGGGCTCGTCCAGAATAAGAACCGGAGGATTGTGCAAAAGAGCTTGGGCCAAACCCACTCGTTGTCGATAACCGCGGGATAAATGTCCAATGACTCGTCCTCGAACATCCGCCAAGCCCGTCTGGGCGATGATCATGTCCATGCGCTCCGGCAACTGCTCCGGGTGAAGCCGTTTAATTCTCCCCACAAACGTTAAATATTCCTTGACGGTCAATTCAAGATAGAGAGGGGGAGTTTCGGGTAGATACCCGATGCGTTTTTTGACCTCCCAGGGCGTTTCCAGGCAATCAAAGTCTGCAATGCGAACGGTTCCCATGGTAGGGGGCATGAAACCCGTCAAAATACGCATGGTGGTGGTTTTCCCTGCGCCGTTTGGGCCGAGAAACGCCACGATTTCCCCCTTGTTAATGGAGAAAGAGATGTCATCCAACGCTGTCATGTTGCCATAGCGTTTGGTCACATGTTGAACGTCAATCATTGTGGTAGCCAGCGAGTTGTGTCGTGAAATGGGGAGAAAATGACTGTAACAAACAATAAATCGATAGGAGTTAGATCATACCTGTGTAAAAAAAACCCCGTCAAGATAAAACATGAGGTCGATGGGGATCTTGATTGACTCTTTTGATGAAAGTTGTATGATGCTGGCAATTTTAGGGATTTTCCGGGTGGAAAGGTACCTTCTCTCCACTAAGTCTCGGGATATTAGATCAACGGTCACCATGAGGAAGTTGTCTCTACAGAGTTACGGACTTCTTGGGCTTTTGGTTGCGATTCTGAGCGGGTGCAGTTCCTTTCATAACGTGTCAATCGTAAGCCATGGTAATGAGATGACGGAGGAAACCACTGATTCCTCTTCTCCCCCTGTGGTGAGCGACCTCTCCGTTCCTGTAATCAAGCCTGATTCACCCTTTCCTGTCGTTTCCCAACCTTCAGAGCCGCTAATGCCGCAGACTGTCACACCGCCCATAGGTTCGGCCATTGCAGCTCAATCTGCAGATGACTCCATGCTTCCCTTGGCTTTGGAAGATGTTTTTTTTGACTATGATCAATATGCCATCCGGAGAGATGTCATTCCTGCCTTGGAACAAAACGCCAAGGTGCTACTGAAACGATATCCAACCCGTGAAGTTCTCATTGAAGGACATTGCGATGAGCTGGGAACTGAAGAATACAACCTGATTTTAGGGGAGCGGCGGGCTATGATGGTCAAGAATTACCTGGTGGATTTAGGGGTGCCTGCTTCCAATTTGCGGGTCCTCAGTTTAGGAAAAAATGAGCCATTTTGTCTTCAACCAACCCTTCAGTGTTTTCAACAGAATCGCCGTGCCCACTTTGTGTTGCAGTAATCCTTCAAGAGATTCCTCTCTACGTTTTACCTGCTCGCAGAGGTTCTTGTGAAATCATTTGAGTCAGGCCGATCTTGCCTTTCCCTTCTTTTGAGTTATTGATGGGGTCTGAAACGCGGGCTATCTTGTGAGGAAAATTTCGATGATCTTTACTTCCTCCGGTCCTTTTCCATTAACTGAGAAGGATGCTTATGCGGTTTTGGTGTCTGGCAATCTTGGCCCTGTTATTGGTTCCCCAATCTGCACGGTCGGAGGTATGGGATTTTTCCTGTACCGAGGCCGTGTCCCTTTTAAAGGCCGCTCAGGAGCGAGTGGTTCGGAAGCATGACCAATTGCAAGAAGCCAAATTCAGTCTCCGGCATGCTCCAAAAGAATTTGACGGGTGTCGACGGAGTCGTCGTGGGTTTCAAGGGGGAAAAATCCATTGTGTGACGCATCAATCAAAACAGGGGAATCTGTTGAAGGATATTTTTGTTGCTCAACGGAGCCTTGATGCCTCCATTCAGGATTTTGAGAAATACCAGAAAGGACTGCTCCTTTCCTGTGCGGTGCCTTTACCCTAAGCGGTTATTTTTCCCTCTAGCTCGCATTGAATTCCTCCAAATGATTGTGGTCTCCCAGGGTAGCGTGGGCTCGAGTGAGTCGTCCGTAGTCTGAACCCTCTGAAACTGGCAACAGACGATCTCTCCTCTTTTTTATTCCCCGCAAGTTCCAATTATCAGACCGGGTAATTTCATCTCCGGTTGATACCATGCTCATTGCCAATCATTTTTGACGACGAGATGATGAAAGTTGGGAAAAGGGGAACAAGGTTGCCGAGGGTCGTATTTCGAAAAAAGAGGATAAATCTTGAAAAAATTCGTATAATCCCTGTGATGGGCGGATCATTCTACGAAAGGGTTTTTCCCCCTGATTTGGAAGAGAAATTTCGTGTTCAGCCTTAAAAAGTTCCTGGCCTCATTTTTTTCTCCTTTATCGCTTTGCGTAGCGATGATTGCTTGCGGTCTTCTGTTGTTGTGCTTTTCCCAAAAACAAAGGATCGGAAAAGCCCTGGTGGCTTTTGGATTGATCCTGCTCATTATCAGCAGTTATGAAGGTGTATCGGGGCGCATCTTACGTACTCTCGAATCACAATATCCTCCAATCAATCTTTCTCGGGTTATAGCGCATCAGGATAGAGGAACCGCCGAAGGTTCCGTGAAATGGATTGTTGTCCTGGCTGGTGGAGTTGCTGGGGATGCCAGTTTGCCCTATCAACTTCAAATTTCCCATCATTCCCGGATTCGATTGATAGAGGGAATCCGGCTTTATCGAATGATCCCCGGCAGTAAAATCATCTTGACCGGGGGTATCGGGTTTGACGGACCTCCCGAAGCGACGACCTTGAGTCGAGTAGCCATGGAATTGGGTGTGAGCCGGTCAGATATGGTGCTGGAAGTTGAATCTCGTGACACCAAAGATCATCCCTTCTATGTTCGGGATATCGTCCATGATGATCCGTTTATCCTGGTGACGAGTGCGTTCCATATGCCACGAGCTGTCAAGTTATTTGCGAAACAGGGTCTTTTCCCGATCCCGGCCCCCGCAGGACAATGGACTCCTCCCATGCAGTTTTGGTCTTTGGTGAACTTTTTCCCAAGTGCGGCAGGGATGCGTTTGGCGGAATTGGCCTATCATGAATATATGGGCTTAACGTGGGCCTGGATTCGAGACCAGATATAAGAAAGCGATGAGGCGATTTATCTCTATCCTCGAGCGAGATGAAGGAGCTTTTTGTGGATCCATCATCTCTTCGCGTGGTGGTAGATTGTAAAAAAGCTCTTGTTTCCATGCTAAGAGTATCCGATAAATATCACGAAGAAGAGAATCCGGAAGTTCCAACGATATAGAACCTAAGGCCCATTTTTTATAGGGATCGACAAACCATGATTTGGCAAAGATGTTGGGGAAGTGCTCTCATGTTGGGGCTGATTTTTTTCCTGCTGGGAGGGTGTAGTATATGGGAATCATATTCTCATCCGGACTATTACTCGTCTCGAGCCGAACGCATGTGTCATCCGTATGGGGACTGCTCTCAAGGGGAATGGGTTTCCAAGGATGGGGCAGGAACGGATTCGGCCGAAGCGCGATTGCAATGTGTTGAGCAGGTTGCCGGGAGGCATGGGAATGGATGGTATAAAAATTCGGTCTCCCATGGATTGGAAATTGGGGAGTGTATGGAAAAGAAAGGATACGTGCTGAGATAGCCATGAAATCTGGCGCTCGGTTGCTCTCGCTGGCCCCCTGATTGACCCTTTTCGACCCTTGTTATAGATGGCCGTGACACCATTGTCGCTTGAATCGTTGTTCCTGTGGACTGAGCGTAAAGGGTGTTTTTGATTGAATGGATTCCTTGCCTTGAGGATTGGTAGCTGCAATATTGTCTTTGGCCAATCTTCTGCCTCATGTATGGTAAATGGTCGTTTTCTTTTCGCAAGAAAGGGATTCCCATTGGCATTCATCGTGGATTCATTATAGGACACCTGTATAAGATGCCATATTTTTCGTGGTACAGCCATGTTACTCATTCCACTGAACATGAGAGCTTAGCGGAATAGCTTTTATAGGAAGCCCATTGAATGGCAGAGTCATAATCCGAAGAGCAATGGTGACTGGATGAGAAAAGGGAAGAAGAAATTAGCCTGGGAGGTCAATAAAGGTCTGCGGCCTCGGAAGAACCCTACTCATCCTCGGACATTAGAAAACCATCAGAAGGTGTTGAGGGATTTGAAGCTGTTTGCCACCGATGTGGATGGAGTGCTGACTGATGCGGGGATGTACTATGGAGAATCCGGGGAAGAATTAAAGAAATTTCATACTCGTGATGGAATGGGAATGAAGTTGTTACAAGCTGAGGGGGTGATCACTGCGATTATCACGATGGAAAACACCAAAATTGTGGAACGTCGTGGTATAAAACTCGGCATTCCTGAGGTTTTTCAGGGCGCTAAGGATAAGGTGTCCGTCCTCTTGAATTTGTCTGAGAAATACGGGATTCCTTTCGGACAGATGGCCTACATCGGTGATGATGTGAATGACGTGGAGGCCTTAAAGGCTGTGGGTTATGCGGCGGCTCCCGCGGATTGTGTGGAGGAAGTCCGTCAGGTTGTGCATTATGTCTGCAAAAAAAATGGAGGCGAGGGAGCTGTTCGGGAAGTTATCGATAGGATTTTGGCCGCTAAAGGCGCTCAGTAGGATTGCATAAATCGGATTGATGTTCAAACATGGAAATCTGGCAAGATATTAAGTATGAGTGAATAACGTGTGCCAAATTGGGTATGGTCTTCCATCACGCCCACGGGACGGTTGAAACGCTTACAAGCAAAGGACAGATTATGAATCCTCATGTCTATGGGGTGATTTTAGCCGGGGGAAGCGGTACACGATTTTGGCCTCTGAGCCGGGAACGATTTCCCAAGCAATTGTTGCGTATCATGGGAGAAGGAACCCTTCTGCAGCAGACGTTTGAGCGTCTTTTGCAGAAGATCCCCGCGAACCGGGTGGCGATTGTCACCAACGCCGTTCAAGAGGAATCCATTAAACTCCAGCTCAATCAGTGGAAAGATGACATAGCCGGAAATGTGATCCTCGAGCCGGAAAGTAGAAATACCGCGCCTGCTATCGCCCTCGCCGCCCTGCAATTGATGCAGCAAGATCCTGAAGCGGTGATGGTGGTGGTACCGGCAGACCATGTCGTGAAGGCATCCAAAAAATTTATGCAAGCTGTGCAATTTGCGAGCGAATTGGCGGAGAAGGGGCATCTTGTGACGTTTGGGATTCACCCGACCCGCCCGGAAACTGGTTATGGCTATATCCAACCTCTGAAACGACGGAAGGTGGGGACTAAAGGCAATTTCATCGGATATTCGGTGGCGCGCTTTGTTGAAAAACCGGATTTCACGACGGCCCAACGGTATTGTCGATCCGGGAATTATTTTTGGAACAGCGGAATTTTTGTCTGGAAAGCGTCGCAGATTTTATCGGAACTGGCCATTCATCAACCGGCGTTGTCCAAGTTACTGATAAGCCTTCAACGCCGGATGGGAAGCGAGGAATTTCCCTCCTGCCTTAGGAAAGTGTATGCCAAAATCCAGTCCCTTTCCATTGACAATGCGGTGATGGAACATTCTGCTCGAAGCGTGGTGGTACCGGTAGACGTTGGTTGGTCGGATGTGGGGAGTTGGAGCAGTTTGGAGGAAGTGGCGTCCCTGGATAAAGATGGAAATGTCCGGAATGGCAATATTCTTGATCTGGGGAGTCGCCAATCCGTGCTGTTTGCGGACCGAAGGGTCGTCGCGACGATTGGTCTCACCAATATGGTGGTGGTGGATACGCCTGATGCCACCCTGGTCTGCCCCAAAGATCGGGCGCAGGATGTCAAAGCGATCGTCAATCTCTTGAAACGACGGGGAGCCTCTGAATACTTAGAGCATCGAACTGTGCATCGTCCTTGGGGCGTTTATACCGTCCTGGAAGAGGGTAAAGGATACAAAGTGAAGCGAATTGAAGTGGCTCCTGGAAAACGGCTTTCTCTTCAGCTTCATCATCAACGCAGTGAACATTGGGTGGTTATTGCGGGTACAGCCCGGGTGACCCGTGGCGAGGAAGTCTACGAACTGCAGGCGGGAATGAGTACGGGGATACCCAAGGAAACACCTCATCGCTTGGAAAACCCCGGACAGCTTCCATTAGAGATTATTGAAATTCAAAACGGTCCCTATTTGGGGGAGGACGATATCGTCCGACTTCAGGACGATTTTGGTCGCTTACGACCGGTCGGATAGAAATTTGGGCAGATAAAGGAAACCGAATGGGAATTTTTCGAGAATATGATATTCGCGGTATTGTGGAGCAAGATTTAGCCCCTGATGTGGTTGAACGAATTGGCCGTGCGTATGCGACGTTGGCGAGAGAGCGTGGAGTTCGCACGATTACGGTGGGCCGGGATGGCCGCTTAACCTCATCAGCGCTTCGAAATCATCTTGTTGCCGGACTGATCGGTTCAGGGATGCATGTGGTCGATCTGGGCCTGTGCGCGACCCCCTTATTGTATTTCTCGCTGTTTTCCTGTGATGTTGAAGGGGGTATCATGATTACCGGCAGTCACAATGCGGCAGAGTATAACGGGTTCAAGATGTGTGTGGGAAAAGAGGCCTTGTATGGAGTTGAAATTCAACAACTGCGGGAAATTTACGAAAGCGGCCAGTTTGCATCCGGAAAGGGGACTGTCTCAGAGCGACCGATTATTCCTGATTACCTTAAATATTTACAGGAACGCTTCTCTTCCCTTAAGGACAGTGGTGTTCGGGTCGTGATTGATTGTGGGAATGGGGCCGCTTCCCTGGTTGCCAAGAATGCACTGGAACAATTGGGATGCCATGTTACGGGATTATATTGTGATCTGAATGGCCATTTCCCCAACCATCACCCGGATCCAACGGTTATGGATAACCTCAGGGATCTAATTAAGAAGGTCAAGGAAACCGGAGCTGATGTGGGAATCGGGTACGATGGCGATGCCGACCGAATCGGGGTAATAGATGAACAAGGCAATATTTTGTGGGGTGATCGTTTGTTGCTCCTCTTTGCCCGGGATGTGTTGCTTGATCATCCAGGGTGCACCATTATTTCAGAGGTGAAGGCTTCTCAAGAGCTGTATGACGATATCCAAAAACGCGGTGGACGGGGTATTATGTGGAAGACCGGGCACTCTATTATTAAAGCCAAAATGAAAGAAGAAAAAGCTATGCTTGCCGGGGAGATGTCAGGGCACCTATTTTTTGCTGATCGGTATTTTGGATATGACGATGCCATTTATGCCTCCTGTCGGCTTATCGAAATTCTCGTGAAGCAGAAAAAACCCTTATCGTCACTGTTGGCAGATATTCCGCAAACTGTCGTGACACCGGAAATTCGAGTGGATTGTTCGGATGATCAAAAATTTCTATTAGTGGAGGCTGTGAGAGATCGCCTGAGCAATGTGGCCAACACACAAGATCCCAAGACGTCAGCTTTACCCATCCGTAAAATCATCACTATTGATGGGATACGTGTCTGTTTTGATGAAGGCTGGGGCCTCATTCGAGCCTCGAACACTCAACCTGCGCTGGTCCTCCGTTTTGAAGCCTCCTCACAAGCTCACCTTTCTCAGATCAAGGACTATCTGGAACGCCAACTTTCGAATGTCATCGGTGGCATCCCCGCCTAAATCTCAACTCGCAATTCATTCCTGTTTTTTGTCCGTTTGCTCGTAGAGTCTTTTCCTGTCTGTCTTTTGTGAAGGCATCACAGATCTGGCCGATGACCATGTGATGACAATCATGTGGAAACCAATGCATCGACCAACCCAGCCGAATTCCTCGCATATAAATTTCTTAAAATACAACAGGCGAATTTCTGGAGAACATGCGTTGCTCCTTTATGCGGAAAAGCATATAATGAAAATCCTCTACGAGCCCTTATGGATCACCTACAGATGACTCCGCGTCTTTCCCTGTTTTCTCACACCGTCCGTGAACATGTGTCCGATGCTGAAGACTCGGGAGAATTTTCCCGCATGATGATGCAAATTGCCCTGGGTGGGAAACTGATTGCCCGGGATCTCAGAAAAGCTGGATTGAGTCAGTTCCTGGGTTCCACAGGATTGATCAATGTGCAAGGGGAAGAGGTGCAAAAGTTGGACGAACGAGCCAACCAGATATTTTTGGAAGTTTTTGAGCACCAGAAACTGGTAAGCACGCTGGTTTCGGAGGAAATGGAAAAGCCTTATCTCATTAAAGAGGCCGATGGCAAAGGAAAGTATGCGATCTTTTTGGATCCATTGGATGGTTCGTCCAACATTGATGTGAACGCTCCATTAGGGTCGATCTTTTCTATTCATCGACTTCCCGGGGAAGGGTTCCCCACTTCTGAAGATGTATTACGAAAAAAAGGGTGCGAACAAGTTGCGGCAGGATATTTTTTGTATGGATCCAGTGTGCTTCTTGTGTATACCTGCGGGCATGGGGTCCAGCAATTCACTTTGGATCAGGAGACAGGGGAATTTTTCCTGTCAGCGAATAATCTCCAGATCCCCAAGCGTGGGAAAATTTATAGTGTGAATGAAGGCAATCGTCAAAAGTGGTGTTCCGGCACGAAGAATTTTCTTCACTATCTTCAGGAGCCTGATAGCCAAACAGGAAGACCATACTCCGGTCGGTACTCGGGGTGTTTTGTGGCCGATATGCATCGAGTGTTGTGCAAAGGTGGCTTATACATGTATCCCGGGGAATTAAAGAAACCGGATGGAAAATTACGGCTTATGTATGAGGCGGCGCCACTCGCATTTTTGGTCGAACAAGCCGGTGGATTGGGGAGTACCGGAGTAGAGCGCGTGAATCAACTCACCCCACACGCCCTTCACCAGAGAGTCCCGTTGTACATTGGCAGTCAGGACGATGTGACCAAGGCTGAAGAGTTCCTGCAGTCTGAATCAACGACCTAAGGGTAGGAGAATCTCTTATGGTGTTGCGAATGATGTTTCTCGTCGTTGGAATGGTCTTAGGCATGTCCTTGGGATGGGGGGCGTCTGATGGTCAAACCGTCATGATTTTGATAGGTGCGGGAATCGGGGTCGGAGTTGGAACGATGATTCTGGCTGTTGAACAACGGTTGAAGACAGTTCCTTTGCCGTTAGTCTTGTGTGGAGGAGGAGGATTAGTCGCCGGCCTGCTTGTGGCGGGTCTGATTGCTTTGGTCACGGGATTGGTGGCACACTCCCCTCAGTCGGTCTTTACCATTCTGGCGAGCCTGGTTATTTTCTTGGGGGTGTCTTATTGGGGATTGACCATGGGTATGCGGTTCGCCAGGGAAGGGTGGTCCCCACCCGCTCTTGCTGCAGGCGGTATGGAGTCTGCGCGTACCAAGAAACTGCTTGATACCAGTGTGATCATTGATGGTCGTATTGCGGATTTGTGCGAAACAGACTTTATTGAGGGGACGCTTGTGGTTCCGCATTTTATTCTTCAAGAGTTACAGCATATATCCGATTCGTCTGACGGATTAAAACGGGCTCGTGGGAGACGAGGTCTGGACATTTTAAATGTCCTTCAAAAAATGAACAATATCAAGGTGGAACTGGTAGAAGATGACTTTCCTCATGTCAAAGAAGTGGATACGAAGCTCATTGAGTTGGCTAAACAGATGGATGCGAAGGTGCTGACGAACGATTTTAATCTCAATAAGGTGGCGGGGATCCAAGGCGTCAAAGTGCTCAATATTAATGATCTGTGCAATGCGCTTAAACCGGTCGTACTCCCAGGGGAAACGATTCGCGTCTTTGTCTTGAAAGAAGGGAAAGAGGCAGGGCAGGGTGTGGCCTATTTGGATGATGGTACCATGGTGGTGGTTGACCATGCCAAGCGATGGA
>WHTE01000107.1 GCA_009377845.1 Nitrospirales bacterium | reverse complement strand
AGCTGCCTGAAAAGCCGGAGTTGCCAAAACCACGGCATCGGCTGGAAGTTTCTCTCCACTTTCCAGAATGACCTGAAACGAAGTCGACTCCTGAGTCCGGGGTTGGATCTCTTGACACCCGACTCCGGCGGTAAAACACACTCCACGATCGCTTAATTTCTGAACCAACGTCCGAATTAACTCACTCAACCCGCCCCGAAGCGACATAAATAGGTTAGTGGCTTCTCCAGGCGGACGCGAGGCTGTGGCCCCTTTGGCTTGAGCAATCCGCATACCCTTAATGACACTGCCATGTTCACGTTCTAATTCACGAAATCGAGGGAAGGTCGCCTCAATACTGAGTTCATCGGCATCCCCGGCATAGATGCCCGCCACCAGCGGTTCAATCAAATAATCAAAGGCTTCGGTTCCAAATCGTCGTCGAAAAAACTCGCCAAGGGATTCATCTGTTGGCCAGGGGTTTCGCCTTGGCCAAAACCGCTCGGCAGCCATCCGGAGCATGCCTTTCCAGGATAAGAGCCCGCTAGACACAAGGGTATCAACCCGTTGAGGCCGAAACGCCAGCAACCCTTGAGGCAACTCCCGCAAGGCTCCACGGCAAAAGGAGAACGTGCGATTGTGTTGCGCGTTGGTAGGAATCAACTGATCATGAAGCCCCAAGTTCCGGCACAATTCTAAAGCCCATGGCTTGGAAGTGAGAAAAGAGTCTGGTCCACCTTCGATCAGCAAATCCTCTGTCACATGAGTCAAAATTTTTCCACCCCAACGGGTATCCCGTTCGACAACAGTGCATTGGACCTCAGTTGCATTTTTCCGGACTTCCTCCATCAGGGCATACGCCGTGGCGAGTCCAGAGATTCCACCCCCAACAATGACAATCTGGTACGGAGCCTTCCTCATGGAGTCACGAGTCATCTGCGATAAAAATGCTAGTTAGGATTTAAGAGACTGCGGTGAAAAAGTCTCCGTGAGGCTAACGAGGAGACCTGAGAGCGGAAGGCAACCAATTTATCGTTCACGGGAGGAAACCGTCGAAAATCGACGAACACATTCAATCGCCACTTCAACCCCATGCAAAGGGGTATTAGGAAGAATTCCGTGACCCAAATTAAAGATATGGCCTGGTCGGCCACCTGCTTGCTGTAAGATATCCCTCACCCGACGTTCGATTTCTTTTTCTGGGGCGAAAAGAACCATAGGATCCAGATTGCCCTGGATTCCCATATCAAAGCCAATCGTGGTCCACGCCTCATCCAAACGGACACGCCAGTCGACCCCCATCACATCGCTTCCCGCCTTTCGCATGAGCGGAAGAAGCCCGGCCGTTCCCGTTCCAAAATAGATTAATGGAATACCTTCAATCCGTAAGGCGGAAAAAATTCTTTGAACATGTGGAAGGACATATTCTTCATAATCGCCAGGACTTAAACAGCCAACCCAACTATCAAAGAGTTGAATGGCCTGAGCGCCCGCTCGACTTTGAACCCGCAAATACTCCACGACGACCGCAGAAAGTTTGGATAATAATTGATGCCAGACCGTCGGCTGAGAGAACATCAAGTGTTTGGTCCTGGCATAGTCACGTGAGCTTCCACCCTCTATGGCATAACTGGCTAACGTGAACGGAGCTCCGGCAAATCCAAGTAACGGAACTCTATTGTCAAGGGCTTCCAGTGTTTGGCGAATGGCTTCTCCGGCATAGGCAAACGCCTCCCCATCTACCGGACGAAGTTGCACAATGCCCATTTCGCCTCGAATCGGATTGTCAATAACCGGACCCTTTCCCTCAACAAATTCTAAGCCCAATCCCATAGCTTCAAGCGGCAATAAAATATCCGCGAAAATAATCGCCGCATCTAAATCAAAGCGTTGAATAGGTTGAAGGGTCACTTCGGCAGCTAACGCGGGGGTTTTGCACACCTCTAGAATAGAATACTTGCGCCGGATGGCCTGGTACTCTTCCATATACCGTCCCGCCTGGCGCATAAACCACACGGGGGTCCGGTCCACAGGCTGGCGCAAACAGGCTTTTAAAAATCGGTCATTCATGGCGGGCATTCTACGAATGGAGGATAAGTGAGTCAATAAACAGACGGAGGAGAACCGCTTTCTCAAATTCTGGCGCGGTGCCCCTTTTGGACTTAGGACCGTTTCTATAAATTGAACACGTAATATTTTGCCCTAAGTTTGAATACAGCAATTACGTCTGTGATCATCCTAGTAAGGGTGCTAATTCTTGGTGGATTCGTTGAGAAAGTTCGTTCACCACATCTCGTTGAGCGTCCGTCATGACCCACGCATCAGCTGGTTCCAGTTCAATACGATAATGTTGTTGATCCAAAGAAAACCACTCAAAATAGGGATGTGGCTCAAGATTCGGATGCGGATCAAAAGAGATGAGGCTGACCTTTCCTACCTGAGGTATAGCAAAATCTTCCAACGATTCTCCCGCACCAGGGTCATCTAAGAACTTGGGATTGTGAAAGCCGACAACCTGTCCGGCAATCTCTCCGGAGAAATCACCAGCCAAGTAGAAATCCACGGTTTCAAGACCAGCGAAGGTGATTTGACCGACAACCCTCCCTAAAACCCGATTGTCCAAATACCCCTCTTTGACCCACCTGGAATTACCAAATTTTTGAGCCATACTCACCATTGAATTCAGGAAGAAGAAAGTTGCTGGGAACGAGGTGGTTTCGGAAAGAATACAGGAACGAATTCTTAAGGTTTACATAAGGGACACTTGAGTTGTTGGGAAGCATCGGTATTTTCCAAAGCCTCCAGAGCGGTGTCTTTGTCTGGAAATTCAGTCCACCCACCTTCCCAGAAGTCAGACCGATGCGGACCTGAAGGAATTTCCGGACAACGATCCCGATGGATCATCGCTTGATCAAGTGATCGTTTCACATGGATCCAATACCCCATAAATTCGATACCCCTTCACTAGGTCGTGAACCGACCCTGATAATCAAGCAAGCGATTTCAAATTTGCTTGTAACAACCTGTCAGGAAGATTTTGGAGAGAGAACCTGACCGGCAGGAATTTAGTTATCAACAAATTGCCATTCGTCTTTTTCTAAAAAAACCTTTTGACCAGCTTCAAGTTTTGCTTGTTCATCTCTATCAAAAAACTGCATGTACCGTTCGATGCGGTCAGGATCGTCAATACGTTCCTCCTTCATCATTCCGGTGGGTAATTTGAATCGCCGAATTAACACCGACATTGCACATTCCTCCAATTTGACAGTAAAAAAGCCTAATGAAAAAGTATAGTTAAGTCTCAAACTTGCCGTCAATCCATTTTAAGATTTTCATGCAAATAAGTGCTTCTCTTATGAGCCACGTCTTCACAACCTTCGATATTCTTCACAGTCTTCGATATAATGAGGCAAAATCAACCAGCCTATCAATGGGTCATAAAAACAAACCCTATAAAGGAGTGAGGTATGCCATTATACGAATATGTTTGTGAAGGATGTGATCATCGGTATGAGGCGATGCAATCGCTCAGCGTCAAACCCGAAGAAACCATTTGTCCCAAATGCAACACGACAACAAGCCGTAGAATTATGTCCTCATTCGCTTCGAAAATCGTTGGGACCCACAAACCGGGCTTTGAGGAAGGCAAGGCCTATAATATGCTGAATGAGCGAATGGATAAATTTTCCAAACTACCCCCAATCATGGGCCAACGCGCCGCCCCTACCGAAACCAATTCCCAACCAACCGGAGGAGAATAACCTAAGGATTGGGTGGTGGGGTAAAGGGTAAATGCCCACTGAGTTTAATCTTCCTGCTCACCTCCCCTTGACATTTATTTCCCTAAACGGGAAAGATGGCCCCGTTTTTTCAGTCTCGGCAAAAAACTTTTCTTTATTCTCCATAACTTGCGCTAAGATAGCCGTCAATGAGGATCCTTAGAAGCATGACATTCCTCTGGTTCAAGAAAATGGGTTTGGTTACAGTTTCTTTCCTGATCGGGATCGGCTTTCTCTGTGGAATTCTTTTCCCCTTGAGCCCCGTTCATTCTTCCAGGGAAGCTCATGCTTCCGACCCTCACAAAGATCAATCGAATGTCTCCGGGACCATACTCATTGTCGGCAATGGTCCTGAGCGATATCTACTGGAAATTCTTGCTGCAGCATTTGAGTCACACCATCCTTCTATTTCAATTGATATTTTTTGGCATCCCAATGCAAAGCCAATCAGAACCATTGAACTCAACGAAGCGGATATTGGCGTCACCGGCGAAGAAGTCCCGTCTCTTCACTCCACGGTAATTGCCAGAGATGGCATCGCCATCTTGACCAACTTTTCTAACCCGGTCAAAGAAATGAGCAAGCATCAGCTTGCGGATGTTTTTTCGGGAAAAATTCGGTACTGGTCCCAGGTCTATGAGGAAGCACCGCAAACCAAAATTGTGCTTATCAACCGAACCGACAATCAAAATATTCGGCAAGGTTTCGAAAAAGTGTTGAATATTCCCGATGGGATTCCGCGATCTGCCTTCAGAGCGGGAACCGAGGATGAAGCCATTAAAGCCGTAAGTGGCAATCTGGAGGCCATCACCTTTGTTTCTATGACTCCAGCCCTCAGGGCGAAAGAGGATGGGGTTGCGATCAATCTTCTTTTTATTGATCGGGTGGAACCGGAAGTCCAGACTGTCCTGGATAAGCGTTATCCACTCCAATACCCGGTGGTGCTGATTGCCAATCCAGATCCCTCACCTCACGTTCGGGCCTTTGAACAGTTTGTCCTTTCGCGGGAAGGCCAAAACCTCATGCGAAAAGGAAAGTATTATCCTCTTTTAGACAGTAAATAAAACTGAAGGCACGCACTTGTGTGTGCGTAATCCCCATCCCGCCTCATCTGAAATGGGAAAAATGCGAATTATGAGCAATGGTCACCGATTTCATTGTGTCTATCAAATTTTGCTAGAACCAAATGTTTAAAAAAGTCTTAGTGGCTAATCGGGGAGAAATTGCGATGCGCGTCATTCGGGCATGTCGAGAATTCGGCATTGCCACGGCCGCGATTTATTCAGAAAGTGACGCCACAGCCATTTACGTGAAAAAAGCGAATGAAGCGTATTTAGTCGGGCCCGGACCTGTTCAAGGATATCTCGATGCCCGACAAATTGTCGGGTTGGCTAAGCGTATTCGAGCAGACGCCATCCATCCGGGATATGGATTTTTGGCAGAAAACGCTGCCTTTGCCCGACTTTGCGAAGAAGCAGGCATTCTCTTTATTGGACCATCCCCGCATGCTCTTGAACTGCTTGGCGATAAGGTTAAAGCTCGGGAACTCGCCATAAAGATTGGTGTGCCTGTCGTTCCCGGAACAGATGGATGCGTTGGCACGCTGGAAGAGGCGCTGACGTTCTCCCACAGGGCGGGATACCCGGTCATGGTCAAAGCCAGCGCCGGGGGCGGAGGGCGGGGACTTCGCGTGGTGCGCTCAGACGATGAATTAAAAGATGCCATGGAAGCAGGGGCCCGTGAAGCCCTGGCCGCCTTTGGGAATGGGGATTTGTTCCTGGAAAAATATGTTGAACGCCCCCACCATATTGAATTTCAATTACTTGCAGATAAAAACGGATATGTGATTCATCTGGGGGAGCGGGATTGTTCTATTCAGCGACGCCACCAAAAATTGATAGAAATCGCCCCGTCACTTGTGTTAACCCCTCGTCTACGAGGGGAAATGGGAGAAGCCGCCATTGCCATTGCCCGTGCCGCCCAATTCTATAATGCCGGCACTGTGGAGTTTTTGTTAGATCCCGATGGACGCTACTATTTCATGGAAATGAACCCTCGCATTCAAGTTGAACATACCGTCACGGAACAGATTACCACCGTCGATATTGTGCAATGCCAACTATGGATTGCGGCGGGGCGTCCCCTGGTCTTTGGACAACATGAAGTCAATCTCCAAGGTTATGCCATTCAATGTCGGATTAATGCTGAAGATCCCCAAAATGGATTTCGGCCCTCTTCGGGAAAAATCACAGCATATCTGTCCCCTGGCGGAGTCGGAGTTCGCATTGACGGAGCGGTGTATAAGGACTATACCGTGCCCCCGTATTATGATGCCCTGTTGGCCAAGCTGACCGTTCATGGACGAACATGGGATGAAACTGTGCGCCGAACCCATCGCTCTCTGGAGGAATTTGTGCTGCGGGGCGTCAAAACCACCATTCCCTTTATGGGGAAGATTATGGAAGAACCGGATTTTCGAGCCGGGAGGTTTGACACATCCTATCTTGAACGCCATCCAGCGCTATTTGAATATGAAGAAGCGGAAGAACCCGAAGATCTCGTCATCGCACTTTCAGCGGCCATCGCTGCGTTTGAAGGTTTATAACAACCTTAAAACCAGAAGTTGTTATTATCCGTTGCATTTGTGAAAGGTCATCTATGGCACGAAAAACATCACAGTCCCATAAAGATAAGAAGTCCCGGCGCCCCGTCCCAACCCGGATGAAATTGGATGCCGCTCCGCCTTTAGATATCGAAGCATCTCCTAAGCGTCAGGTCTTTTTGACCGATGTGGCTTTACGGGACGGCCATCAGTCTCTTTTAGCGACGCGCATGCGCACCGAAGATCTGTTACCCGTGGCTTCAGAATTGGACGAGGTGGGATTCTGGTCCCTGGAGGTGTGGGGAGGGGCAACCTTCGATTCCTGTCTCCGTTTTTTGAAGGAAGACCCCTGGGAGCGCCTGCGTGCCTTCCGGGAAGCGATGCCGAAAACCCGCCTACAAATGCTGTTACGTGGCCAAAACCTTGTGGGCTACCGGCATTATGCCGATGACGTCCTGGAAAAATTCATCGAATTATCGGCCCAGAACGGCATTGATGTGTTTAGAATCTTTGATGCCTTGAATGACATCCGGAACATCAAGCCCGCTATGGAAGTGGTGAAAGCCTGTGGCAAGCATATCGAAGCGACCATTTGCTATACGGTCAGCCCCGTGCATAGCCTGAACCATTTTGTTGAACAAGCCAAACAGTTGGAGGATCTCGGTGCCGATACCCTCTGCATCAAGGATATGGCAGGCTTGTTACCTCCCTTCGAAGCCTATGAGTTGATTTCTCGCTTAAAATCGACCGTTCGCCTCCCTATCCATCTGCACACACATTACACCTCGGGAATGGCCTCGATGTCCGCCCTCATGGCCATTATGGGAGGGTTGGACATTTTGGATACGGCATTGTCTCCTCTTTCCGGGGGCACCTCACATCCCCCGACCGAATCATTTATTGCCGCCCTTCGGAATACCCCGTATGACACGAAATTGAATCTTGAGCAAATAGCCCCGGCAGCAGATAAATTACGAAAAGCCCGCAAACGCTATCGTCAATTTGAGAGCGACTTTACCGGTGTCGATACCGACATTCTGCTCTCCCAAGTCCCGGGAGGAATGCTTTCTAATTTAGCAGCCCAATTAGCCGAGCAAAATGCTCTGGGAAAAATCAAAGAAGTGCTGGGCGAAATCCCCCGCGTGCGGAAAGATATGGGGTATCCTCCTCTTGTCACTCCCACCAGTCAAATTGTCGGGACCCAGGCGACGCTGAATGTTTTGACCGGTGAACGGTATAAAGTGATTACGAATGAAACCAAAAATTATTTTCAAGGGTTGTATGGGAAGCCACCGGGCACTCTTAACTCGAAAATCCGGCAAAAATCCTTGGAAGGCGATCAACCGGTAACCGGTCGTCCCGCTGACAATCTTGATCCAGAGCTGGAGGATGCCAGACAAGAATTAGTGGGACGGGAAATGTCCGAAGAGGACTTTGTCTCGTATGCCCTCCTCCCTTCCGTGGCATTGCAATTTTTTGATGAACGGGAGCGGGGTGAATTGAAACCCGAACCCCTTCAAACGCCATCGGAAAGCGGGCCGGCTGTCGGGCATGATCTTCATTTGGCGCCAGTGGAATTTAACGTGACAGTTCACGGCGAAGCCTATCATATTCGAGTTTCGGGATCCGGCCAAACAGTTGATGGAGTCAAACCCTATTATATTAAGGTGAATGACAAACTGGAGGAAGTCTATCTTGAACCCATTCAAGAAGTATTAGCCGGAGCGCCCGAACCGCCGGCACCCACTTCCTCAAAGGCGGAGGGACGTCCCAAGCCGTCCCACCCTGGCGATGTGACAACCCCCATGCCGGGCCGGGTTGTCAAAATCCTGGTGACCCAGGGTTCAAGCGTCAATGTGGGGGATTCTTTGCTCGTGGTGGAAGCCATGAAAATGGAGAATCGCGTTCAGGCTTCTATTGCCGGGACCGTCGTCACCATCTTTGTCAAAGAGGGAGATGAAGTGAATCCGGATGAAACCTTGATCCATTTAGAACCATAATGACGGGCCGTTCTCGTTTCCTGTCCTTACCCTTCTTCATGGCCGTGCTTGGGTGCTTTACCACATTGGGATGTTCGTCACCCACACCACTCCCTTCCAGGATCGAACTGATCCAACGTGTGCCCTATCAGATCACCACAGTCAACAAGCATCGCATGGCTTATCTTGACGTCGGCCAGGGTCCACCGCTTATCCTCATCCATGGATTTGGCGGATCGATGTGGCAATGGGAATATCAATATTCCGTCTTGGCGCACACCCATCGAGTCATCATCCCGGATCTACTAGGATCGGGGCTCTCAGACAAACCGGAAGACACTTATACCCCGGAAACCCTCGTGGAGTTTTTTCGGCAATTCATGGATAGCCTCAACATTCCACAAGCCACCTTAATCGGGAATTCCATGGGAGCCGGATTAGCCATGGCCATGGCCCTTGATTATCCAGAACGAGTAAAACAACTCGTCCTCATCTCGGGATTCCCCGCGCAAGTGGAAAGCAGCATCGCTTCCCGACAGTACCAACGCTTTCTCTACCACCGCCCTCCACTCTGGCTCGCAAAATTTGGAAATTGGATGGCTGGAAGAAAGGCCACTGAACAACTCCTCAAAGAAATTGTCTATAACCCGGAACTCATTTCCCCGACAGTCATTGAGCGTTCGTTTCACAATCGGCAACGGGGCGGCTTTCTTGCCCCGCTTTACTCTTTATTGGACAATATTCAGAACTGGGAAAAACACTATGGAAATAGGCTCCAGAAGATTTCTCACCAGGTCCTGCTTCTGTGGGGAGATCATGACCGGGTATTTCCCCTGGAAGTGGGCGAACGGGTAAAAAGCCAGTTGCCTCATGTCGAGTGGCACGTGATCCCGGAAGCGGGACATCTCGCACAATGGGAACAACCTGCTATCGTCAATCAATTTATCCTCTCATTTTTGGAAAGAGAACCTTGAAGAGCACATCTCCCAGCCCGCAAATGAGCCATGCTCCGGGGAAATGGTATCCTTCAAGTGGCTGTTGAATATTTCAAATATTTGGCCTTTTCATCAACACATGCGTGACCGAGACCCACCGGAAGGAAATGAGGGAGTGTTCAAAAAGGCGCGTCCAGCAAGGCCGCAGCCACTTGGACGGGCGGAGCGTACGGAGGAGTACGTGAGCACGGCCAAGAGGCGAGAACGCCGCTGGCGGCATTTTTCAACACTCCCTTCAAACAACGAGAAACGCTCAACCCGGATCAACGTTCTGTATAATAAGGAGACTAATGATGCCAAAAATCCCTATTGTTTTAGTAGTCCTCATCGTGACGACTTCTTCATTATGGAGTTGCTCGACGGTAGGTCTTCATTCAGATCAAGGATTTTCCTACAAAGAAATTCCAATTGCCAGAGAGACAGCCAAAACCGGTGAAGGTGCGACCATTCTATTCAGGGGAACCCCTTTGCCGCTTAGTGGCATTGAAGTGAAAGCCGGTGAATCCCTTCGGGTCTCCCCATTGGCAAAAGGAGACTTATCACTTGTGAACATTCAAGAATCCAAAGGGATGGTTCGCATCATCAGTGTGGTGCCTTCCCTGGACACGAAAGTCTGCGAACAACAAACTCATTATCTCAGTGAAAAAACCCAGGGGCTTGATCAACAGGTGCAACTCATCACGATTAGCGTCGATACGCCATTCGCTCAAGATCGATTTGCGAAAGAAGCCGGAATCGCCAATGTAGAATTCTTGTCTGATTTTCGGGGCGGGGAATTTGGCAAAACCCACGGGTTACTACTGGAAGGTCCCCATGTACTGGCTCGAGCTGTCATGGTCGTAGACGCGAATAACGTGATCCGGTATCTTCAGGTGACCCCAGACCTCGGCCATATGCCCGATATGGATCAAGCCTTTCAAGTCGCTCGCACTTTACTCAATTAAGGCTGGAAGATAGTTTAGCCTCGCGGGTTCCGGTTCAACAGGCGATCTTATGACTTTTTCAGAACAATTACGACAACTTGCAGCTCCCATATGGGCAGCCCAGCTGAAACACCCCTTCGTAGTCGCGTTGGGAAAAGGCACCCTGCCCGAAAGAAAATTTAAATATTACATTTTGCAAGATGCCCGTTATTTAGAAGAATTGGCCAGGGTCTTTGCCACCGGGTCGGCAAAAGCGACTGATGCGGACACCGCGATTCGGTTTGCCAAATTAGTTGAAGAAACCATTGTGGTGGAACGGGGTCTTCATGAATCGTACGGAAAACAATGGGCTCTTTCCCCCGCAAACATGCGGTCCACTCCTCTTGCCCCAACCAACTACGCCTACTGCCGGCATATGCGAAGTGTGGCTCAAACCGGGACACTGGGTGAAATCACGGTGGTTGCCCTACCTTGCGCATGGGTCTATTGTGAAGTCGGACACCATCTCCTGGGCAAGGGGAAACCCAAACCCTCACACCCGTACCAAGAATGGCTTCAACTCTATGGGTCACCCGAATTTGCGGAAGTCGCCAGATGGATGCGCGAAGTAGTCGATCGATGCGCCAGGTCAGCAGGAAAGGCGGAAAAGGCCAGGATGAAGGAAGCGTTCCTGATTAGTTCAAAGTATGAATGGATGTTCTGGGATATGGCCTGGCGGGAAGAACAATGGCTCATCTAGCGAGTGGGGTGAGATCACTTCATGAACCATGACTGGCACAGGACTCGCGCACCGACCAACGGCCACGGAGTCCTGTCTCTTTCTTCATGCAACACCTCCCTTAGGCAACGCACTCTCATGAAAAAGAGCCAAACTCCTCTACTGTGCCTTCTTTCGTTAATCAATCTATGGGCAGTGCTCCATTCACCAGACCTGGTCAGTGGACAGCCTCCCATGGCCAATGGGGTACAACCTCTCATTCAACTGGAACGCCAGCCCTTACACCAACTGATCCCTATGAATATTCGTCCACTCCTGCTCCCACAAGAACAAGAACAATTCCTTCAGGAACTCGAAGGCCTTCCACCGGATTGGCGCACATTGCAGGATTTGAATCACACAGAACAGAGCGAACGCCTGTTCCAACTGAATCGTGAACGGGACGAGGTCCGCCTCGTTCACAAGAATCTCCTTCAACAACCCATTGCCTTTTTGTGGGCAGGAGTCCTCCGACAATATTTGCCGGAATATCAGGGGTTTTCGGTGGCCCTAGGCCCTGAACTCACCTCCACATCATGGGGGATTGTCCGCTTTAAACCTATGGGGTTACCGGATTATCTGGTGGCAATCCCATCCCTTGAATCTGCCAGGGAACTTCTCGTTCAACAACAAAATGGCAAGCAGATTGATATTGGCGTCCTTTTTATTGGAACCCTGGTGACCGATGAATCCCTCATATACGATTTTTCTCATGATGAAAAAAAAGAGGGTATGATATTACCCGTGGTTCAAATCCAGGGCGTCAGATATTTCCTGAAAACCCCATAAACCATCATCCGATTGATCCTCTTTATAATTTAAAGGACGCGTTGTTATTCATCAACATTCAAAACAAGCCTACTTTCTGAAGTTTTGGGGACCAGTACTCATTTATGGTCTATTGATTGTCTATCTATCCTCGCAATCAAATCCTGACCAGCACCTCCCTTCCTTCCTTTTCGGTTTTAGTGATAAAATTTTACATGCCTTCGAATATGGCATCCTTGGTATACTTCTCTATCGAGCATTTAAGCAAACAACTGGGACATCCAGAAGCATAGGCCTCGCTATTATCTGTGTTGTCGCATTCGGGATTTCCGATGAAGTCCATCAATGGTTTGTCCCCCGGCGAGAGGCGGATTTTTGGGATCTTGTCGCCGACACATTTGGTGGTGCCTTTCTGATTCTGGGGTGGGTGTTCATGACCGAAAAACGGCGAATACGTCAGCCCATCCGCAATTAAAGTTGATCAGGGCTACGAAGTGTTGGCCTGAAATCCGTGTTTTTACCCATCAAACAGAGATGTTACCCTCTTGAACATGCTTCAACAGGCTCTTAACCGGAGGCTGGAGCCACTCGAAAGCCGACCCGGTCATGAGAGGGCTTTCGATTGACCGCAAGACAGTCAGGAAAGATGTTGAGGCAGTTGAGTCGTTCCAGGATAGTTAAGGTTCTTCGCTTTTAGTCGATACGCATTATGGGAAGCAACCATACAATCAATTGACCATCAAAAGCCGGAGTCGTTCTAGGGTAGCCAGTGGCTAAAACGGTATGAGGAAAGGGTTTCAGAAATTGCCTCGAGGCTTGACGTCCCTTCGCAGGAACCAGGATGGAATGACGTACCTTCTTGTCATGATGCTGGTTGTCTT
>WHTE01000106.1 GCA_009377845.1 Nitrospirales bacterium | reverse complement strand
TAAAGCTGCAAACCGCGCAAAAAGGGCTTCCGGATATTCATCCCGTCACGCCAATGCTCCAGGAACTCTATGAAAGCGTCGCGGATCTGTCCGATGATATTCGGCACCTAGCTTATCAATATCACCCGTCGATCCTGGATGATCTCGGTTTGGGCACGGCTCTTCGCTCGTTGTGCGAAGACTTTGCGAAGTGGGAAGGGGTGTCGGTCACGTGGGAACTGACTGACGGAGCACGAAACTTTTCCCAGGCGGTGGCCACGTGTCTGTACCGTGTGGCACAGGAGAGCCTGCGAAACGTGACGAGACATGCTCAGGCTTCGGCCGTCCATCTCGTCTTGAGGGAGGACGGGCAGGGAATTTCTCTTTCAATCCGCGACAATGGCCAGGGCTTTGAGGTCGATGGGCGTCTTTCACGAGGTTTGGGACTCGTCAGTATGAGGGAACGGGCTTGCCTGGTGGGTGGGACCCTATGCGTGGACAGTCAGCCTGGCCAGGGCACAATCGTGAAGGTCTCAATTCCTGAAAGCACGCAGGCTTGAGACGTCAGGTTTCTGGAGCAACGATGGGATACAGCAATCAAGATGGACTTCCGATACCGAATGTCGGGAGTGACCAATGATCTCTGTCATCCTGAAACGAAGGAGCTAGCTGGGCCGTGGCTTCGTCAACCTGGGCACAGATCCTTCGCCGCTGGCTCAGGATGACATACTCTTCTGTCATCCCCGCAAGTAGTTAGCGGGGATCCATCCGAAGAAGGTTAAAGATGGATTTCCGGTACCTGATGTCGAAAATGATAGTAGGGGAGGGAATGAGAGATCATAATTGGGAGTAACGCATGTCTATACGATTACGCCAGGGGCAGTACATCATAGGGCATGTTCCATGGTGATCCGACCTCGTGTCCTGTTAGCCGATGATCATTCATTGGTCTTGGAAGGCCTGGCCAAACTGGTCATGGAGGACTGCGATCTCGTCGGGAAAGTGGAAGACGGGCGGGCCCTCATTCAGGTTGCTCAGCAGTTGGACCCTGATGTCATTGTCTTAGACATTTCCATGCCCAAATTGAATGGATTGGAGGCGGGGCGCCAACTGAAGAAGTTGCTTCCGTCAATCAAACTGATTTTTCTGACCATGCATGCGGATCCTGTCTATGCGAAGGAAGCCTTTCAAATCGGGGCTTCCGGTTTTCTCTTGAAACGTTCTGCGGCTTCTGAATTGATGCAAGCCATCCATGCGGTCATGAAAGGGCAATACTATGTAACACCGGCCATTGCCAAGGATTTTCTGAGTTCGTTAACTCAACAGATGCCAGCTCCCCAGGCCGAGATAGACTCTTTGACGCCGCGGCAGCGGGAAGTGCTCCAACTCATCGCCGAGGGCCACAGCACCAAAGAGATAGCGACGATGTTGAATGTGTCTCCCAAAACCATTGAATTTCATCGAAGCCAGATTATTCGGGAGTTGGACCTTCATAGCACGGCGGAGTTAACGAGGTATGCCATTGCTCATGGCCTCGTTTCTCCGGAATAACCCGTTCCCCGGCTTTCTCTAGGGATTTTCCTTTCTCGAACTAGTGGTTCCCCTAGTAGTGATTTGCCCTCCCTTGTGTACAATGGCCCATTGGGACGGTAGCAATGTTCGGGATGGTCAAGCCGCCGTGATGCTTTCTTCTCATCATCGAACCTCCTGTCGGGTGGGGTATCCTGTGAAAGTTCCTCGTATTTTGTTGGCGGACGACCATCCCATGGTCCTGGAAGGGGTGGCCAAACTTGTCGAGGATTTTGGGGAGGTGGTGGGAAAGGTGGAAGATGGACGAGCGCTGCTTGAAGCCGCTTCACGTCTGAAACCGGATGTGGTGGTGATGGATATTTCGATGCCGGGTTTAAACGGTCTGGATGCGGCTCGCCAACTCCAGAAGATTGTTCCCCACTGTAAAATCATTTTTCTCACGATGCATGCGGATTCCACCTATATGACCGCGGCGTTTGAGGCTGGGGCTTCCGGGTACTTATTGAAGCGGTCTGCCGGGTCAGAACTCGAACAGGCCGTGAACACGATGTTGGCAGGCGGCCACTATGTCACTCCCCTTGCCATGCCGGGGGATATTTTACCCATGGATCCCTTAAGAAGGCAGGCGCCATTGTTTAAACAGCTCACCCCTCGTCAACGGGAAGTCCTGCAGTTGATTGCGGAAGGCTGTTCCACCAAAGCCATTGCCACCCTTCTCAACATTTCCGTCAAAACGGTTGAATTTCATAAATTCAATGTCATGGAAACTCTAGGAATGCATACAATCCCCGAGTTAACCCGGTTTGCTTTCGCACACGGCCTGGTTGTGAAGTAGCCGGTTCCGATCCCTCCTTTCCGCTGACTTAGGACTTTTTCTTGAAAAAACTAGGGTTTTCCTAGTTCCGTTTTTTTACTCCGATCCTTATCTTACCAAATTCAATTCAGGGGCCAATCCCCCCTTCACCCGATGGTTTCGTGTTTGAAACCGATTCGAAAGAGAGGCGTTCCCATGAACCACCTGTCTTCATCTCCGAGGTTGGCGAAAGATCTGATGAACCCCGAAGCTGTCCCTCTCAAGCCCGGTACATTCGAGAAGGATCTGGCGTTACAATTTCTATCAGGGCAGTACAGTGGATGGCCTGTGGTGGATCCCACCCGCAAAATTCTTGGGATCGTGACGGAACTCCGTCTGTTACAGGCGGTTTCACGCTTAAAGTCGCTGGATGATCTCAGAGTCGAAGACACCATGACCACGCCCGTTTGGGTGTTTGAGCATGATCCCCTTGAAGTGGTGTTGAATTTGATGGTCCAAAGACAAGTCCTGAGAATGCCTGTGGTGGGCGGTCGGAATCTTGTCGGAGTTATCTCCCGGGGACATGTGTTACAGCATTGTCTTCCGTTATCCTCGTCTTCCTCCCGATTCATTTCGTCGTGCGCCTGGTGTGAACGCGTGCACGATCCCTCGGAGGGACCGGCCAGGGCGATGAGGTGGCGGGATTTGGGGTCCTTTTTGTCGATGCATCATCTCAAATTCTCCGATGTTGATCTGACCCAGACCTATTGTCCTACTTGTCTTCAAACCCTTCAGGCGCTCAGAGGAACATCCTGGGATCTGTCGTCTGACGAGCCGGAGGGTAAGGGAGGCCTTCCATGTCTGCTGGTGGTGGATGATGATCCTTCAGTGGCCGGGATGCTGGGCGATGCCCTCCGGGAATGGGAGTATGAGGTGGTTGTTGCGAGAAATGGCCGGGAAGGCCTGGATGTTGTGGGCCGCCGTCCGGTGGATGGGATTCTGCTGGATATGCATATGCCCATTATGGATGGGAGGACCATGCTCGATGAATTACGATGGTCGGGGCATCAGATGCCGGTGTTGATGATGTCGGGCGGGTCGGACGAACGAGTCCTCCGTCAATTATTGCAGGAAGGAGCCCAAGGTTTTTTCTTGAAACCGTTTCAACTCACCTCTCTCAAGCAAACCTGTCGACAAGTCTTTAAAAAGTATGAGATCGAGCAACATGCCTCCTCTCATTTTCATGTGGCCTGATTGAAGAGTGGACAAGGTTACAAGCTGATGGATCCCTCAAAAAGGGTTCCTTAATCCGATGGAGAAGAACATATGAATCCAGATGAGGCCGGTCGTGTGAATAGAATCCAAAAAAGCGGGAAAAGGGCGGTCTGCGTCCATCAATGCATGGTGGATGATCATTACAATGCACAAGGCAAGAAAACGGGGCGCATGGTATGTCGGGAATGTGGTGAGGTCGTTCATGATCCAGTGAAAGCGTGAAATCGCATGAGACGAATTCCATTTTCCTTAGGCCTGCAGAGAGGCGGAAGCCTATGGCTATCCTGTCACGCTGGCGGGCGAAGGGTCTGATGTGCCGGCATAGGCGACTCCGGCGAATCCTCGACTCGTCATCGTCAATTTGTATGTGCGAAGTCCCAGCGGGCCTGAGGTCTTGCGGCAAATCAGGCCTCCTTGCAAAAACGAAGATTACGTGGATAGACAGAACGAATTCAATTCCCATTCGGCCAAAATGCCTGAGCATCCGATCCGGTTTCTTTATGCAGAGTTAAGGTTGTCGTTGAGGTGAAAGGAATCATGGAAATTCAATATGGAGGTTCACCCGATGAGAAACACAGCATCATGTTCGAACGAGTATGAAGAGCCGCAAGGTCAGCCCCCTTCTGTTATTGACGAACGGAAGTTGAAGCGTGGTGCCCCCTCTGAACCGTTGGAGATCAAAATCGCCAATCGTGCCCATCAGATTTCCCGGCGTGGAGGTGGAAACGGTGGCCAGAGTTTAGCAAGGTGGTTGGAAGCCGCAAGGGAAATTTTGTCAGAAGATTCTGAAAGGCCGTGCTAGATTCCTGGCCGGGATCCCTCTTCCTCTTCATGTCCGACAGTGTGTCTCGGGCATCGTTTCCCCTTCCGTCATGTCAGACATTTGCAATCGGGCATCCATCTTCAGAAGGCGTCAGGCGGAAGGCGTGAAGGGTAAGGAGTGAGGGCAAATGAAGCGTGAGACGTCAGTTGTGAGGGGGTTTCTTGAGGTTTCTTTCGGATGGATCCCTGCTCACCACTTTCGGGGATGACGGAGGTAATGTGTCATGCCCGACATTTTTATCGGGCGTCCATCTTGAACCCTAGGAACTTTTTCCTGCTTTTCTAGGAAAATCCCCAGTATCTCTCCCCCATCTTTCCGGATAAAAACACTGCTCATGAATAAATGGCTTTCATACATTTTTTGGTTCAAGAAAGGAGCCCCGGCTGATGTCACAATCACGATCCCATGCCTTGTGGTCAATTATTCTCGCTGGCGGGGATGGGGGACGAATCCGACCGTTTATTGAGCGATGGTTAGGCTCTCCCAAACCGAAGCAGTATTGTACGTTTGTTGGAAGTCGGTCCATGCTTCACCACACCTTAGACCGGGCTGACCGGCTGGGGGCTCCCCATCAAAAAATCACGGTGGTGTCTCAGAATCATCAAGGGTATGCAAGCGAAGCTTTAGCAGGTCAGCAGGCCGGACACGTGATTCTTGAACCGGACTATTGCGGCACCGGACCTGGGATTTTTCTTCCTCTGACCTATGTCCGGGCATGGGCTCCAAGCGCCACGGTGGTCATCTTTCCCTCTGACCATTTTGTGTTTCCGGAAGACCTCTTTCTAGAGGCGGTTCAGCGAGCCAAGTGTGCGAGTCATATTCTTCAGGATCGCCTTCTTCTTTTTGGCGTTCCTCCTACATATCCTGAAATGGACTATGGCTGGGTTAATGTGGGAGGGGTTCTGGGTTGGAGTAGAGGATCCTGTGTTCGGCAAGTCGATTCCTTTATTGACCCACCAGGTTACCTCGATGCCCTCAATGCCATGGCCAAGGGAGCTTTGTGGAATACGTCAGTAATCGTGGCGAAAGTCGAAACACTCTGGAAGCTTGGATGGCAATACCTCCCGGTTATGATGGAGCGTTTTGAGCGATTGGGGAAATCCATCGGGAGTACTCATGAAGGTCGCCTACTTCACCAATTGTATCAAAAAATGCCCGCACTCGATTTTTCTCGCGAATTGCTCCATCGCGTTCCTGAACGCATGGGGATGATTGTCTTAGAAGGCGTGCTGTGGAGTGATTGGGAACGACCCGACCGTATTCTTGACACACTGAATATTCTGGGGAAGGATCCGGTGTTCCCCCAGGACATGGTGACGACTGCTAGTTCGTCTTTACCTTCTCTTTCTTCAATCGAGGTGATTTGATGGGTACCAAACGCGCATCTTCCAATGATCACGAGGGACCGCAAGAACAGTCTCTCTCGATTCGTCCAGGCAAGGCGGGGTTGGGTAAACAACCACGTGCCAAAAAGTCTTCAGCCGTAGAGACTCAAAACCCTCTTCCGGGTGTGGTGGAGCAAGATGGCAAGACCTCACCCGTGAATGGCGATGGTCAGGCGCGGATTGCTGAACGGGCCTATGAGTTGCACCATCGGCGAGGAGGTCATCATGGCCAGGATCTCGATGATTGGTTCGCCGCTGAGCAGGAGATATTGGCCGAGGATTCATGAGAGGACCTTGAGCCATAGTGCGAAGCCTGGGGGAACCGGCATTCATGAACACCACCTCAAGGACATGACGGAACCACGAAGAATATTCGACTTTCTGGCATCTGTAGAGTTGCGAGCAGCTAGCCACCTTTCCCTCCCTCATTTCTGCAGTCTGTGGCGGCATCCAGCTTGGGGTGATCCAAGCAAACCTGGATTTCCGATACACGATGTCGGGAATGACAACCTGCCTCCGTCATCTTCGCCGGTGATTAGCGGGGATCCATCCAAAAGAAACCTCCTCTCGCCTTCCGTCGTCTGAAGTTGGGGATTCCCGATCAACAATCTCGGGAATAACCATTGGGTCTGATTTCTGTTTTCTCTCCCCCCTCGTTGTAGCAATCTCCAACAGTGACCAAGGATGGTGTGTGGCGTTTCTCACCAGCGGACTTTACCCGGTCTGGTCCTTTTCCTCAGAACCCATTGCGGAAAAAAGAGAATTTCTCAGAGGTCCTCCTTGGCATAACCCTCGCTAGAGTAAAAGGAAGAGTCTCCCGTGAATATCTAACAGTGGTCACGTGAACCGCTTTCGAAAAATGAGGGAGGTGCGCAACAGGAAGGTCTTGAGAAAAACAGTGTTTAAACCCATAACCGGTGTTTTCCTCTCTGGAAAATGAGCATTGATGGTCGGCAATGGCCTTGTGCAGGGGGGTGAAAGACAATGTATGTATCGGATTTTGGATGGAAGTGACAATGGGATAGTCGGAATAAAAGTTGAGAGTAAATTGACCCCGGAAGAGTATGAATTATTGAATGCATACTTGGAACAACTGATGCGAGAGGTGGGGCCGATTAATTTCTTATGCGATATGGTGGATTTTTCGGGAATGAATAGTCAGGCCTTGTGTGAGGAGTTGATCCGTCACCTTCCGAATGTTCGAGATTATCAAAGGATTGCGGTGGTGAGAGGAGAGCGACGATGGTTGGAGTGTGGAACCAATGTGTTTGAACCCTGGCTCAAGACTCAATTGAAATATTTCACACCAGACCAGATTGATGAGGCCTGGCATTGGGTGAAGGGACGAGATGCTTGATATTGATGCAGCTGTTTAATTATTCAAGTTTTTTTGATTGCAGGCGACTCCTGATATCTATCCGAAGACGACAGGAAGGAGGAGGGACTGTTCAAAAAGGCCGTCCAGCAAGGCCGCAAACCGCGAGGAGGGCGAGGCGTACACTGGAGTATGGTAAGCCCTCCGAACAATGAGAACGCCGCTGGTCTGCCTGCCGAGCCTACTCCGCCGAAGTAGCTTCGGCTACGAAGGCCGGGAGGTCCAGTACAGGCACGGCGGCATTTTTCAACAGTCCCTTGATGCCAACATGGTAAATCTGGACGACGCCGAGAACGCTGCCGTGAATGAATTTTTGACTATTCTGGATGAACAACGGTTTGAGCCAAAGCCTCTTCTTCTCTCCAAGAGAATTCATCGGACGGTAGAGGGGCAGATCGTCGTTCCCGTGTCGGTCAAGGGAATGGCACCTTCCCTCTCTTTAGCCATTCTGATGGAGCACAAGTCTGAGCAACTCTACAAACACACCGCTTGCCGGGTGGTATTGGCTCAATGTCCTGTCGAAGATCCGGAAAAAGCCATGTATGTATGGGGAGGGCGAGATTGGCAAGCCATCCCCTAGGAGCCTGTCGGACTTAGGAAGAATCGGCTGCAAACGTGTCTTAGCGGTCCATATTTCGCCGCTTTCTTGGACCATAGTCCCGCTATGGGCCGGCGAAATCGTCACAATCTGGCCTCGCTCAGCCACTTTTTCGCTCTCGATTCCCCAAGTCCGACAGGCTCCTAGCGGATGATCCATAGAGAAGTTTTGGTAGACTTTCCCTGTTGATGGACGGGAATCGAGTGCCCTCACGATGACTCTGCCTGGCCTGTTGCGGTTTGGCCGCTTCCGATGATCTCGTGAGAAATGTCCTCAGTCTGAATCGTGGTGACCATGAAACTGCTTGGAGAATCCCTCAGCATCCCCATATTCCGCAAAGTGTTGGTGATGGGGAGGGGCATGAAACTCCGGGGTTTCCTGGTGTTTGCTTGGGCAAAAGTATAATTCGGTATTCCCGGCAATTCGCATAGCGTAATGCAAAAGGCCATTGGCATACCCGCAATTGGCACAACCGAGCTTTAAGACCCATGGAAGGTAACTGAGGCGGTGGCGATCGATACGGATATACTGCTTTCTCTCGACCCGTTTGATGCCGAGAAATGGGAAAACGGTCCAATGGTAAAGAGACAAACCGATATCAAGGAAAAAAAGTGGAAAGCACATGCCGTACAACAACGGAGACACAATAACGTTTTGAGTGTTGGAATGCCGGAAATAGGCTGATAGGATGGCAACGGTGAGGGGAGTGAGGGGAGTGAGAGGAGTAAGGATTGAGTCATATGAAGATTTCCTTTCAGTGTGGAAAAACGAGGACGGTGGTGAAGGGAGTGCTGAGGAGCAATGCTCCAGAAGATTGAGATGATAAAAAAACCACCAGGGTACATTGTTGACTTGGGGAATTTCTGCAACCCGTGATTTGGCTGCTTCTCATTGTGAAATGAAGAGCCGAAATGGATGCACCAAGACCTTCTCGACTTTCTCGGATCCCGTCTGAAGGACTTCGTATTCCTGAGATGCTGAAAAATCCATCGTGGTTTTGTTTCGAATGAATCCCCGTTCACCACCGGCAGGGATGACCAAAAAAATCTGTCATGCCCGACATTTTTAATTTCTTTCAATTCCCCGTGGTTTGCTACGGGGTTACCTTATGAGAACTGAAAACAATTGATCCTTTGAATACCCCGCTGCTTGCGGCGGGAATCATTATTCGGGCATCCATCCTGATTTTTGTCTCCTCATTATGCCTCTGACGCCTGACGGCTCACCACTTACGTCTTCTACTGATGGATCCCCGCTTACTACCGCCGGGGATGACGGAATGGGGAGGCGGGGATGACAGAATTGAATGGTGGGGATGACAGAATGGGGAGGCGGATATGCCATTCTTTCTCATCCCGCCAAAGCCGGAAACAACCCCTTTAACCCATTAGCAATAAACTCCACGGCGATGGCTGCCAGGATGAGTCCCATGATACGCGTAAAGACATTAATGCCGGTTTTGCCAAGGCGTTGCGAGATCAACGGTGCCAAATGTAAGGCCGTCCAGATACATGCGCCAATCAGAATGATCGCCAGGCTAATGCTAGCATAATGCCCCACGCCGGAACCTTTATGGGCCTCAAGCACCACCGTACTCATCGCACCGGGTCCCGCAAGCAACGGGGTAGAGAAGGGGACGATGGCGATGTCTTGTTTCCTGTCGGACTCCTCAGCTTCTTCCTTGGTTTGTACTGTCGGGCTTAATTGGGCCTGCAGCATGGAAACGGCCATGAGTAAGATGAGAATCCCGCCGCCCACTCTGAAGGAACTCACGCTTATTCCGAAAAATGCGAGCATCCACTCACCGGCGAATAATGCCACTAGCAAGATCAGGGTCGCGGAGAGGGAAGATGTCTTGGCAATTTTCTGTCGGGCTTCCATGTCTTCACCAGGAGTGAGGGTGATAAAGATGGGAATAGCCCCCAAGGGATTGATGACGGCTAACAACGCCACGAGTATTTTTACGTATTCCGTGTAATCAAGCATAGGTTATCTGGAAAAACTTAGATTTCACCATTCAGACATTGGACGAACATATTGTGACTGTAGTGTTTCTCAACCTGCCTGTCATCCTGATTCAGGATGACATATATCGAGAATTCATCTGAAGACGTGAAACGTGAGGCGTCAGGCGGACTGCGGATGCTAAAAGCTCAGAATGCATCAGGCATTGTCTGATACATGAAGTTCGGTTTTTTTACACGTTATCAGTATTCGCTCATTCCAAACTCTTTCCCGCATCGTGGACACGTATCTCAGTGACAGCTGAACAGTTATGGCACACAAAAAGGCATGGGTCTTGCTGACAACCAAGGATGAATTTTATGATGATCTTCCAAGGAGACAATGCCGCCCAATTCCACACCAAAGCATTGTAGCGCTTGCGGAGCGCCTCGGCACACATCGTGCTCCTTCGGGGGAGTTTAACTGTGGCTTAGTTATTCGCCAACGACGCCTGATAAAGCGAATTTAGAGTCGAAATCACATGAAATCACGAATGTGGTCTAACAGGGTTATTCCATTTCCACCAAAATGGCAACTGAAAAGAAAGGAGTTGAGATGCCGAACATCAATGCCTCGTTTTCTCCACAACAATGGTCTGATCAGTTTCGAGCGCAGCGTGATAAATTAGAAGGTCTGTCTCATGCTCAAGCGGGACCCGCCGCCTGGTCCGCATTTGATAGAGAGACCTAACAACTGTTGAGGCAAACCTATGGAGAAGCTCATCAGTATGTGGAAACGTATGTCTATGCATGCATGGCGGAAGCCGAAGTGATTGTCAATATGCCCGAATCCGCACAGGAATCGTTAAGCCAGGATCTTCCCCAAAAAGCTATCCAACAACGGAGACAACTACTCAACGTCGTGTTGGCCGAACTTGAGACGTTGGAAACTGAAGAAACAAAAGCGCTGACCGGCGAGGGTCATGAGGATCCGCCAGGCTGATTGAGCCGATTTCCAGCATGCGGGTCCTATGCCGGTATGGGAACAGCATTCATGGCTCCCGCCTCATGAACACGATGAACTCCTCATTGTGGTGCTTTTTGGTACAAGCTCACAAATGTATGGTCTGTTCTACCAGGGGAAAAATCGCAAGTCCGATCTGAATTACCTGTGGGACAATGGCATGAAGGAGTGACTGAAAACGGATAGCCTCCTGGCCTGCCGCACCGGACATCGAGGTGTGCTCGCGACGATCACGATGGGAAGGCCGGGGGAATCCGCATCGCGCATGTATTGTGCAAGCCACGGGAACCAGGGGTTCAGGCCGGCACGTCGTGAAACCGGAAGAGCAATCGACGAAGTTCTCGTAGCTTGCCCTCTTACAAAAAGCCCGGGTTGCACTGACCGTTTGAATTCACGCGTGTCATCGAGGAGGCCTGTTGGAAGTCGAAGATGATGATGGTTTTTCTCCGCCCATCTTCCGGTTTGAACGGGATGCGCTCAAGCAGAGCAGGCCAGTATGAATATCGATCTGTCAGACTGATGAGTCATACCTTTCCAACTGAGTAGTAACCGAGGGCGTAACAAGATAGACTAGGGATTTGAAGTCGATTCCCATGCCAATATGTCGAAAGGAACGCGATAATGAAAGTGCTGCTGGCGTTAGAGCAAACCCGCATTTCAGCGGGAGCGATCCAGTTACTCAGCAAGGTAAAACTTCCCGGTGGTACGGATCTTTTTCTTCTTCATGTGAACCCTATCCCTCAAAAGCTTGCGGGTCTTGCGAAGGAACGGATTTTGAAAATTTCTCAACAGGTCAAAGAAATCGAAAAGGACGTGCTTGAGCAGGCCCGTCAATTTCTGAGTAAGGTCGAGAAACGATTAAGTGGCCGGCAGGATGTACATTTTTATTCGCTTGTGAAAAAAGGATTTCCTGGAGAGGAGATTTTAAAAACCATTCAGGCGAAAGATATCGATCTGGTGGTCCTTGGAACCAGGGGCTATTCCAAAGCGACCGGATTTTTACTCGGGAGTGTGAGCCAATGGGTGTTACAGGAAGCGCCATGTTCGGTGTTGATCGCGCGCAATATGCCTCGCGAGAAAAAGAAGGTTCAAGGGATGAAACTTCTCCTGGCCACCGATGGATCCCCCGATGCGCAGGCGGCAGTCGACTTTCTCAAAACGGTGGAATTACCCCCTTCCTCGCAAATCACAATTCTTCATATCGTCCAAAAACATGTGTTCGAAACCGAACAGGCGCTGACTACCGACAGCAAAAATGAGACCGAATTAGCAAAATTGGCTGAAGAACTTCTTGAGGTTCGAGGACGACAAGGGGCGAAACTTCTTGAACATACTCGAAAGGCCTTGTCTTTTTATGGCCTCTCCATTCAGGAGCGATTGGTTTTTGGCAATCCTGCGGCGGAAATTCTTAAAACCGCTCGATATATGCCGGCCGATCTCATTGTGATGGGGTCGCGTGGCTCGACGGGGGTCAAGCGGATGTTCCTGGGCAGTGTGTCGAACAAGGTTGTCCACAGCACCGGATGTTCGGTGGCGATCATTCGAAACATAGACAAAAAGTGATTCTCTGAAATCTGAGGAAGGATAACTTCATTGTTGTTTGAAGAGGTTGTTCTGGTCCTGCTCACCTTGTGACAAAGGAAGGAGGCAGCAGGATGTGAATGCCTCTCACTTCCCACCTGCGATACGTTATCTAACGTGTAAAAAATTAGATATCAGTTGACGGACAGTGTCAGATTAAATTGAGCATGTGGTTTAAACCGAAAGAATACCAGTCGTTATCCTCGCAAGTTGGTAGCGGGGATCCATCCGAAACGAAACCAAAATGTATTTCCGATGACGACTGTCGGGAATACTGGAAAATAAGGCTGGCGACGTTCTCTTCCCGCTCGACCCTCTCCTGGTACGCTGCAGCCTTCTTTCTCCTGTTGGCCATTGGGCCGCGAGGGGCGCGAGAAGCGTGAACAAAT
>WHTE01000105.1:10560-12749 GCA_009377845.1 Nitrospirales bacterium | reverse complement strand
ACTTGAGCCATCAGTTGTTGTCGGGCTCTACCTCCCCTCACCCCTCCTTACAAAGGAGGGGAATCGAGGTGCCCAAAGACTAAAATGACCCACTCACTTGGGAGAAGAGCCATATAATTAATCCTAATTATTTCTTTGTCTTTGGAGACCGATAGTGCAGTCATTTCTACCTTTTCATGTTCCTGATATCGGTGAGGAAGAAATTCAGTCGGTGGTCGAAACCCTCCGCTCAGGGTGGTTGACCACCGGTGCGAAGACCAGGCAGTTCGAGGCTGAGTTTGCACAGCGGATAGGGGCTCGACATGCGGTGGCCCTTAATTCCTGCACGGCGGCTTTGCACCTTGCCCTCGAAGCCGTCGGCGTGACCGAAGGCGACGAAGTCATTGTGCCGACCATGACCTTTGCCGCCACTGCAGAAGTGGTGCACTATTTTAAAGCGAGACCTGTTCTGGTGGACTGCCGGAAGGATACCCTGAATATCGATGTTGACCAGATTGAACAAGCGATCTCACCGAGAACAAAGGCGATTATCCCTGTTCATTATGCCGGTCAACCCTGTGATATGGATCCTATTCTAGAGATTGCGCGTGTTCATCATCTGAAGGTGATTGAGGATGCCGCCCATGCTCTTCCGTCCCGGTATCGTGGTAAAATGGTTGGGACACTCGGTGATATTACGTGCTTTTCGTTTTATTCTACCAAGACGATTACGACCGGTGAAGGGGGGATGGCGACGACTGAGAATGCCGAGTGGGCCGAGCGCATGCGCATTTTAAGCCTGCATGGCATTACGCGTGATGCCGTCAATCGCTATACCCCTGAAGGCTCATGGTATTACGAGATTTGCTACCCGGGGTATAAGTATAATCTGACGGATATCGCGGCAGCGCTGGGAATTCCTCAATTGCACAAATGCGACCGCTTTGGCGCGGTCAGGCAGCGATATGCCACGCTCTATCACGAAGGTTTCAAGGATATTCCAGAAATTACGGTGCCCTCTGTGGCGGAGGATGTGGAGCATGCCTGGCATCTCTACGTTATTCAGTTGAACCTGGAACGGTTGCGTATCGGACGGAACGAAATGATCGATCTTTTGAAGAAAGAGGGTATCGGAACCAGCGTGCATTTTATCCCCTTGCATCTTCATCCCTATTATCGAGATAATTACGGGTATCTTCCAAAGGATTTTCCGGTGGCCAGTGCGGTATTTGAACGCATTATCTCGCTTCCCATTTACCCCAAAATGACAGAAGCCGATATCCGGCGTATCATTGAGGTTGTCTCTACGCTCATCCAAGCCCACCGGCGATGATGACATGAGGTGTCAACGCTTGAGATTCACCCGGCAGACCAGGGCTGTGGAATCGTGAACGATGTATGGGAGTGTTGAAAAATGCCGCCAGCGGCGTTCTCGCCCCTTGGCCGTGCTCACGTACTCCTTCGTACGCTCCGCCCGTCCAAGTGGCTGCGGCCTTGCTGGACGCGCCTTTTTGAACACTCCCCTATTTCTTCGTAGGGCTTTGGAGTGCCCACATGCGGATCAACAGGCAAAATATGGCAATTATTCAACAGCCCGATGGATGAAAAGCATGCGTTCGTCTACCATATCATCCTGTGACCTTCGGCAAGTTCAGGACATGTTCCACGAAGGACCTTGCTGTGCTCTGGTCTCTCTATCCTGGCACAGATCCTTCGCCGTTGGCTCAGGATGACAAACTGGTGAGGGTTTCAGAATGACAAGCAGGTGAGGGCCTCACCGAGTCATCACATGTTCGTTCAATATCTGAAATGGTGAAATCTAAATTTTTACACGTGAGGAATTGAGATTCAGATTTTTACAGCTTTCTGTGGCTTCATGGTGTGTACCCCCTCCTTATGGTGGTTGCTCTCCTCTCCCACCTATTCCGAAAGTGATAGAGGCCCTTATTTACATTCCATCAAAGTGGTCACAATGGTAATGCAGGAGTGCCGAGGATGACCAAGCGAGTTGTCGATACTCTTGGTGCGTTCTGTGGCTTGGTGGTGTGTGCCCCCCTCTTTGTCGTGATCGCCCTCCTCATCAAAATGGATTCCCGTGGGCCTGTGTTGTTTAGACAGGTTCGAGTGGGACGTGGTTTTCGTGAGTTTTGTCTGTATAAGTTTCGCACGATGGTACAGGACGCCTCCCGAAATGAAGAGGCGCTTACCAT
>WHTE01000105.1:0-10550 GCA_009377845.1 Nitrospirales bacterium | reverse complement strand
GTGTGACCCGAATCGGGCGATTTTTGAGACAGTTTAAGCTTGACGAGCTTCCTCAGCTTTTCAATGTCTTGAAAGGTGATATGAGCCTGGTAGGCCCACATCCGGAAGTGCCATATTATGTCGAAAAGTTCAGAGAAGATTATCAGGATGTTTTGATGGTTCGCCCTGGTTTGACGGATCTGGCTTCTCTGAAGTACATCGATGAACAGGTTATTCTCGGAAAGGCCGCGAAACCCGAAGATGAGTACACGAATAAGATCCTGCCGGAAAAAATCCGATTAGCCAAATTATATATTGAACATGCTTCGTTTGTTTTTGATCTGGCCGTTCTCGCCCAGACGCTGTTGCAACTGCTGGGACTGCGCAGTGTCATTTTAAAGGTGACCGATCGTGACGATCATGATGAGGTGGCGGTCTTTGAGAGCTCCGTGGTCTTTCGGCTTCTCTCCAAATATCGGCGGCCCATCATCATCACGTTCGATCTGGCTCTTATTGTGTTGGCCTATTATTCGGCCTTTTGGTTGAGATTTGACGGCCAAATCTCCTCAGACGCCACTCAGCTTTTTCTTTCGACCTTGCCATGGCTGGTTCTGATTCGAGTGATTGCTTTTATGGTCTTTCGCCTCAACGAAGGGTTGTGGCGGTACATGAGTATCTGGGATTTAAAGAAAATCATTGGAGGTACGCTTGCCGGGACGATGGTTTTTTATGGTCTCGTCAATTGGGGGTTTGGTTTCACCGGCTATCCTCGATCTATCTATATCATCGATAGCATCTTGTTGATCGGGTTTCTTTGTGGGATACGGCTCGCTGTGCGAGTTTTTCGAGAGCGAAAGGTGTTGAGGAAAACGAAACGAGTCCTCATTATCGGGGCTGGAGATGCCGGTGAAAATATCGTTCGGGAAATGCAAACACATTCCACCTCTTCCTATACGCCAATCGGGTTCGTTGACGATGATGTCTCCAAATTGGGCAAGCGCATCCATGGGATCAAGGTTTTCGGGACCCGCCAGGATCTTTCTGGAATTCTTCACGCCCACAAACCTGAGGAAGTGTTGGTTGCGCTGCCCGGGACGGAGTCAGCGGTTCTTCGAGAAATTACGGCTGTGTTGTCCCCCTTTAACGTGCGCATCAAGACTCTCCCGAACCTGGGAGATATCCTGGAAGGGAAAGTCACAATCGGGCAAATACGGGATCTCGCGATTGAAGATCTGCTTCAGCGACCCCCGGTGGGTTTGGATCCCCAGCCCGTGCGCAGTTTAATCGATGGCAAGCGAGTCATGGTGACTGGGGCGGGAGGGTCTATTGGTTCGGAACTCTGCCGCCAAATTGTCGCACTTGAGCCAAAGTCCCTCATTTTATACGAGCGTCATGAGAACAGTTTGTACGCGATTGCGGGTGAGCTTATGGACCGCGGTCATTCCTGTGAAACGTATGGAATTCTTGGAGATATCACAGATGTTTCGCGTCTCCAGGAGATACTCACGACCTATCGTCCCGATATCATTTTTCATGCGGCTGCGCATAAGCATGTTCCCTTAATGGAGTTGAATCCAGGCGAAGCCTTCAAAAACAATGTCCTTGGCACACGGGTGATGGCCGAAGCGGCCGCGCAATTTGGAGTCGAGCATTTCGTGTTGATTTCGACGGATAAGGCTGTCAATCCTTCCAGTGTTATGGGGGCCACCAAGCGAGTGGCGGAATTGGTTGTCCAGGGCATGGCGAGCCGGAGTCAGACGCGTTTTCTGACCGTTCGATTTGGCAATGTCCTGGGAAGTAATGGAAGTGTGGTTCCCCGGTTTCAAAAACAGATCAAGGCCGGAGGGCCGGTCACGGTCACTCATCCGGAGGTTCGCCGCTACTTTATGCTGATTCCCGAAGCCGTGACCTTAGTGTTGCAGGCTGCCGCCCTTGGGGAACAGGGCGCGATTTATGTGCTGGAGATGGGCGGACAAATTAAACTGTTGGATCTGGCGCGTAATCTCATTCGACTCTCCGGCCAGGTGCCTGAGAAGAATATTCCCATTCAGTTTATCGGCCTTCGACCTGGAGAAAAACTCGAAGAGGAATTGGTTGGGGAATGCGAGCAAGCCGTGCCCTCCTCCGTTGACAAAATTCTCCGGATTCAATCGGAAAAATCCATTGATCCGACATTCCTGACGCATATACTTGGTAAATTGGAGGATGGGCAGGTTTTGAGTCATCCCCCCTCGGTGATTGCGCTTCTTCAGCAGTTGGTGCCGGCTTTTCATCGGCCTGAAATCTTGGAACCTGTCACTGTCAGTCAGGTATGTTAAATTCATTGAATGAATCGTGAGGCATCAGGCGGGAGGCATGAGGAGAAATGACTCGCGAGGCGTGAGACACCGTGTCGGGTTACGCTTCGTTAACCCGACCTACCGACTTCCCCCTTTAAAAAGTGGGATGAAGGGGGTGGGAATTTTTGCTAGAGGGAATGATGGGGAAAGAACCGTAAGGCGTGAGGAGGTTTCTTGCGGAAGGATCCCCGCTTATTACCAGCGGGGCTGACGAAGGCCGGTTTTTCTTTATTTTTGAATTAATTCATCCGACATGAGAATACGTCCAAAAGCTTTCTTAGTCTTGAAAAGATTTGGTTTTATAAGGTAATATACTTGGTTATGGAAAAAGCCCAATTCTTGTAAATCCTTTACCTGCAAGCGTTAGAGGTTGCGTGAGAGGCTGAAGTGATCATGAGGGTATCTTCAGAGGGTTTGTTAATCATAAGGAACATAAGAGGATGAGAATTGCCATTTTTGTGGTCACATTTATGCTTCTGCAGGGGTGTAATTTGGGATGGAAGGGGATGAAAACCGTTGATGTGTCAAGCTTAGAATCCAACGGGTACCCGGCTCTTTCGAGCAACACCACTGGTCGCCCTCTATCTTCTGTTGAAGGACAAGAGCCTGAAAATATTAGCGTGAACGATGAGCATTATATTATCCATTCTGGCGACGAATTAAGCATTAAATTCTTTTTTAATCCGGAGCTCAACGAGGAAAACTTAATTGTGCGCCCTGACGGTTATATTTCCCTCCAACTGGTTCATGAAGTGAAAGCGGCCAATCTGACCCCCTTGCAGCTCAAACAGCTTTTGGAGAAAAAATATGTTGGGCAACTGAAAAATCCGGAAATTGCCGTCATCGTTCGTTCGGTGCGGGCACCCTATAGAATCTATGTTGATGGACAAGTCAGGACGCCAGGAGAATATGAAATTGTCGGGTCTTTGAGTGTGTTGCAAGCGATTGCCCGTGCCGGCGGTATGATGCAAGATACGGCGAAGACAAGCGACGTGAAAGTGATACGACGAGACCAGGACGGTCAGGCCTTTGTCATTAATGTGGATTTAGATAGCGCCCTCAACGGAGGAGATCTGAGTCAGGATATACGACTGCTCCCGTATGATTTTGTCTATGTGCCCAGGTCCTTTTGGTGAATCAGGGTGTCTGTAAGAGTGTGACCGGCGTTGCCGCTCTCAGGACTTTTCTCAAATAAATGAGTCGATTCATTTATGGTTTTGAGTTGGAAATGGATGAAGGGAATTCTGTGAATATTAGAAGGAATCGGTTAACTTTTCCGTGTTTTCACAGGCATTCCCTATTCATGATGACAACGATCATGGTTACTCTGCTGGCAGTTTTTGCCTCGGAGGGTATCCTCGCTCCTCAAAGAGTGTCCGTTTCTGCCGAGACTGGATCAGGACCCGGGAATGCTTCGAACACGACAGTTGCGGGAAAATCCGGTGACCAGGTGTTTTCGATTATGCAACAACAACTCCGCTCCTACCAGCAAAAGTTGGAAGAATCGGAAGGTCGTCTGCAAGATTTTTTACGGAAACACGGAATTATTTTGCTTGAAACACAAATGAATCACCTTCTCCAGCAGCGGAAATCATTGGACGATTCATTGAAAGATGCAGAAAATCGTGTCAAAGGCTTTAAAGAAAAGCTTGCCTGGGTGGAGAGTCAGATAAGCCACATTCCGCCTCAGATTCCTCTTTCGAGTTCGGCTCAAGAGCAAGGCCTTGTTGGCGGGGCCAAGAGTAATTTACTGAGCCTCCAACTCAAGGAACAGGAATTATTGAATAAATATCACGAAAATAATCCTCATATTCAGTCTCTTCGAAGGGAAATGGAATTGATTAATCAGTTCATAAAGGAACAGGAAGCTCAGTTGGCTCGCAGTGTCACCACCGGCAAGAACCCGCTCTATCTTGAGATGGAAATGCAATTATTTCACACTCAAGCTGACCTCGTATCGGCTGAAGCCCAAAGTAAGGTGATCCATGAACAAATCACCAAGGTGGACAAGGAGCTGGATAGGCTGAGAAATTTGAGGCCGGAACTCGATGAGCTTCAGCGCCAAGTCACTGCAGATGAGAAAAATTACCTGAATTATCTCACCAAAGTCGGGACGACGCCGCCACAAGACTATCAAATTCAGGTGGGCGATCAGCTCGACATTAAATTCTTTTTTAATCCGGAACTCAATGAATCCGTTTTGGTCCGCCCGGATGGGCGTATCGCCTTGCAGTTAGTCGGTGAACTTCCTGTTGTCGGGCAAACGGTGGAAAAACTTCGAACGATTTTAATCAAGAATTATTCCGGGCAACTCAAGAATCCTGAGGTTGCTGTCCTTCTTCGATCATCTAATGTGCCTGGGGAGGTTATCAGTGCGCCAGGAGGCGGAGTAAATCTTGGGGGGAAAGATGGAAACTGAGTCGATGACAGCAAGTGAAGGTTTGCCGTATCCATTTGGAAATGCCCGGGATATCTTGACGGCTCTCTTTAAGCGAAAATATGTCATTCTTACGGTTTTTATTCTCATTTTTTCGGGAGTGGCAACGTGGGTCTATTATTCAGAAACTCTCTATGAGGCGAGCGCAAGCTTGATTCTCAAGTTCGGGAGAGAACATATCGTTCGGCCCGAAGTGGGAACGGCTCAATATTCAACGTTTAATGAGGACAACGTTGTTAAGTCTGAAATTAGTATTGTGACTTCTCATGATCTCGCTAAACGGGTGGTGGCTGCACTAGGAGTCCATAATATCTATCCGGAAAACTGGAGTTCACCCCCGGAGAATTTAGAGAGAGCTGGAGTGATTGCGGCATCAATGTTAGTGGGCAAACTGACTGCTACGCATGAGCATGGTTCGAATGTGATTCAAATTTCGTTTCTTCATCCAGAACCGAAAATGGCCGCAACGGTCTTAAATACCTTGATTGAATTCTTGAAAGAAAAGCATCTTCAAGTGTTTAGCGATCCAAAGGCTTCGTTTTTAACGAAACAATTACATGACTACCGGAAACAACTGGAACTTTCAGAGGAAAATCTTCAGGTTTTTAAGCATAAGTATGATCTTTCCTCCCCCCTTGTCGAACAACAAAGCCGTCTCCTTGATCAGCGGGCCACTCTGGATAGCAACTACAAATCCATCAAGAATCAGTTGCAAGGATTGACGGGTAAAATCGCTTCACTTGATACTCAGATGAAAACTATTCTCGAAAATATACCGGTTTCCACCGTGGAAGAAGGGGGAAACCTGGAAAAGGCCAAAGCGGAACTGTTTGCTCTGAAGCGTGAAGAACAGAAGCTTTTAACACGGTACACGGAAACCAGTTTCCCTGTTCTCAACCTTCGGAAAGAAATTGACCAGATGGAAAAATTTATTCTCGCCGAACAGAAAAATGAGCGTGTCAATACGATAGCCAGTGGAAAAAAAGCGATGTACAGCCAGCTTGAAGGGGAGAGGCTGGGAGCCATGTCCGAAACAACGACCCTTCAGGCAAGCAGTCATGTTATTGCCAGTCAAATCCAAGACCTTGACCAAAAAATCCAGAGGCTTGACGAATTAAATAAGGAACTAATCGTTCTGGAGCGACAGAGGGCAGCGGATGAACAGAATTATCAGCTTTACCTCAAAAAGGTTGAGGAAGCTAAAGTATCTGAAGAGATGGATCGCCTGAAAATGTCTAACATTAGTGTAGTCCAGCATGCAGAGGTTCCTCGTGAACCCGCTGGTCGTTCAACCAAGCTTAAGCTAATTTTGGGAGCCATTTTCGGCATCATAATGGGTGTAGGCATTGGGTTTGTGGTTGAGTATTTGGAAGGAGCCTATACTCGACCGGATCAGGCAGGAGAGGATTTGGGCCTGCCGGTATTGGCTTCGTTCAGCCAAAAACTCTGAGAGTCTTACTACTATGTACCTATCATTTTACGGGCTCAAAAAAGAACCGTTTCATACCACACCTGACCCCAATTTCCTTTACTTAAGCCCCAGCCATAAGGAAGCTATGGGGGCTATTATTTATGGAATTGAGAAACGGAAAGGATTTATCGCCATCTTTGGCGAAGTGGGAGTAGGGAAAACGACCATTATCCGTGCCTATCTTGAACAGACGAGTCACAGGAAACAGAAAACCGTCTACATTCTGAATCCCGTGGTGTCGTTTCATGAACTCCTGACCGATATCTTTCGTAGCCTTGAGCTTGTCTCCACTCACGACGATTCGGCCGAGATGGTCAATCAGCTTCATGAAGCGTTGATTCGCGAATACCGCTCGGACAGCACAGTTGTGCTCGTCATTGACGAAGCCCAAAACATGCCAGTGAAGACATTGGAACAGTTGCGGTTGCTCTCAAATTTAGAGACGTCCACGGATAAACTTATTCAAATTGTTCTGATTGGACAGCCTGAACTGCATACGTTACTGGATCACCAGACCTTGAAATCATTGCAGCAGCGCATTGCCCTTCGTGCCACGATACAGCCACTGAAGCAGAAAGAGAGTCAAGCCTATATTGAGCATCGGGTTGCGCTGGCTTCAGCCACGGGGGCGCCCTTATTTACACAAGGGGCGCTGAAACTGATTGTTCGTCAGGCACAAGGCATTCCACGGAAATTGAATATTATTTGTGATAACGCGCTCATTACGGGATATGGCAGACAGCGAAAGCCTGTCTCTATTAGTGAGGTGAGGGAAATTCTTGCGGACATGGATGCTTCCCGCTCATCTTATCTGTTGAAGTGGGCCGTTGGTGTGGCCGCCGCAATACTCTTGGCAATTGGAACGTTCTTGTTCAGTCCAAATTTTCTTCCAGGGGATGCTGACGTAACACTCATCAACCCGGTTGAACGTCATAGCCCAAACAATACCGTGACCTCAGAAAGGGTGCCTCAGGAGAGCACAGACACGCTTGGGGGGCCACTGAGTTCCATGCCGGCTTCCGGGCCTCAAAAGGCGGCTACCATTCCTGACACGGTTGTTGAGGAGACGGGTTCCGGCTTCATCCCGGAACCAGCGAAAAAGGTCGAAAAAAATCTCAAACCTGGAGGCGCCACGGCTGGCGTTCCGGCTAAACCTCGCAGCCGAGTTTCAAAAGCTACCAGAGCCGTCAAGGAAGGGGATAATCTCAGTCAAATTGCCCAAGAAGCGTATGGTTCATCAAGCAGGCAGTATGTTGAATGGGTCCGCCGGCATAACCCACATATTGCCGATCCCAACATCATTCTTCCGGGTCAAAAGATTGTGTTACCCGAGTACGTCAAGGAATAAGACAACCCTTATGAGTAAAATTTACGATGCGTTGCAAATTGCCTATGGAGAAAAGTTGGCTGCTGGAAATGGGTCAAGAGTTGGAAATGAGCCCATAGAGGTTCCTTCTGTATCAATACCGTCCTCTTCTGTATTACCAATAAAAAGCGCATTTTCTATTCCAAGACTTCATAAGGAATCTGAACTGATGGTCATGGCCCAAAACATTGCCGCGCTTCTTCCGAGCCCTGACAAAAACGTGATTCAATTTATTGGTTCACGAAAGGGAGAAGGGACCTCCACTCTTGTTCGGGAATTTGCCCTGGTTTCCGCTCAGCACAGCAACAAGCCTGTCCTCCTCGTCGAGGCAGATCTCATGCAGCCCAGTCAGTATCAGGCTTTTGGTATTGAAGCCAAATCACCCTTGGACCATGTGTTAAAAGAGGGGAAAGCTCTTGATGGTGTCGTTTCCCAGGTGGAGCAGTCAAACCTATTTCTGGCCACACTTTCTTCCAAGGTTCAGTCATCTCTGACAGCACGTACCTTCTACAACCCTACTGATATGTGGAAAATAGTTCGGGAACAGTTTTCCCTCATTCTCATTGATTCGTCACCGGCCAGTGTCACTGCCGACAGTCTGGCGCTCTGTGAAACCGTTGATGGCATTGTGCTGGTGGTTGAGGCCGAACAGACACGTTCTGCTGTCGTCAAGAGGGTAAGGGATCAGATTCTGATGCAGGAAGGAAATCTGCTTGGCATTGTGTTCACTAAACGCAAGATGTACATTCCTGAATTTCTTTACAAACTCCTCTAGCCCTTTCCCTCCAATATTCTGCTGGTTTTTCTTCCCCCGTTCAACAAAAAAATTGCTTCATTCTGTTATTGTGTTAGAGGAACTGGTCTTCTTCTTCTCTTTTCATGGCTAGGGTCTAAAGGAAGACTTGATGAGGCCCGCACCAGGTTGTCATCTTGAGCCCACGGCGAAGGATCTGAGCCTGGGTGTGCGGGACTTCCCTCGTCGAACCTCGGAATAAGATTTGAACACTCGCGTATTTTTCATAAAGCTCTCGGTTACCCACATCCGGATCAACAGGCAACATATTGCCGTACATCATGAACATGGCAGATGGAGAATGGAGAGAGCCCGAAAGAAAGGACTGCCGAGTCTTGATCTGCTCACTTCTCGATTTTAACTTTTGAGGTATTTTTACACAGCCCTATTGGAGGGGATCTCTCTGAGATCAACCCTTGTTGGAAGGCGATAAGACGACGACGACGACGACGGCTATGTTTCACAGTCGTCCCGGTTTCTCCCACCAGTCGGAGTGGTTCCTCCACATCGACTTCGGTATGAAGAATGGGTTTCACCGTTGGCCTCTCATGCATCACAGCTCGCCCGATTTTGCTATGCCCGTGTATTTTTCGGAAGAGCCAGTTTTCAGAATATCTCCAAGTTCCTTATACAACCGTTCAGTCAAGTCTAGCACCGTGCGCATGGCAAGATGGTGACTGTCCTTATATGCGGTATGGCCATTCATCATTGCCGGGCATGTGTCTGCTTGGCAGAGAATGTTCGAAAAATCCACGAAGCGCACCTGTGTGAAGTCCTTGGCTGCTTCCTGGTCTGTGGTAAATAAGTTTTGGTCGAGGACTTGGAGTCTTGGGGCATCACATTTTGATAAGGGGGCTCCTGTCCATGCCGAACGCGATAGACAAATTGGAATATCATGGGCAAAGCGTGGAGTGTCACGTATGATGGCCACTTTGGCCCCGGAGTCTTGAATAGTGTCGAGCGTTTTTTTCATTCCTTTTAACCATTCTGAGGAGGAAATTAGATGTGCCCTGGCGCCAATGTGACCACTGGAATTACTCAAGATGACCAATTGAGGTCGCTCCCTGCCAATCCGTTCCAGAGCGAGACGCTGCCAGTCTCCGCATTCTGTGTACTGACGGCCGAGGTCCGGATTATAGGGGATGACGTGGGCAGAGGGGCAGGCTGACTTGGTTAAGGAAACCAGTCGATACCCGTAACGTTTCGAAAGCTCCTCAAGGGCTGGAAACCATTGCGCTGCATGCGAATCACCAAAAAGAATCAGAACCTGGGATGAAGAGGTTGTCCCGTAACTACAATCCGAAAACGATACCGTAAAGTAATCCAGGTGACAGCCATCAGAGTAATGTTGTGACGTGAGGGTCCTGGCAGAAAGAATATTCTGTTGGTTCGGTGTTTGAAGTTCTGCCTTTGCAAGTCCTCTTAGAATGAAGGTAAGTGACACCCCAAAAATGGTTAACACGACACCAAGTGCCAGTCCCTGAATAGCAGAGCGGGCGAGAGTTTGATTGAATCGTATTGGGTTTTCAATGTATTTGTAAGAAAAAGTGCCAAGGGTTAGTGCTAAGCCAACACAAGCGATTCTTTCCCCTGTGGATAATTCACCCGTTAATGATAGTGGTATGGAAATAAGAGGCCAATGCCAGAGGTATAGGGAGTAAGAGATATCACCCAACCACCGGATCAAGGGAATTTTGGACAATTCAATGAACCAATTTTTTTGATGACCTCCGATCAGGACCAACAGTGTTCCCAAAGTGGGAAGCAACGCATAAAGACCCGGGAAGGGTGTTGATTTGTCATAGAAAATTCCGGCCAGAAGAATGGCACAAATTCCTGCCGAGACTCCTAGCTTACTTATTGATTCCGACAAGTGCATTTTCCTGTGATCAATGCAAAAGGCTAGAGCGCCAATTGCGAATTCCCAGGCACGGAACGGTGAAGCGAAAAAAGCCCATGGTTGGGAAATCCCTCCCATTATCAAACCGGAAATTAAAGAAACCAAAAACACGGACCCGACCAGACTGATGAGTTTGAATGAATTTTTGCCCTCCAAATTTTTGAAAGGCAGCAATAAGAGAAGGAGTGGCCACATGAGATAAAACTGTTCCTCGGCTGACAAGGACCAGGTGTGCAAGAAAGGATCAAGATCGACATCTTCTCCG
>WHTE01000104.1 GCA_009377845.1 Nitrospirales bacterium | reverse complement strand
CTGTCAAAGAAAAAGCTGAACAAGCAAAAGTTTACGCCATTTTGGAGAAACCGTGTTCTTTGTCTGAATTATCGTCAATGGTTGAAGAAGTATTCAAAGAATTTTAATGTTTTGCAAGCACCCTTCGTGCGAAGGGTATAGCTTGTAACATTTCCAAAAACGAACTGACTGCCGGGCAAAACATTTTGGATTTGTCCCGAATAAAAAGTTTAAATGCTTATGCCCTTGACTCCTACGATTAGGGTAGAGCGATACAGACGATTGAATTGCGCGAACAACCAAGCTGTCTGATCATCCCAAAACCGTGGGAGATTTTCGTCAGGCATTTGCCTCAGAAGAATCCTGTCTCCAGAATCTGATCAGAGCCGATGACCAGAAGGATTTTTCTGTCCACGGTACCAAGCTTCCATGTATGGGTAGCGCTCGGCCGCAAAATGCTTCCGCTTCAATCGCCGTCAAACTCCCAGGGCAGCTTTTCAGGCCCTGTTGGGAATTGCCTCAAATAACAAATCCATCTCCCTGCTTCACAAGTGAAGTCGTAGGAGTCAAGTGCATATGCATTAAAAGTTTATTCGAACCGAAGGCATGCAGGGCCCGGCACTGGATAGCCGGGAAGGATGAGAAAGGAGGTTTCGTATGGCAGGCGGTGAGTTGGTCAACCGGCCCTTGGTGAAAGCCTGGATCTGGTGGGCGCTCATCTGGTTGACGGTTTTCCCGATCGTCGGGGTCTTGGTCTCCATGAAATTTCACCATCCCGGCTTCCTGGACGGGATTCCCTGGCTCACGTTTGGCCGGATGCGGCCGGTTCACGTCAATGGGGTGATCTTCGGGTCGTTCTCGACCGTTTTCCTCGGCTTGCTGTATTACCTCGTGCCGCACCTGTGCGGAGTCCGCCTGTACCGGGAAGAGTGGGGGTGGTGGTTATTGTGGCTCTGGAATGCGCTTCTGATCCTTGCCTCCCTCTCCCTGCTGATGGGGTATAACATGGGGCTTGAGGCGGGCGAATTCGAATGGCCGTTGAACATCCTGCGTTTCGTCATTCTTGGACTGATCACGGTGCAGGTATTGGGCACGGTCTTCCGGAGACAGGAGCCCCGCTTCTATGTGTCGCTGTGGTACACCACGGCTGCCCTCATCTGGACAGTCATGAATTTGATTCTCGGCAATGCCCTTCTCCCCTATGCCGATGATATCGCCGGGGTCAACAGTGCCGCCATGCATGGCCTGTACATTCATTATATTGTCGGCCTGTGGATTACTCCGGCTGGCCTGGCCTTGATGTATTACTTTTTACCGTTAAGCGCCAGAAATGCGCTCTTCAGCCATAAGCTGTCGCTGTTAGGATTCTGGGGCCTGGCGTTCTTTTATCCCTTTGTCGGCACGCATCATTATCTCTATAGCCCGATTCCTCACTGGACGCAGACGATTTCCATTGTGACCAGCATGTTGCTGATTATTCCGGTCTGGACGGTGACCGTGAATTTTTTCGGCACGATGATGGGGCGCTGGGGCGCCGTGGCCGGAGGCGGTGGAGCCGACAATTATGCCGCGAAGTTTCTCATGCTGGGGGCGGTTTACTATCTTCTGGGCTGTTTTCAGGGATCACTTGAAGCCCTTCGCCGCATGCAGGAGTTGACCCACTTCAATGACTTTGTGATCGCCCATTCGCACCTCACCGTCTTCGGGACCTTCATCATGTGGGCGGTCGGGTCCGCCTACTATGTGTGGCCACGGGTGACCGGCCGGCAATTGTGGAGCGACAAGCTGGCCAGCTGGCATCTCTGGCTGACCATCGGCGGATTTACGGTTATGGCGGTCGGGTTGACGGCGCAAGGTTTCGTCCAGGGCTCGATGCTGGAATACGGCGCCAACTTTGTGGATACCGTCAAGCAGATGCAGTCCTGGTGGGTGGCCCGGACGTTGGGCGGGGTGGTCATGGATCTGGCACTTCTGTTGATGTTCATCAATTTCTACAAAACCGCGCGGGAGGGGGAGCCGTTGGAGCCAGAGGTGTTCGAGGCCGCTCGGCCCGCAGATACGCCGATTCAGGTCGTCGCCAAAACGAATTGGATCGAGAGTCCTTCAACGGTGTTTCTGATAGCCGGGTTCGGATTTTTCTTCCTGGCGGTCGGTGTGCAGGGGGTGACGCCCTGGCTTATGGCTGAAACCCGGACGAGTCTGGTGGAGGAGGTCGTGACCGGAAAAGAGATTCAGGTAGCGGACTATACATCGCAGGAACTCCATGGGCGTCAGGTCTATATCCGGGAGGGCTGCTGGTATTGCCATTCGCAATATGTACGGCCGGTGACAGGCGAATCGTTTCGCTGGGGTCCGGTGTCCCAGGCCGGAGAGTACGCCCATGATCGCCCGCATTTATTCAGCACAAGACGAATCGGGCCGGACCTCACCCGGGTGGGACGTAAGTATGGCGATGACTGGCATGCCGCTCATTATTGGTCCCCGCGGGCAGTCGTTCCGGACTCGATCATGCCGACCTTTCCCTGGCTTTTCGAGGAACCGAAAGGGGGCGAGGCGCCTGAGCTCAATGAAGACGGCAAAGCCCTTGTCGCGTACGTTCAAAAGCTGGGAACAGGCATTGGCGATTGGCGGGAAAGTTTCGTATCCACGCAAATCGCGGCGGGACAGGTTCTCAATGTCAGCTCCCACGCGCGGGAAGACCTGCTCACGCTCGGCAGGACCGTCTATGAGCGGCGCTGCATTGGCTGTCATGGTGAAGAGGGCGACGGCAAAGGCTCAGCTGCGCGGTTTATGAATCCGCTACCCCGTGACTTTACCAAGGGGATCTTCAAGTTCCGGTCGACGCCGGGCAAGGATTCTCTGCCCACTGATGGGGATTTATTTGGCACGATTACCCACGGCTTATGGGGAACGGCCATGCCCTCCTGGCAGGAAATTTCCGCCCGTGAACGGCTGGCCGTGATTCAATTCATTAAGACGTTTTCGGATCGTTGGGAAAAAGAGGCGGTGGGGCGGCCCATTGCCCTGCCGCCTGAACCGCCGATTACGGCCGAGTCCTTGGAAAAGGGAAAGACCCTCTTTACCGCCAACTGTATGGTTTGTCACGGTCAAAGTGGTGAAGGAGACGGTCCGATGGTCCCGGTGCTGAAGGATGCCTGGGGCGAGCCTGTGGTTCCGGCTAATTTCACCTTGCCGGCCGGCGTGTCAGGGGGGGTGAAGCTCGGACATAACAGTGAGCATATTTTTAAAACCGTCATAACCGGCATCGGGGGGACGCCCATGCCGGTGTTCGAAGAACATCTCAAGCCGGAGGAAATCTGGGACATTGTCCACCATCTCCAATCGTTACGGGTGGACGCTCATCAAGCCGAACTGAGGGAGGCCGGCCTCACAGAGGTTGAGTTGGAGGATGCACGCAAAGCCATCTGGGCCGTCCTGTCTCCTGCAGCCCGTCGAGGGAACCTTGATGTAGCAACCCGGCAAGCGCGGATAGGGTCTTTCCAAGATTCTCAAACCGAAACACATCCGTAATTTTTATCATGGGATTCGCTATGGATGAGCCGAAACAAGAGAAAAAGATGGAGGAGGGAAGTGAGAAGGCCTACCTGTACCGGCATGCAGGTATTCGAGAGCGAGAGGGAGGGATCCCGCTCTGGCTCATGCTCGTGTGTATCGGCCTGATCGTGTGGAGCGTCTATTACATGATTCGGTATTGGAGCGAAGGATAAGGCGCTGGTCCAACACTCTCTTGGCAAAGGGCCGGCGTGCTGGTCCTTGGCGTTCTTGGGCAGGGAGTCTGCGGCCTTGCCACGCCCACCCCATATGCGAAAACCTCAAAACTCCCGTGAGTGACTCGGAGCAAGCGGTGCATTGGATGCGCGGCATCGGGGTTTTCCCTCTTAACCGCAATGGGATGGAAGAACGACCCGGAGTTGGAGGTGAAGATGAGCGGGCTCGCCTTAAAAGATGGGGAAAGGGTATGGATGCATGGCCAGGAAATGTTTTGGGGACTATTGAATGGTTCAACTACCTCTTTGGCCTTTTCCACAGCATAGGCATGACCGCGACCAACCGGAAGACCATTCGGGCGTGTTCAACGCTTGTCCCGCGGTTCGACGAGGGAAGGCGCGTGTGGAGAACCCGCCCAACCCCGGCGGGAGACACGCCGTTTCCCGTGGCAAGGCCGCAGGCACGGCAGTATTTTTCACCACTCCCTCTTGGGAGCGTTCGGAAGCATTTTCCCGTGGGAAAGGCCTCCCGTTCAGAACATGGGGACTATGATAAACTTCCCCGGCTGAGCCTTACAAGCAGAACGGGAAGTTTCAACGGTACAGGCACTCCCTGGCTCATGCATTACATGTAAAGACTGTATGTACTCAATCAAGTTATACCAAATCATGACCGCACAGGAGGATGAACGCCGCAGAATCAGTCGTGAATTACACGATGAGATCGGCCAATCCCTCACCTCCCTTCTCGTGGGTCTTCGGGCGGCCGAGGAAGACCTGGGGAAAGGGGGCATAAGCAGACGGGTGAGCGATCTTCGAAAGATTACTGGGAACACGCTTCAGGAAGTTCAGCGATTAGCCAGAGGACTGCGCCCAAGCGTCCTGGATGATTTTGGTCTTGAAGAAGCGATTGCTCGTTATGCGGCCGATTTTACCTCAATGTATAGCCTTCAAGTCGATGTGGCCCAGGATGGCGGGATCAGCGACCGTCTTCCTCCGGCAGTGGAAACCGCCTTATATCGAATCGTTCAAGAGGCACTCACCAATGTGGGGAAATATGCCAAAGCCACAACCGTCAGTATCCTTCTTCAACGACATCCGGATCAGGTTCAATTGATTGTCGAAGACGACGGGCAGGGATTTGATGTCCAGGTGATTCTTCAAAGGCCTCTGGCAGGCGCTCATCTTGGACTGCATGGATTCTGCATGAATGTGTCATAGAATAGGCGAAAGACCCCAAACTTTTTTGGTCTTCTGCCATTTTCTTTTCGATTTTGATATCAATCTTTGAAGTGCGAGTCTTCTGCTGACCACCTCCCCTTTTCAGATCGAATGGTGAGCCAGTTTCTTGCATACTTCCCCCGAGAGAGGAAGGAGGGGAAGCCATGAAACGAAAACGCTTTTCCGTGGAGCAAGTAGACGCCGTGTTGAACCGAACTCGGAATGCCCTGGGCAGACTCTGAATCGCAAGGTCAGGATCACGGAGCAGATTTTTTATCGGTGGAAGAAACAGTAAATGACGGTGTTGCTCAAGCCCGAGGAGGGCTGGCAAGTGGGGAGGAAGCTGTTCTATGGCCTTTATGCAATCCCCTGCACTTTATGAGTTGAATTTCGAACACGACAGGAAATTTGAAAGGCCACTTGAGAGGTCAGAAGGAGAACCATCCCCATACCCAGGAGAGTCCAAGATTCTCCGAACTGTTCTGTAATCCAACCAAACGTTGTCATTCCTCCTATGCCAGCGAGCATGGCAAATGTCCCATATAAGGCCAGAACTCGTCCGAGGAGTTGTGGAGGAGCAATTTCCTGAATGATTCCCCACTCAATTGGGGTCAAGACTCCGCTTCCCATCCCAATCACGATGAGGACCAATACGCTTAAAGCCAATTGAGTCATTCCGGCGAATCCCCAGAGGGCCAATGCGGTCAGCAGGCTGGTTGTCCCCAGGAGCCGAAGGCGGTGCCACGGTGCTCCGAGAGGGAATTTGACGAGACACAGGGAGGCCAAAAAAAAGCCTACACCCACGCCGGAAGTTAAATAGCCCACTTCCATTGGCCCTAAGTTCAACATGTGTCGGCCGAAGACCGGCAATAATGTATGAAAGGCACTCACAACAAAACTATACAATCCCGCCGTAAGGATGAGCAGGGAGATAATAGGCTGACGGAAAAACATAAAATGGAACCCATCCTTCAAATCTTGGAAATAGGACGTGAGGAAGCGTTTGCGTTTGATATATCTAACGGGGGAAATAGCTTCGGGAATGGCAACAAACGAAAGAAGCACGGTTGATCCGATGAAGGTCAAGACATTGATGCAGAGCACTTCCTGGGTATTTAAAAGAGCGATCCCTAATCCACTCAAGAGGGGGCCGACAATCACTCCCAAACTCATAGTGGTTTGCAATAAAGCATTTGCGGCCGTTAAGGCGGATTTCTCCACGATAAATGGGATGGAGGCATATAAAGCCGGACCGAAAAAGGAAGTGGCCACGGCGTTGCAAAACACCAGTACGTACAAATATTCAACGGTGAATGTTTCATGTGAAACAAGGCAGGGAATGAATCCAATCATAAGAGCCCGGATGAGGTTGGTGCCGATGAGAATACCTTTTTTGGAAAACCGATCAATGAACACCCCTATAAAGGGACCCAAAAAAATCGGGGGGAGTGTTTGGAGGATCCCAATGACCATGGTTTGGAGAGGGGAACCGGTAACTGCATAGACAAACCATAACAGTGCCAGTTTTGTTACCCCATCTCCGATTTGGGAGATAAGCTGACTCCACCAAATTAACCCAAAATCTCTTTGAAAGAAGAGCGGAGTATCGGCGGGAAGCGATTCAGGAATGCTGGGAGAAGGTACAGAAAGGTTGGACATAGTGACCGGGAGTGAGATCGTTCAATCATGCTCTGCCCCGAGACGAACACTCTGAGTAATGACAGCAATGACGCCCGGAATTTCACGGGCGGCTTGTGCGGCCTCCAGAGCAATCACCTGAAAGCGTGTTTGTCCTCTCAGGGATACCACCCCCCGAAGAGTGACCACCTCAAAGTTGGTTTCTCGCAGGGTTTGACTATTGGCAAACCGCTGTTTAACCAATTCGGTCACACGTGAGTCCGAAGCGGCCTGCATGGTTCCATGCAAAGCGGGCCGGACTTCCAGGTGGTTAAGAATATCTTTCTCCTTCATCAACTGAGCGGTTAAGAGCCCGGCTAATATTTTTTCTTCCTCAAAAGATACCACACCGGTCAATTCGACTGTTTTCTCTTGGATCTGGCATTCAATATCGTAGGGAAATAGGCGGGGATCAGCCATAAATGCCAGTTTTAATGCCACATTTGGGGATTGGATGATAGGGGCTGCTGTTTTCTGCTCGCCGCCTTCATTCGTTTCCTGTTTCGGCTCAGGTTGAGAGGCCTGATTTTGGACTTGAAGAATGGAAGACCCCTTCAATTCGGAAAAAAGCAGAGCGACGTCCGAGTTGAAGTGAATGATCCAAATGACCGCAAGGACAGTCAAAAGAGAGTTCATACGTTCTCAGTTAGAAAATATTGTTTTCAAGAAGTATGAAAGTTTTCTTCATGGTGCTGAATGCCATTTTAATAATTCATTCCTACTTGATATGTTTTGCCGAGACAATGGACCCATCGGCCGCTAATTGCGCTTGAATTTTCTCCCCTAAATGAAATTGATCGATAGAAATTAACAACGGTTCGCACTCCAACACAATTCGTTCATCCATAGAAGATTGAGAATTTTCCAAGACCAAATATTCTCTTTTCAGCTGAACTTCATTCATGGGGGAAAGTCTCTCCTCCCAGACCAACACCCCTTTGGCCACAATATGCCCTTCGATTGCTTGATAGGTCAAAGGCGGAGAGGTCAATTCCGATGGTTCTAGGGAGCCGAATACAAGACCACCGGGGATTATCGTCATAGCCAGACTTATTACTAAAAGGCCGGGGAGGATACGTTTCATGGTCCACCTCTCGTTCTTATGGAGTTGACTGAGGACTTATGCGCATTTCTATTGGCAAAGGCTGTGCGCGAGAGCTATGTTGTGGGGGGACATCTGGTATTTTCCCAGATGAAGAGGGAGAGATATTCTGAACCCATTGGTGGTTCTTCCTTTTCCATTTTCTATCGATGGGTGGCGTGGGATAGATAATTCTGACAGGACTCCATGGCTTTTTCGAATCACAGTGGGCAGAAGATTCCATGGCGCACCATGGGAAAAGCTTTCGTCCTTGAATGGTGAACCGATGGGAAATAACCACCACCCCACCTGTGACCAAAAACACGAAGCTAATCATCGATATGCCCGCCATTGAACCGAATGTATCCGCCACCCCTCCAAAGGTTACCATTCCTCCACTGGCCATGGCCATGCTCGCGGTATTGATCAAGGTAAAGACTCGCCCCATTAAATGAGTGGGAGTGGTTTCTTGAATGATAGACCACGCGATGGGCGTAAATGCGGCCGTACTGGCTCCAATGACGGTTACGAGAATAAATCCCCACACGACCGAGTGTGAATGAGCAAGTAATTGAAGAGCACTTCCTCCCAGTACCATGGAAAAAGCCATAAGGATGATCCGACCATTCCGGTCCAAGTTTTTCACACAGCTTAGACCTAAGGAGGTGAGTAACATCCCTGCCCCCATAGCAGACCATAGCCATCCCAGCCATACAGGATCCGCTTCCATGTGATCGTGAACGAAAAGGGGGAGCACGTAAATAAAGGCACTAGCCCCCAATGTGTAAAAGACTGTCGTGATTAGCAGAGAACGCAGAACGGGTCGCTCTCTAAACACAAACCGCATGCCGACAAGCAGATCCTGGCTAAGGTTCGCCGTCTTCTTCGCCATTTGGGGGGCGGTAGAAAACAGTTTCTCTTTAATCGGCAGTAAACACAAAGCTGACAACAGAAAGGTCACCGTATTCACATAGAGCACGTTTTCCGTGCCAAGCCACGCAATGAGGACTCCGCCAATAGCCGGCCCAATTAATATGCCCATATTCGTGGTTGATTGCAGAAGGGAATTGGCTGACATCAGTTCAGAAGGCTTGACGAGAAGCGGGAGAGAGGCAGCCAGAGCCGGACCAAACGCGGTAGAGAAGATAGCTGTGAAAAATACCAGTATAAACAGCACTTCCAAGGTCAGGGCATCCAAAGCATAGAGGATTGGAATGAGGGAAATTAAAAATGCCCGGAAAACGTCGAGGATCACCAGCACGGGTTTTTTAGGTAATCGATCTAAATACACACCCACCAACGGGCTGAGGACCAGCGGGGGAATGGTTTGCAACAGACCGATCATCGTCATTTTTAAGGCGGATCCCGTCAATTGGTAGACGAACCACAGGAGAGCTACCTTGGTTAATCCATCGCCAATTTGCGAGACCGCCTGTGAAGTCCACAACAGACGGAAATTACGATTTTGAAATAAGTCCCACCTGTTCTCAGGTGAGGCCCCGGCAGCATTGGATTGGGACATGGCTTACCTGTTTAAAAGAATAATTTGCGTAATGAAGAAATCTGGTTATAAATTCACAATCCTTAAGGCCCTATCCGACATTTCCGCCGGCTGGTCCACCAGAGTTTCATACGCCGCCAGATAATCCTGGACCATTCGCTTCAGGGTAAACCGTTTCTCAAAGACTTGCCGACAATGCTTGCGGTCAAGTGTCGAAACTCTGGATACAGCATTCACCATTTGGTCCACCGTGTCACAGATGAATCCCGTTTGGCCGTCATCAATAATTTCGGGAACGGAACCGCGACGATAAGCTAAAATCGGGGTGCCGCAGGCCAAGGCCTCGATAAAGACCAGACCGAATGGCTCCGGCCAATCGAAGGGCGCCACCAAAGCGAATGCGTTGCCGAGTAATTCATTCTTTTCGGCATCCGTGACTTCACCTACAAATTCCACCAAAGGATCGGACAAAAGGGGTTGAATGACGGTACGAAAATATTCCCGGTCAACAGGATCAACTTTTGCCGCGATCTTTAAAGGCATGCCCACGCGTTTGGCAATTTCAATAGCATGATCGGGTCGTTTTTCAGGAGTGATTCGACCGATAAAGGCCAGGTAAGATTGGGAAAAAGGATAAAAGCTATACAGGTTTTCAGGTAATCCATGATAGATGGTTTGTTGCCAGCTGGCCCAAGCTAACGGTTGCCGTTGGGCATGTGAAATGGAAATAAGAGGACAATCAATAAATTCTGCAAATATCGGTTTGAGTTCAGGAAGGTCAAGACGGCCATGAAGGGTCGTCAGGACGGGAGTGCCACAACGCCGAGCTAGTGGAAAAGTTAGAAAATCGAGATGTGAATGAATGACGTCGAATTGATCCGCTGCTGCAAAGGCTTTCTCTAACATCATAGTAAAAGGAGCATGCGGATTGGAGACCCCATTGGCCTTTCGAAGGCCTTCCCGGCACATAGGGTTCAGTCGGGCATTCGTTTGAGAATCCCCGGTGGCAAAGAGGGTCACATCATGCCCCTGTTGGACAAGTTCCTCAGTTAAATACGATACGATCCGTTCGGTTCCTCCATAATATTTAGGTGGAACACTTTCCGCTAAGGGCGCCAATTGGGCGATTCTCATAAGTAACTCCTTTCATACAAATCTGGTTTATACGGCGGGGGATTCTCGTAGATGTTGCTCTAGATGAGCAAAGTTGATGCCGCCGGAATGCCGCTGGTGATGTGGCGATAACCGGTTGTTTCTTTTGGATAAATTTTAAAATCAGATTAAAAAAAATTAAGAAAAGCGTGATGAAACCGTGGTGAAAAATGTAAATCTTACAAAAGCATAAGTAAGGTTTACACGATGAGACCGCCTACCTCATAACGACACATGCGCCAGGAATCAGTGCCGTACAGCTTTCACGACAGCGAGGTCTATCGAGTGCCACCACGGCCTGGCACATGCTGCATCGGCTGCGCAACGGAATGGTCAACGAGAACTGCAGCCATCTCTCCAGCTTGATTGAGGCCGATGAGTCGCTCATCGGCGGACCGGCAAAAGGTCAGCAAGGTCGAGGCTCAACCGTAGCCCAGCACAAGAGTTTGATGATCGGCACGGTTGAGGTGCTCACCTAGGAAGACAATAGGAAGACAAGAAGGGCAAACGGTGTGAACGGGCCGATCGGTTGCGTCTCTCGATCCTGAAGGATGCGGGCGAGATGAGCATTCGTGAGTTTTTGACGGAAAATATTCAGGCCGGATTCACACACTCCGAACCGACGGCTGGCGCGGGTATTCCGACGCGGCTCTGTTGGGGGCCACGCATCGCGTGCGAATGGTTCGAACACCGGAGCGAGCGCACAAAGTTGCACCACATATCCACCGAGTCTTCAGCAATCTCAAGGTTTGGCTCAATGGCACCCAGCACGGTGTTGAGCCGAAGTATCTCCAGCGCTATCTGGACGAGTTAGTTTTCCGCTTCCACCGGCGCAAGACGCCGATGGCGGCGTTTCAACCCCTTCTCGGAATCTCAGCGAATAAGGCACCGTTAACGCTGCGCGATCTGGTTAACCGGAGTCAACCGTAGAACCATCATATTTTTAATCTTAGGTGATGAAGGGCTCCTCAAATTCTAGCCAGGATGGAAAGCCCAAATCGTTATTATGTTTCCTGTTAGGGGAGGGATCGTAGACACTCTTTCATTGATCACAAATAATGCGGACACCACCATCTCCTGCTGTCGACTAAATAAATGCAATTCCCTCATTTTTATCGATCCCGCAAGGGAAGACTGTTCGACGTTAGGAGTGAGATATTTATGATGATTAAGTGATTAAGTTTTGTTGTTCATGTATCTGAAAATCAAAGAAGGTAAATTTTTTTCACGGGGTTTTCCACAAGGAAATTGCTACCCATAAACAGGAAGGAGTTGTGAATCCGGTGTAGGATCTTCTGATTGATCACCCAATCGAGTGATGGGGCATCTCCATAATTTTTTCTGATGCGTGCTGTCATTTCCCCAAGCCCGCCATTTTGCCTTAGACAAGAATTTGTAAGATTTACGTTGGGTGCATTGTAAAATTTACTCCTTACCTTTTTTCTGAAATGAGGGTGATACACACATGCGTCCTTCCTATTCTTGAGAACCATAGGAAATGTAAGGAAAATTTCCTTTAGGATTCCGGCAGGCATTTTAGGCCCGGATTTTGCGTCGAAGTGGGTAATAGCGTAGATGAAGCGTAACGTTACGAAAGAGTTCCACATTGTCCTAAAAAATTGGCAGGTGGATTGGATTAACATTTCGTTTTGGAATTTTGGAAGGAAGGAAAGGGTTTCCGCCTTTTTACTGTAAGGAAAGAAGGGGGTATTTATGAACCTGCCTGGAATGTCTGCGACAGGTTATGACACGGTGGGGGATATCGTGGCGACTCATATGTTGCGATATCACACTCAAGGAGATGCAAGCGTTGTGGTGATGGACATCTTATCCAATCACATTCCGGTGGCTCCGGTGGTCGACGATGAAGGGCATTTAGCTGGAATCATTGATGAAGTCGAAATTCTCGATGCTTTGCGTAAGGGCAGGGATATCGGACAACTCAAAGCTGAAGATCTCATGAAAGAAGATTGCACTTCGGTTACAGAAATGACATCAATTTCTGAAGTTGTAACCCGTTTTCAAGAAGAGGAATTACAGATTATCCCGGTCGTCCGGGATGGCCAAGTGATCAAATCGGTCACCAGGCACGATCTGATTAGAGCGATGACTGGAGCTGGACTAGGGTTTGAGAAATAATAAAAAACCGCATACCAAAATGGGCTCGGTCCGGCCCGGCCTGGGGGTGAAATAATCAGTGAAGTCGAAGTCAATGAGGCCGCTAATTTATTCATTCAAGCAAACAAAAAAAAGGAGAAAGATTATGAATTCCATGGCCATGAACCGAAAGTTAGTGCGAGTATTGGTACTTATCATCAGCGTATTCGGGTTGCTACCTCTTGCTGGAGTGAATGCCCAAGATGTCGCATTACAGTCCAGTCAGGGAGAACTGGTTCGAAACAATCTTGAAGCTTTTGCCAAAGCCTACACGGAAGTCGGCCAAATCCATTCCTCATATGAAGAGCTTATTATTCAGTCA